>CBEVRO010000015.1:0-20996 GCA_965552295.1 uncultured archaeon | reverse complement strand
CTCCTCCTGGGAGCTGCCTACGGGGTACTGGAGGAGAGCGTGGTGACCAGGAGCTTCTTCTGCCCCACTTGGCCAGACCTAGACGTGCTGGCCGAGCACGGCAGGTGGCTGGGCGTCAACTGGGTCTGGACGGTCGAGCTGACAATCTTCCACTCGTTGTTCAGTGTCGCGATACCCGTTGCGTTGGTCGAGTTCCTCTACCCCCAGGCCAGGGGGAGGCCGTGGCTCGGGCGCAGAGGAGTAGCGTTGAGCCTCGCATCATTGGCGGGCGTCACTCTGCTGGGCCTGGTCGGCTTCAAGTGCGAGGTTCCAGTGCCAGCCATCCTCGTCATCTTCGCCCTCTTGGCAGCCGTTCTCCTCGTGAGGTTCGCGAAGCGGAGAGCTGGCCCCTACACGCCTGGTCCGATTGAGCCTCCTCGCGCCGTGAAGATCTACCTGCTGGGTGCCTCTTGGGCCATGTTAACGATCCTCGGCCCATTCGCTCTCGCTCACACGGGGATCCCCGCCGCGCTCACCTTTGCGATTGAGCTCGCGATGGCGTGGCTGTTCGTCAGATGGGCTCTTCGACGGCGTTGGGACTCTGGGCTGAGGGCCTTTGACGCCGTCAGCTCTCCCCTATGGGGGATGATAGTCATAGCCTTCCTGCAGGGGTTTAACGTCCCCAGCATGACGCTCGTGGGGCTGGGGTTCGCTCTCCTCTTGACCCTGATGAGGAGGAGGGTCAGGAGACTCTGGGAGGCAGTTGAAGGCCCAAGAGTCGTGGGATACCAATTTTCATCCTCAGCATCTCCTGGCGAGCACAACTTTTGGAGACAAATCTTAACCTACTGGAGGGCGACGCGAGGGAGGTGCCCTCCTTGCACATTGGAGTGGTTGGCGTAGGAAGGGTTGGCCAAGCCTCTGCCTTCGCCATCTTGGAGAGGGGGCTTGCCGACGAGCTGTCCCTCGTGGATATCAAGCCAGGCCTCGCAGAGGCTGTTGCCGAAGAGCTGAAGCACGCGGCGGCGGGATTCAAGGTGGACGCAGAGATTCACCACTTCGAGAGGGACGAGGACCTCAGCGGTGCCGACGTCGTCCTGATATGCGCCGGCACGGCTCGTCCTCCGGGCGTAAGGATTCCGAGGAGCGAGTTGGTCAAGGAGAACGCCGCCATCATTAGGGACATAGCTGAGGCCGTCGCTCCGCGAAACCCTGGGGCGAAGTTCGTCGTTGTGACGAACCCCGTAGACGCCATGGCCGCCCTCTTCAAGAAGATCTCGGGGGCAGACTACGTCATCAGCACTGGCAACCACCTCGACACACTGAGGATGAAGGCAAAGCTTGCAGAAGAGATCAGAGCGCCGGTCTCGAGCGTTGAGGGGTACGTTGGTGGCGAGCACGGCAGGAAGATGTTCGTGCTCTGGTCCACGATCAGAGTCGGAGGGAGGAGCCTAGAGGAGCTTGAAGTCGAAGGAATCACGGTCGACAGGGAGGAGGTTGAGAGATACGTGAGGGAAGTCCCCGAGGGCATAATAGACATGCTCGAGGCGACGAGGTACGGCCCCGCCGCAGCCTTCAGGGACATAGTGGAGTCCATTGTCCTCAACATGGACAGAGTGCTCAGCGTCGCCGCTCCCACGCGTCTGGAGGGGTTGGACTGGGAGGCATTCGTGAGCGTCCCAAGGAGGGTGGGCATGACGCTGGGTCCGCCCATGCTCGAGATTCTGACTCCCGAAGAGAGGCAGAGGTTGAGGGAGGCGATCGTCTCCATTCGAGAGACCTACGCTAAGGCGCTGGAGGTCTTGGGGCTGAGCGAGTAGGCTGGCGCGCTACTGCCCCATCTATATTCTACCCAGCCCAGGCCTCGTCGTGAGCCCTGTAACGCTTGGGTTTCTTGGGAGCCTGATTGCTGGGCTAATGACAGCTTTAGGAGCCTTGCCAGCCCTGGCTCTACATGGAGAGATCCCCGACAAGTTGATGGACATGCTTTATGGCCTGGCAGCCGGTGTGATGCTTTCTGCCAGCGCCTTCAGCCTACTAACCCCAGCTTTGGAGCTAGGGTCGATATGGGAGGTCACGCTGGGCTTCGTCGCCGGGAGCGCCCTGATCGAGGCTAGCGACAGGACTATCCCACACCTACACCCGATCTACGGCGAGGAGGGACCGCCCTCGAGACTCAGGAGAGTCTGGCTGCTGATCCTCGCTATGGTAATTCACAATTTCCCGGAGGGGTTGGCTGTCGGCGTAGCTTTTGGGTCGGGCGACTTTAGCGGAGCCGTGGCCCTGACTACAGCTATAGGGATCCAGAACGTCCCAGAGGGTCTCGCAGTCTCGGCCCCGCTGGTCAGGGAGGGATACGGCGGCCTTAGGGCCGTGCTCTACTCAGCTCTCACAGGCTTGGTGGAGCCGATAGGAGGGATACTGGGCGCCCTCGCCATCTCCTCAGCCAGGGGCGCACTCCCTGCCGCTATGGGACTGGCGGCGGGGGCCATGATATTCGTCGTCAGCGATGAGATGATCCCAGAGAGCCATAGGAAGGGCCACGAGAGGTGGGCAACCCTAGGGGTAATTGCGGGGTTCGCTCTGATGATGCTCCTAGACAACATGCTCGCGTGAGGGGCGCAGTATCCGGTTTGAATCAGCCTGATGGGCTTACCTCTCAACCCTTCTCTCCTCAGCCCACACGTTCCCTCTCGGGTGGTACCCCCGGCTCTCCCAGTACCCTCCGGGGTAGTACGGCAGAAACTCTATGAGTTCGAGCCACTTAGCGCTCTTCCAAGCGTAGAGGTGTGGTATGAAGGGTCTGGCTGGAAACCCCATCTCCCGTGAGAGGGGGGAGCCATTTACCTCTAGGACGATGATCGACTCTTCCGCCAGAGCGTCTTCAATGGGGACAGACGTGTGGTAGCCATCGACGCAGGCAAACTTGGCCCACTTCGCCTCTGGCTTCACCCCAGCCATCTCAGCTAGGAGGGAGATCCTTACTCCCTTCCACCTCACTCCTCTGACGCTCCATCCAGTAACGCAGTGGAAGTCACTCAAGATCTCGATCTGGGGTAGCTTCCTGAGTTCCTCATAGCTCAGCTCTAACTCCCTCTCGACCAGTCTTCTAACCCTGAGCCTCCAGGTCTCCAAGTTGACCTCAGGCCTGCCCAGAGCGGAGTACTCTATGAAGCTGGGGACGTACCTCTGCCCCGGGGGAAGCTCCTCCATTGTCCTCACTCTGGACGGCTCGTCTTGATAAATAAGCCCAGTCGGAGGTCAAACGCTCGGCCTCCACCTGAGCCTCAGCAGGAGTGCGTTGGCCACCACTATGATCGAGCTTACCGACATGACTAGAGCCGATATCTCTGGCGGCACGAGTATGCCGTAGCTGTTGTAGAGCGCCCCGGCGGCCAGCGGAATGGCCACAGCGTTGTATCCCGTGGCCCAGAACAGGTTCTGCGCCATCTTCGAGTAGGCAGCGTCGGACAGCTGGAACAGCCTCATCACGTCCAGCGGATCGCTCTTCACCAGCACCACGTCAGCGGACTCCATCGCCACGTTCGTGCCGGCGCCTATTGCCACGCCGACGTCGGCTCTAGCCAGCGCCGGAGCGTCGTTTATTCCGTCGCCGACCATCACAACCACCTCTCCATTCTCCTGCATCTCCGCGATCACCCTCTCTTTGTCCTCAGGCATGACCTCGGCTAGGAACCTCTCGATGCCAAGCTCCTCTGCCACCGCCTTGGCAGTAACCCTGTTGTCTCCGGTGAGCATGACCACGGACACGCCCATTTCCTTGAGCCTATGAACTGCCTCCTTGGCTTCCGGCCTCGCCACGTCGGCAACCGATATGACCCCAAGTAGCCTGCTGTTAGACGCCACGCAGGTTATCGTCCGGCCCTTGGACGCCTCCTCTCTGAGGACCTCTTCCCACTCGCTCAAGTCGACCCCCGACTCTTTCATGAACTTCACGCTGCCGACCAGCACCTCCCTCCCGCCAACCTCCGCTCTGGCCCCCCTGCCGGGCACTGCCGTGAAGTCGCTGGCTGGCTTGACGCTCTCTCCATAGGCCTCCACGATCGCTCTGGCGATGGGGTGCTCTGAGTTGGCCTCGACGGACGCTGCCAACGCTAGGAGTTCCTCTGCCCTCACTCCCTCAGCTGGCCTCACCGACACAACCCTCGGCTTCCCCTCCGTCAGCGTGCCGGTCTTGTCGAACACCACTGTGGTGGCCCTCCTGAGCTTCTCGAAGACACTGGCGTCCTTGACCAAGATGCCCATCCTGGCGGCCAGCCCCGTGGAGAGCGTCGTCACCACGGGCATGGCCAGGCCCAGCGCGTGCGGGCACGTGATGACCATGACGGAGATGGCCAGGGAGAGTGCGAACACCTCCTCGGCCCCGGCCAGAGTCGACCAGTAGGTAAACGTGGCCAGCGCCGCCACCACGGCGATTATGGTCAGGTAGTGGGCTGCCCTGTCGGCTAGCCTCTGGAGCGACGGCTTGCTCTCCTCTGCCTGCCTAACCAGCCTGATTATCTGAGCGAGGGCTGTCTCCTCGCCTACTCCGGCCGCCTTTACCTTCACGGCGCCCAGCTGGTTGACTGTTCCAGCGGCGACCTCGTCACCGGGCCCTTTCTCGACCGGAATCGGCTCTCCCGTCAGCATGGACTCGTCGACGAAGGTGTTCCCCTCCACCACGATCCCGTCGACGGGGAACGACTCTCCCGGCCTCACCAGCACGAGATCTCCCACTCTGACCTGGTCCGCTGGCACCTCCACGACCTCTCCGTCTCTGATCACCTTGGCAGTGGACGGCGCCATCTCGAGCAGGGCGTCCAGGGCCGTCTTGGTCCTCCTGAAGGCCTTCATCTCCATCCAGTGCCCGAAGAGCAGGAACACGGTCAGCGTGGTCACAGCCTCGAAGAAGTCCTCGCCCCCGAAGAGGAATATCGCTCCAACGCTGTAGAGGTAGCCGGAGAGTAGAGCGAGGCTCACCAACACGTTCATGCCGAGCATGCCCCTCTTCAGAGTGGAGTAGGCCCCCCTGAAGAACGACAAGCCTCCGTACGCTATGACGACTGTGGACAGCGCGAAGATCACGTAGGTCAGGCCCGGGAACTCTGGTAGCCTCAGCCCGAGGAACCGAGCGAACCTAGAGTAGAGGAATATTGGAGTCGTTAGGATGAGCGACGCAACGAACCTATTCCTCATGTCAAGTTCCATCTTCCTGTGATCGTGTCCCGCGTGCCCAGCGTGAGAGCTAGGAGCGTGAACGCGCCGTGCTGTCGGAGATTTGTGCGACTCATGCCCAGGATGGGCGTGCCCGCCCATATGCCAGTGGTTCTTGCAACCTCGATTCGCGCTCATCGAGTTATGTCTCATATGGATCTAATATAAACATATTAGTCACACCCATTCAGGGTTCGCGTTGGCCGAAATTCTCATCTACGTTGATCTAATCCAATATAACTCGGTATACACACCAATTGGCTTGCATTCGATGCAGACATTCGTCCAAGCGAATTCATTAATGTTTAAATGTAATATATCTTAGATTGACGTAGATGATCGAGATGAATGCTGCGAGGTTTGTGGCATCGCTCCTCATCGTTTCCGCCTTGGGGGCGATCGCAATCTACTCGTACAGACCCGTGAGATGGCATCCAAACTACGCGACTGGGGCGGGGATGCCAACTTTTGGCTGCAGCTGCCAGGCGGGATACACCATGATGGGAGGACCCCCAGCTGCTGGTGAAGGCTACGCTCAGACCAGCGGCTTAATCACGCTCGAGGACGCCATAGAGGCCTTCCAGAACTACATCTCAGGCCTAGGAGGTGGATTTGAGCTCAGAGAGGTTATGGAGTTTCAGAACAACTTCTACGCCGTGATTGTGGAGAGTGACACTGGCATCGGCGCCTTTGAGCTTCTTCTCTGGAAGTCGAAGGGGAGGATTACGCCGGAGCCTGGCCCCAACATGATGTGGAACCTGAAGTACGGGATGCACAGGATAGGCCCGCAGGGAGATGACTCCGCCGATCTCACGCCAGATCAAGCCGTAGAACTGGCCCTGAGGTCGCTGAGATCTACGTTCCCGGGAGCTGAAGTCGAGGTGGAGGAGTCTGTCGAGTTCTACGGGTACTATACCATGGACTACGTGGTGAACGGGAGGGTTATCGGCATGCTGAGCGTCAACTCGCTGACCGGAGAAATCTGGTACCACACCTGGCACGGATACTTCGTCCAAGAGGCTGAGTTCGAGGGAGGTGGGAGCTGATGTGTCCACTCTGCTGGGGAGGTTGGGGAGGCCCGTGGATGTGGTGGGGCTGGCTCAGCCCTATCACACTACTGGCTTTGATTGGCCTCGCTTCACTGATCCTGATAATCCTGGGGGGAGGTCGCCCTAGGGGTCGCCGTTCAAAAGCATCTTAAATTGACATCTGGGAGCCTGAGTTGGATGCCCAGAGAATTCAAGCCCAGAGGACTCGTCAGGACTCTGATACTGCTATCGCTCTACAGGGGGAAGAGGCACGGCTACGGCATAATGGAGGACGTCGAGAAGGTCACCGGCAAGAAGCCCAGCGCCGGGGAGATCTACCCTTTCCTCCAGAGGCTGGAGAGAGAGGGATATGTCAAGGTGGAGAAGGATCCGGCGGATCCACGCAGGAAGCTGTACGTCCTCACCGAGAAGGGGAGGGAGCTGGTCGAGGACACTGTAGATAGAATCTCAGCCATCGTTGAGGCCATAGTCGAGTCCAAGGTGACGGTGTGCGCCAACTGCGGCGTGAAGATCTACGAGGGCGGGGTGGAAGTCGAGTTTGAGGGGAAGAAGCTGAGGTTCTGCTGTGAGCACTGCGCGGCCAACTACTTAGCAAAGAGGGGTGTTGTGAAAGTGCTGCATCATGACGTCGCCGACCGCCACGCTCACTGAAAGCTCCTTGGGGGCGCCTCGGTTCTCTCCTCATTCCAAGCGGCTCGAGGCGAGCGTTCAACTCTCAGTCGCCAATAGGCGGCGGCATCCTTTTTGCTGGTTCTCACCTGAGATGGTTGATGGGATCTGACGTCAGGAGGCTGCTCAAGGCCCATGGAGAGCCGCCTAGAGAGGTCTACCTAGACAATGAGAACTCTGGGTGGGTTCCGCCAGAGGTCGTGGAGGCCATGCTGCCTTACTTCAACTTGAGGGGCTACGGCCACCCGTCTATTACGAACAGGCCAGGCTGGGAGGCCTTCGAGGTTCTTCAGGAGACCTCTGAGCTCGTGGCTAGGACGATAGGAGGTGATCCAGAGGATGTGCACTTCACCCACAGCGGCACCGAGGCCAACAATCTGGCGATCGTCGGGGCTGCCCTGGCCAACAGAGACAGAGGGAGGAAGATAGTAGTCTCGGCGGTTGAGCACCTGAGCGTGATATTCCCGGCCGAGTCGCTAGAGGATGCTGGCTTCAAGGTGATCAGGGCACCCGTCGACGAGGAGGGCTTCGTCGACCAGGACGTGCTGGCGGAGCTGGTGGACAGGGAGACCGTGCTAGTTAGCGTTCAGACGGTCAACCAGGAGATCGGGACGATTCAGAGGATTAGAGGGCTTTCTGAGGTTGTGAGGGACAGAAACGCAGACGTGATATTCCACACCGACGCCTGCGACGCCTACGGGAGGGTGAGGCTCGATGTCGACGCGATGGGGGTCGACCTGCTCACTCTCAGCTCTCACAAGATCCTCGGGCCCAAGGGGGTCGGCGTGCTCTACGTGTCGGATGGCGTAAGGGTCAAGCCCGTGCTGCACGGGGCCCTGAGCTCTGAGCCCCTCTGGCCCGGAGTGGAGAACGTCCCAGCCATTGCGGGATTCAAGAAGGCAATAGAGCTGGCCTTCGAGGACTTTGAGGGCCAGAACGCCAGGGTGAGGGCTCTTAGGGACAAGCTCATGGATGCTATCCTCTCCAGCGTGGCAGACACCATGCTCAACGGGCCGAGGGGGGAGGAGAGGGTGTCAGACAACCTGAACATAAGCTTCCTACACGTTGAGGGCGAGGCGCTGACCGTGGAGCTGAGCATGAGGGGAGTGTACGTCTCCAGCGGGAGCGCCTGCACGAGCAGGATTCTGGAGCCCAGCCACGTGCTGCTGGCCATAGGCAGGAGGTACGAGGAGGCTCACGGGAGCATCCTCTTTAAGCTAACGAGGTATCACTCGGAGGAAGACGTGGAATACGTCGCTTCGCAGATCTCCTCAGCTGTCGAGCGCCTCAGGGAGATAAGCCCGCTGGGAAAGGGGTAAATATCACCATATATCACGATGTTATGAGGTGTCTGTGTGAGCACGAGAATACCCCTGCCCTACACCCCTAAGGTCCTAGAGCTGTTCAGAAACCCCAAGAACCTGGGTTCGATCGAGAATCCAGACGCCTACGCCGAAGCAGGGAGCCCGGCGTGCGGAGACGTCATCAGGATGTACCTAAGAGTGGTGGAGAGGGACAGTGAGGATGTGATAGAAGACGCCAAGTTCGAGAGCTATGGCTGCGCCGCGAACATAGCCGCATCGAGCATGCTGACCGAGATGATCAAGGGCAAGACCCTTCGAGAGGCTTGGAGCATAGAGTGGCAGGAGGTGGCCGAGGCGCTGGGAGGGCTCCCTCCCATCAAGAGGCACTGCAGCATTCTGGCGGTTGGGGCCCTGAGGAGGGCCATAAGGTCCTACTACGAGAAGAAGGGGCAAAGGCCAGATTGGCTGCCCGAAGAGCTGACCGCCGCCGAGAAGCAGGCCCTCGAAGAGGAGGAATTGATAGAGAGGCTGTATGGTGGTAGGAGGTGAGCGGCGAAGCGGATTATAGGATAGTCTCTGTGCTGGACATCACCGAGAGATCGAAGAAGTGCATAGACTCCCCTCTGATGAGATTCACCCGGGCTCTAGCCGATATAAGAAAAGGAGAGGCCATGCTGGTTCACTTTGACCCTGACAGGACCCCGCCGCGAGCCCTAGAACTCCTTGCAAAGAAGAAGGGCCTCTTCTTTAGGGTGATCGAGTCGAGCGAGGAGAGAGTGACCTGTCTGATATTCAGACCGGCCCGACAGTCATAGCAGACGGCCCTTAGTTGGCAGGAGGTGCCATCTCGCCAGGAGTGGGGAGGCAAAAGGGTATATATGAGACCCACTCGCCAAGCTCCTTGGTGGACGGGAATTGACGCAAGTAGTCACCGAGGCCCTCTGGTGGGGCACGGGGTTCATCAACCTAGGGCCAACCGAGATACTGCTCTTGCTGATACTGGCCCTGATACTCTTGGGGCCCAGCAAGCTGCCTGAACTCGCTCGAAGCCTAGGCCAGGCTATCAACGAGTTCAAGAAGGCTGCAAGCGGGACCTTTGAGTCTGAGCCGACCTTAACCGTGCAGGAGGTGCAGCGGGCTAGGAGAGAGAAGACCATAAGGGATCTGGCGAGGGAACTGGGCATCGACACAGTAGGAAAGACTGACGAGGAGATCGAGAGAGAAATAATTGCGATGCTGAAGAAGAAGGAGACCTCCTCGGAGTAAGCAAGACCTCCCAAGGGTACCTGATTTTTACATCCCCCTCGGGCTGTCGCGCTCGGGGGGTCACTCTGCTCGACGTCGGCAAAATCAGAGAGGATTTCCCAATTCTAAAGAGGGAGATTGCTGGGAGGCCCGTAATATACTTCGACAACGCTGCAACGACGCAGAAGCCTCGCCAGGTTATTGAAGCAATCCTTCGCTTCTACGAGGAGCACAACGCCAACGTTCACAGGGGCCTCCACACACTGAGCCAGGAGGCCTCAGAACTCTATGAGGAGGCCCACGAGGTCGTCGCCAAGTTCATTGGCGCCTCCGGGATAGAGGAGATCGCTTTCACAGCTGGGACCACGGACTCTCTTAACCAGATAGCCGACGGCTGGGCGTGTAGGCACCTGAGGCCGGGCGACAGGATAGTCACCACGGTGATGGAGCACCACAGCAACATGCTCCCTTGGAGGCTGACGGCCTCGAGAGTCGGGGCCGAGCTTGTGTACGTGGATGTGGCTGAAGATGGCCTGCTCAAGTGGGACCAGCTGGAGAACGCGATAGACCACAGGACGAGGGTGGTGGCGATAACCGGCATGTCCAACGTGACTGGGACGATCGTGGACATAGCCAAGGTGGCCAAGCTGGCCCACGAGGTCGACGCGGTCCTCGTCGTGGACGGAGCCCAAGCCGTGCCTCACATGCCCATTGACGTCAAGAGCATGGAGATCGATTTCCTCGCCTTCTCCGGCCACAAGATGCTCGGCCCAACGGGCATAGGAGTGCTGTACGGTAGGAAGGATCTCCTAGAGGAGATGGAGCCGACCAGGGTTGGAGGAGGGATGATAAGCGACGTTACTCTGGAGAGCGCCGAGTGGGCCGAGCTTCCCTGGAGACTCGAGGCGGGCACTCCTCACATAGCTGGAGGGGTCGGCCTGGCAGAGGCGGTGAGGTACCTCCAGGCTGTAGGCATGGAGAACATCAGGGAGCACGAGAGGAGGCTCACGGAACTCACCCTCAGGCTGATGAAGGAGAGGCTGGGCGACGCGATCGAGGTCTACGGTCCTCTAGACGTGAGCGTCAGGGGAGGCATAGTGACGTTCAACCTCAAGGGGCTGGATCCCCACATGACCGCATCCCTGCTCGACTCCTACGGCATAGCCGTCAGGTCTGGTCTCCACTGCGCCCACCCGCTCCACCGCAGGATCGGGGCGGCAGAAGGCTCTGTCAGGGCCAGCTTCTACCTCTACAACACCGAGGAAGAGGTGGAGAGGTTCGTGGAAGCCCTGGAGGAGATCGCGCAGACGGTCTCCTGAGGCATAAGGCACCCCCTCCCAAACTTGACGGACAACGTCCAAATGTCGGAAAGATGGCGCCACAGGACTCTAATTAGATGAGTAAGGAGTGCGTAATAGAATTAATCGATAATGACCGAGCACTCTACCGAAAGTGGTTGGCAATCTGCTTTACAGAGTTGAAATTGAGCCTGAAGTGCTAAAATAAGCACTGAGGCTCTTGGTAAGCTTGAGCGTGAGGTAGACTTCATGGAGGAGGGGGGCGAACTCTTCAAGGTTGACAGGGTCATCAAGAGGGACGGAAGGGTAGTTCCCTTTGACATCAACAGGATCAGACGAGCTATAACCCGAGCCATGAGGGAGGTGAAGCAGTATGACGAAAAGAAGCTCAGGGAGGTTGTAGATTACGTCGTCAAGGTCATCAACGAGACCTACACCAAGGAGAACCCGCCCCACGTTGAGGACATCCAGGACATCATAGAGTACGCTCTGGTGAAGCACGGGCTCTTCCAGGTGGCGAAGGCCTACATACTCTACCGGAAGGAGCGGGAGAGGATCCGGAAAGAGAAGATGGCCATACTAGGCAAGGACTACGCCGACGAGGTGGACAAGAGGCTCTCACTGAACGCAATACGCCTTCTCGCCTCCAGGTACCTGCTGAAGGATCAGGAGGGCCAGCTGATAGAGGATCCAAAGGGCATGTTCGTCAGAGTAGCGTCGCTCGTCGTGATTCCCGACATCCTGCACGACCCTAGGGTGTTCGACAAGGAGGGAGGTCAGCCGGTCCACCCAACTGAGGAGTTCAATCCTGAGGAGTGGGAGGGCAAGGTCGGCCTAAGGGGCATTGGAGGCCCAGAGTTCACCTGGAACAGGTATCACCTTGAGCGGATGAAGGCGCTGTACGACGAGCTGAACAAGCAGGGCAAGATGAGGGTTCCCTGGTCCCGCTTCTGGCAGATGCTCCTGGAGGGCGAGTTCGACGATCACTACTGGCACTTCCTAGAGTACTACAGCCTGATGGCTGAGCTGAGGTTCCTACCCAACTCGCCCACGTTGTTCAACGCTGGCACCAGGCTGGGCCAGCTGTCGGCCTGCTTCGTCCTAGACATGGAGGACAGCCTGGATTCCATCATGAAAGCTGCCGTAGACGCCTCGAAGATCTTCCAGAGCGGTGGAGGAATTGGGATAAACTACTCGAAGCTCAGGCCGGAGGGAGACATAGTCCGCTCGACCAACGGGAGGGCCAGCGGACCCGTCTCGTTCATGAGGATAATCGACGTGATAACGGACGTCGTGAAGCAGGGGGGAAGACGCAGAGGAGCCAACATGGGCATACTGGAGGTCTGGCACCCAGACATATGGAAGTTCATCGAGTGCAAGTCCAAGCCTGGTCAGTACGAGAACTTCAACATCTCGGTGATGATAACCTCCAACTTTTGGGAGTACTTCGAGAAGGGAGAGCCCTATCCGCTCGTCAATCCTAGGAACGGGGAGGCTTGGGGCACGGCCAATCCGAGGGAGCTGTTCAGGAAGATAGCCGAGATGGCCTGGAAGTCCGGCGACCCAGGCGTCCTCTTCTTGGACAACATAAACAAGAGAAATGTCCTGAGGGAGGCCCTTGGTGAAATAAGGAGTACCAATCCGTGCGTCTCGGGCGACTCTAGGGTCCTAACCCCCAGGGGGTGGATAACGGCGCGAGAACTCTTCGAGGAAGCCAGGTTCTCGGGGCCAGTCAGGACGGTCACCGTCGACGAAGATGTGCTCGGGGAGGGTGGAGAACCGACGGCCTACAGGGTGAGACTGGTGACCATCCAGGGGAACGAGGTGATCTACCGGACCGCTCATGGGGACGAGTTGAGGCTCTTGGTGCCCATGGAGGTTGACGCCTGGGTTTGGCACGTCGGCAGAAAACCGGGCCTAAGGGTCGAGACGGAGGAGGGCTACGAGCTCACCGTCACGCACGACCACAGGTTCCTGACCGCTGAAGGCTGGAAGGAGGCCAGGAGCCTTAGGCCGGGGGACAGGATTCTCATCGCGAGGATGCACCCCGCCCTCCTCGACGGCTCCTACAGGGGGGACTACGACCTCGACGAGGACGTCGCCTTCGCTCTCGGGTGGCTGGTGGGGGACGGAACCTTCAACAAGCACTACGTCGCGTGGTTCTTCAGCGGAGAGGACGAGGCTGCCGAGGAGCGCGTGAGAAGGGGAGTGGAGAAGCTAGGAGGCAACCCCCTCTCTCACACGTATGTGCTCAGTGAGAGCGAGCACAAAGTACAGTATAACGCCGGAACGACGGTCTACAGGAATGTGATGAGGCTGATGGGCTCCCTAATGGAGAAGAGCAGGGAGAGGGGCCTGCCCGAGATAGCCTGGAGGCTGAGCCCCCGCTCTCTCGCCGCCTTCCTCAGAGGGCTCTTCACAGCCGACGGCTACGTGGACGAGGACAGGGCGATTAGGCTAACGAGCGCGAGCCTAAGGCTGCTCAGGGAAGTCCAGATTCTCCTGACAACATTTGGAATAGCCTCCAAGATATACGAGAGACCCTATGGGGGAGAGTTCCACTACGTGACCAAGGACGGCGAGGAGAGGACCTACGAGGCATCTGGGTACTACGAGCTGTTGATAAGGGGCTACAGCAGGAAGATCTTCAAGGAGCTGATAGGCTTCGAGAGCATACGAAAGCTGGAGAAGCTGTGCCTCAAGAAGACAAAGAGAGATCCCGTGTGGGCGACGGTCAGGTCAGTGGAGGACGCCGGAATAGTAGACTTCTACGACTTCACCGTGCCGGTTCACCACAACTACGTGGCTAACGGGCTGGCGAACCACAACTGCGGTGAGGAGCCGCTATATCCCTATGAGTCGTGCAACCTCGGGAGCATAAACCTCTACGCCTATGTGAGGTTCGACGAGGAGACCGGAGAGGCTGAGTTCGACTGGGAGGCCTATGCAAAGGACGTTAGGCTGGCTCTGAGGTTCTTGGACAACGTGATCGACGTGAACAAGTACCCGATCCCCGAGATAGAGGAGCACACAAAGCTCACAAGGAAGGTCGGCCTGGGCCTCATGGGGCTGGCCGACACGCTGTTCGCCCTCGGCATACCCTACCACAGCGAGGAGGGCTTCGCCTTCATGAGACAGGCGGCGGAGTGGCTAACCTACCACGCTCTGATGGAGTCTGCGAAGCTAGCCTCCGAGAGAGGGCCATTCCCGCTCTATCACAGGTCTAGCTACGTGAAGGGAGAGCTTCCAGTGGAAGGGTACTACCACCCGGAGCTGTGGACCCTCGACTGGGAGAAGCTAGCGAGGGAGGTGGCCGAGAGGGGCGTGAGGAATGCGGAGGTGACGACAATAGCACCCACAGGCTCGATCTCGATGATAGCAGATGTATCATCTGGCATAGAGCCTCAGTTCGCTCTCGTGTTTGAGAAGCGGGTCAGCGTCGGAGAGTTCTTCTACGTCGACAGGGAGTTCGAGAGGCAGCTCAAGAGGATGGGACTGTACAGCGAGAGGCTGCTGAAGGAGGTGGCCGACAACGGAGGGTCTGTTCAGGGGATAGAGGAGCTGCCGGAAGAGATGCGGAGGGTGTTCGTGGTTGCCTACGACATACCCTGGTGGGATCACGTCAGGGCTCAGGCAGAGATATCCAAGTGGATATGCGCCGCGGTCAGCAAGACGATCAACATGCCCAACTGGGTGACCGTGGACGACGTTGAGAAGGCCTACCTGCTGGCCTACAGGCTTGGGCTTAAGGGGATAACGATCTACAGGGACGGCTCCAAGGCCGCCCAGGTGCTGGTGACCCCCTCCCAGAGGAAGGGAGAGTACGTCCTCGAGATCCCGAACGATACGCTAGAGATAATGAAGTCGCTTGGCATCGAGCCCCCCTCGAAGGCCAAGGCCCAGCCCTCCCACGAGGCTGCGATTGCTGAGAAGGGGGCCGTTCCCGTGTTCAGCCCGCCTCGCCCTTCGACTTCAAACCAATTCGAGGTCTGCCCGGAGTGCGGAAGCAAGAGGCTCATCTACAGAGAGGACTGCGTGATGTGCCTAGACTGCGGCTGGTCTGCATGCGTGGTGACGTGATGTGAGCGAACGGCCCGGCCTCGTCCACGTCTACACGGGCGACGGCAAGGGAAAGACCACCGCGGCATTCGGCCTGGCCATGAGGGCAGTCGGCAGGGGGTGGAGGGTCCTCGTAATCCAGTTCCTGAAGGGGAGGGAGTCGGGGGAGGTTCTAGCGGCGAAGAGGCTCGCCCCAGAGCTTGTCGTGAAGAGGTTCGGCAGTGAGACCTTCGTGAGTCCCACGAGCCCGTCTGAGGAGGACGTCAGGCTCGCTCAGGAGGGTCTGAGGGAGGCAGAAGAGGCCCTGACTAGCGGTCGCTACGATCTTGTGATACTCGACGAGGTGAACGTCGCCGTCTCTATGGGTCTCCTGAGCGAGGAGGAGGTGATCAACGCAGTCGAGAGGAGGGCCAAGGGGGTTGAGGTGGTCTTAACCGGTAGGAACGCGCCTCAATCCTTCATAGACCTGGCCGACTACGTGACCGAGTTCGTAGAGGTCAAGCACCCGTTCAAGCAGGGCTTGCCCGCCCGGGAGGGCGTCGAATTCTAAGGTGTGCGTGGACACGTCGAGGTTTGCATGCGAGCATACCGCCTCCATGCTCCGTGTGCTTACCTTTATCCGGCAGCCTTGAGATAGGTTCTCGAGGAGAGTTGGATTACGACACCATCATCGTCAGATACGGAGAGGTGTGGACGAAGTCAGAAGTAACCAGGAGGAAGATGGAGTCCCTCCTCGAGAAGAACATTGGGAGAGCACTGGGGGGAATCGAGCACTCCATTAGGAGGTGGAGGGGGCGAATCTTCGTAGACACGCCCTCAGCAGTCGAGGCTGCTCAGAGGATCTCGAGAGTGTTTGGCGTTGTGTCGGTCAGCCCCGCGGTGTCGGTGGACAAGGACCTTAACGCGATAGCTGACGCGGCCGCTTCGCTTGCCAAGCTGAGAATCAAACCAGGCATGACCTTCGCTCTGAGAGCCCACAGGTCTGACAAGAGCTTCCCGCTGAAGTCTCCAGACATAGAGAGGAGAGTGGGAGGCAGGATAAAGGCGGAGACAGGGGCCACAGTAAACCTCAGCAAGCCAGACGTCACGATCTGGGTAGAGATCTCCGACAAGGCATACGTGTACGACTCTGTGATCAAGGGGCCTGGGGGACTCCCATACGGCTCGCAGGGTAAAGTCGTGGCTCTCTTCTCTGGGGGGATCGATAGCCCCGTCGCCGTGTGGATGGTGGCAAGGAGGGGGGCCAGAGTTGACTTCCTCTTCTTCAACCCAGGTCTCCCAGAGGCCGAGGCTCACGCCTACCGCGTCTATGAGTTCCTCAGAGACCACTGGTTCATTGAAGGCGACTTCTACGTCTACGACGGTGCGGACGTGGCCTGGCAGATCCTCAGCAGGGTCAAGGAGGGGCTGAGGCAGGTAGTTCTGAAGAGGGTCATGTACAGGCTGGCTGAGGTCTTGGCGAGGCGAGTCGGCGCCCACGCCATAGTGACTGGCGAGAGCATCGGCCAGGTGTCCTCCCAGACCCTGGTCAATCTGGCTGTGATAGAGGAGGCGGTGGACATCCCAGTCATCAGGCCCTTGGCGGGCATGGACAAGGACGAGTCTGTGGAGTGGGCCAAGAGGATCGGAACCTACGACCTGTCCATTCAGATCAGGGAGTTCTGCTCGCTCGAGAGGCACTCAAACGCCGCGGCCAAGCTTGATGAAGTTCTGAGGGAGGAAGAAAAGCTCGTCTTCGATCCCAAGGCGGCGGAGTTCAGGGGGCATGTGGAGCTTGAGAGGAGAAAGCTCCCGCCCCCGTCTGGAGTCGTGGTCGTCAACCTAGAGAGGGAATGGGTAAACTTGGAGGATCTAGACCCGAGCAAGACTTACGTGTTCGTGTGCAGAGCCGGAGTATCGGCAAAGCTGTTTGCAGACAAGGCTAAAGAGCTGGGCGTGGAGGCCTACGCGCTTAGCGAGGAGGAGGCGAGGGACTTAGGCCTTCTGTGAGATTTCTGGGCTTCCTATCCGATCTCGGAAAGTAGTCAGGCCAGCTCGACTCTTTCAGGGCCTCTCGAGCCTACGGGCTTTGAGTTCAAAGAAACTTTTTATCCCGCGTGAAGAGAAGCGATCAGTTAATGGCCGATGCCGCCGACTGGATATCCAAATTCTTCCTAGAGAAGGCTGAGCTCTTCTTGAGAGTGATGGAGAGCGAGCCCATGCTAAAACGCGGAGAGGAGACCGCTGAGGCGATTGCCCCCTACTTAGAGGAAAAGGGGCTGACCGGGGGAAGGATTCTCGAAGTGGGATGCGGTTGCGGGAGAGTGGCCGTTCCCCTGGCCAAGAAGGGATTCGAGATCGTGGGTGTGGACATATCGCCTCTCTACATCGAGAGGGCTGAGTCTCGAGCGAAGTCTGAGGGAGTTAGCGAGCGCACGAAATTCCTGGTCGCGGACGCCAGGTACATGGCTGAGAGCCTCAAGGATCTCGCTCCATTCGATGCCATCCTGTTCGTGTGGACATCGGTGATCGGGTATTACGATGAAGAGACAGACCTGCAGGTGCTTAGGCAGGCTAGAAGCCTGGCCAAGGAGGGATCGCTCCTGCTAATCTTGGACACGGCTAACCAAGACTGGACAGCATTCTTCAACACATACCTCAGATCAGGAGATTACTTCATTGACTACGGAGACTTTGCCGTCGTTGAGCACCACGAATACGACCCCACTACCTCTCGCGCAAAGACCAAGTGGCTCTTCTACGATAAGGCTGGCAAGGACCTCAAGTTCGCCGACGAGGTTGAGTACGAGGTCAGGCTCTACGCTCTGCACGAGCTTGTGAGGATAGCTCAGGAGGCTGGTTGGAAGTTCTTGGAAGCATTCAAAAACCTCAAGATCAGGTCTCCCTTCGTGCCCGTGGGCCCGATTAACGCAATCTTCAAGGCAAGATAGCTAAGCCGTCCCCACCCCCCTCTCCAGGCTTTCACGAGGGGCACCCCGCTCTCAGGGGATAACTTCCGTAGTGTTGTTGAACGGCGGGTAGTGAAGTTCTTCTGGATCGATGATCCCCCTCTCCACAAGTCGCCTTATCTCTGGTACTGCCACTAGCACCTCGTCCACGAGGTGCCTCGTCAGGTCGCACACGCGCTCGAATCCCTCATCGCCCCACAGCCTCTCCTTGTAGGCGTAGAGGCACCTCCCACCGCAGTATCGGTAGTACTCGCACGACGTGCAGGGCTCGCCTATTTGGACCGAGCCCCTGATGTCCTCGGGCCCCTTAACTTCGCCCAGCCTGCCGACCTCGGCCCACTTCTCTTGGACGGCTATTGGACACGCCAGTATCCTTCCATCGGTGGAGATGGCGAACGCGTCCCTCCCGGCCCCGCAAGGGAGCCCCCCTCCCGCTCCAAACAGGGCCACCTTAGCCACGCCGAGGAAGGGAACTATGCCTAGAGCCCTACCGCGCCTCATCTCGCTGAGCCAGAGCCGAGCGAGCTTCGACAATCCCTCCTTGTATCTCTCCGCCCAGGAGTCGAAGTCTTCCCACCTGTCGCTCCAAACGACGTCGAGCTGCCAGTGCACGTGATCGAAGAACCCCAGGGAGAGAAGATGGGTAACGTCTCTGTAAACGTCGCTCCTCTCAGAGAGGGCCATCCTAGCGATCAGGTCGCCGGCGAAGCCAGCTTTCCTCAACCACTTGGCCGACCCGAGGACTGCGTCGTAGACCCCCTCTCCCCGGTAGTAGTCGGTGACCTCCCTGACACCGTCTATCGAGAGCAGCACCGCGTCGAACCTCCTCCAGTACTCTGGCTCTAGTCTATCAACGAGGAGCCCGTTGGTCTGAATGACGTATCTGCGTGCCTTCACTTCATCCAAGACGGTCCTGACGAACTCTGGATTCATGAGGGGCTCGCCGCCGTACAAGGCCACGATGGCCTCTGGATCAGACTCGATGAGTCGTTTCAACTCTTCGATGGGTTACAGGACGCTCCACGGGACCAGCGAGGGCGGGAACCTCCCTCCGCACTACCAGCACCTAACGTTAAACTGCCCACTCGCCAATACAATGTACAGCAATCCCCAGCCTGCTGAAGCCCGCGCTATTAATTGATTCTCGACCGGACCTCTACGGGCCGAGCGACATTAGAACCAGCCTCTTACCCCTGAAGATTACTCTAGCATTTGGTGGTGGCGGCGGGCCTTCACCTGGGCACCAAATGAGCAGATCAGGCTTGCTCTTGACTCCAGGCTCCTGCGAGTGTCTCTCCAATGGGACTCCGAGCAGGTACTCCACCCAGTAGGGGCTCAGCTTGCAGGCCACCATCACGGCCGAGCCCTCCGGCACCAGGTGACTCATGGCCACGAGATCCTCATACTCTATGGGATCTATCGTCGGTGAGATCATGTCGACGGCAATCGGCACCTGCAGCAGACCTGGCATGATCAGCGCCACGGCCACGGCCGCGGCAGCCAGCCTCTCGCCACCCAGCCTAGAGACCAAGAGACCTACTGCTATCGACACTGGGACGCAGCCCATCAGAGCGAATCTCCAAGCCCACTCCACGAGCATCAGAGCTTGGGGTACGATAGCAACGACTGCTGCGGCTAGAGACGCCATAGCGAGGTTGAACTCGCCCGACTTCCCCCAGGGCTCCCCGTCCCTCTTGCCCCAATAGTCGATAGCCAGCAGGGCCAGTATGGCAGCGAACGGCAGCATGTAGCCCAAGTCTAGGAAGCCAGGAGAAGGCCAAGGCCTAACCGGCTTTGGCTTGAGTCCACCCATCGGAGGGGCTGGCTCGTGTGAGGACAGCAGATCTCTAATGAACGCAAATCCCTTGTTGATGTCCGTGAAGTAGTCGGGAGCTGCCTGCGTGGTGATCAGAGTCGCTACGGCTAAGGCGGTCAGAGCTGTTCCAAGTCTGACGACAGCTCTCCTGCTGGGCCTGAGCGTGAGAGGGCACAGCAGGATATAAGCCAGGAAGAACAGGAGTAGGAACGCAAAGTCGAGCGAGTGAGTTAGGAAGGCCAGGTACGCCGAGATTACAGCCATGGCGGCATTGAGCCACTCACGCCCATCTTCTGAGGTGGATGAGTGCAGAAAGAAAAGCCCCGACATTAAGAAGGCGATTCCGGAAGCGTTCTTCATCAGGTCCCCCGCCATGCGGATGATCTGAGGAGAGAATGCCAAGGAGATCGCCGCGGCGGACCCTGCGATCCGGCTGCCCGTGAGCTTCTTCACCAGAGCATAGGTCGGGGCTGCTGAGAGCCCGCAGAAAGCGGACACCGTGAGGAGGACTCCCGAGGAAACGTCTCCAACGACTCGAGAGGCTAAGGCGGACAGGTAGAACACCAGAGGAGGGTCTCCGTAGACCATGCCTTCGCCAGAGAGTATGGACTCGACCTGAATCAGGTAGTAGGGCCCGTCCACTCCAGGCATCAGGCCGAAGCCAGTCAGTATCCAGAAGTGGAACAGAAAGGCGATCAAAGAGAGCGCAGCAATCAAGGCGAGGTCCTTGCCGTCTATTCTCTTGCCCTGGGCCATCCCGACCCTCTCACGCCGGACAGGCTAATAACGCGCAAGGATGATGCGTCTATGCCTCAGGTCTAAGCGCCTTCCTGACGTAGACCACGCCCCTCCCGACCTCGTAGCCCAGCTTCTTGAAGAGGTTCAGGCTGGGCTTGTTGTCCTCTAGAATCAGCGCGGCTATTACCAAGGCTCCTTTCCTGATTAAGACCTCTTCGGCGGCTTTTACGAGAGCAGTGGCCACGCCCCTCCTCCTGTAGGCCGGGTGCACCGCGAGCCTGTTGATCCAACCCTTCCTCCCGTCGTAGGTTGCTATCACCGCTCCGACGAGCCTGTCACCATCGTACGCGCCTATGAACCCCTCAGGGTTCTCCTCCATTTGCCTCCTGAGCATCTCGGGGCTGTCCCTCCCCCTCGGCTTGTGGGGGAGGCCTGCCTCACGCCACAGCCTGAGGAGATCCTCAACACGTTCCGGCTCGAGTCTGCGGATCTCAACCATGGAGGGTCGCTCTTGGGTGCGAGGGTTAATCTAATCCTAACCCTTGCAAGCAGCTGGGATGACTGAGAGGGGAATCCTACCCGCGTTGAGACGCGCTCTACGTCTCTATCCTCGATGCGAGCGGTGTACTGGAAGCGACTATCCCTACGAAAACCCAGCGTGCTGCAGAGTATTCCAG
>CBEVRO010000014.1:0-21121 GCA_965552295.1 uncultured archaeon | reverse complement strand
ACGCGCTGGCCAGCCTGCTGTACGCCTTTGCCAAGAGCTGGACTTGGCTCCTGGCGGCCGAGGTGATCTCCTCGGCAGCTCTGCTGTACCAGCCAGCGATCTTCGCAATAATGGCAGACAGCCTCCCTCCAGACTCTAGAGCTAGGGGAATCTCCGCAGCGCGTACAATCGCCTCGATTTCCTCACTCGCTGGCCCGCCCGCTGCGGCACTGCTTGTCAACAGCAGGGGGCTGGTTCCGGCCGTGAGGATGCTCTACATTGCCAGATCGGCAGCGATATTCTTAGCTGGACTCGGCAGGTTGGCCCTAGTCGAAACCTTGACCACCAAAAAGAAAGTCGAGCCTGGCTCGGTGTTCAGAGAGTACAGAGAGGCGCTCAGTTGGATCAGGGGAGATCTGGGCAAGCTCATCGCAATCAACTCCTCGGCAGTGGCTGCCTACGGCCTCGCAGACCCGTTCATCCAAATATACGCGGTCAGAGAGGTGGGCATTTCCCCAGAGGCCTGGGGGGTCGTCTCGACCGCTGTTAGAGTAGAGACCATGGTCAGCTTCCTAGTCTCGGGCTACATGGCCGACAGGCTTGGGCGGAACATATCGCTGGCCCTGGCCTACGGCTTCAGCTCAGCTGGCCTCCTAGCCCTCCTAGTAGTACCTAGAGACTCATTTACCGCCGTATTGGCGTCCCAGCTCATCTACGCCGCGTTCGCTTTCGGCCCCGCCAGATTCGCACTGTTTGCCGACCTCACTCCAACGGAGGCTCGAGGCAAGCTCACGGCGGTGAGAGGTCTCGTTGAAGACGGAGCCTTCAGCCTGGCCTCGGCCCTGGGCGGGTCCGTCTACTCGGTCTCGCCGTTCGTAGACCTAGGCCTCTCGGCTATCGGACTGGCGCTATCGGCCCTGGCCGCTCTGAAGGCCCTTCCCAGGGTCGGCTCGATTGAGAAATTCAGCGAGGAGCCAGAGAGTCGAGAAGCCTGGCATCTTCCTCAGAGAGTCTCCAGCCAACTGCCCCGTAATTCTCCTCAACGTGCTCGACCCGAGAGGCTTTGGGTATCGCAATCACTCTAGGCTTTGAGATCAACCAGTTCAGGGCCACCTGCGCAGGGGTTCTGCCGACCCTCGCGGCCACCGCCTTCAGCTGATCTGGAGGTCTCGCGGCCAGCAAACCCTTCTCAAGCGGGCTGTACGCCATCAGCGTTATTCCCTCTTCCTGGCAGTACTGGAGCAACCCACCCTCAACCCACCTGTCCAAGAGGCTATACTTTACCTGATTCGCCGCGATCTCCCTCGACTTCAACGTCAAAACGGCCTCTCTGAGGAGGGAGAGATCGAAGTTGCTCACGCCAATGTACCTGATCAGGCCCTCTGAGACAAGTTCCTCCATCGCTCCTAGGGTCTCAGCAAGCTTCACCGAGGGGGTGGGCCAGTGGATGAGGTAGAGATCGATGTAGCCAGTCTTTAAGCGCTTGAGACTCTTGGCCGCGGACTTGAGCACGTCACGCCTCTTCAAGTTTGTGACCCAGACCTTGGTCACGATGAAGTACTCCTCTCTGTCGTAGGGTTCCACAGCCCTGCCGACGATCTCCTCTACCTTCCCCCAGCCATAAATCTCTGCCGTGTCTATGAGACCCATGCCCAGCTCTATGGCGCGTCTAATTGCTGAGACCGCGGACTTAGGATCTCTCTCCATCATGTAGGTCCCTATGCCAAGCTTGGGCACAAGAGCGTCTGTTCTGCCAAGTCTCTCTAGCTCCATCAACTAACTCGGCCAGCCGCGGGTCAATATAGTTAAGCTGGCGCCTGCGGCCATTAACGTTAGCATTTTTAACGCAAGGTCTCTAGGCTTGGCTGGCAGTGGAGAGGAGGACCGTTCGGCGTAATCTAACCATAATGGCTGTCACGTGGGCCATAATGACTCCATTTGGAACAGCGACTAAGGTCTACGCGTCTCTGTACTACCTCGAACTCGGCGCGGGTCCAGTTGAGGTGGGCTTAATCTCGCTGGCTGGATTCGTCACGCTTGCATTCTCGCGACTGATAGGGGGGTATCTGGCAGACTCGATTGGGAGGAGGAAGATCATCGTTCCAATGACGATGGTGTACGGAATAGCCTCGCTCCTCTACGCAGTGGCCGCGGATTGGACCTGGATCCTAATCGCCTCTGTCCTCTCCTCTCTGGCCCTCCTCTACCAGCCAGCGATCCAGGCTATCTTGGCAGACACGCTGCCGCCTGAGGTGAGGGGAAGAGGTCTCTCCGCCGCCAACACGGTGGCTCAAGTGGCGTCCCTCGCTGGGCCTCCTCTAGCCACGCTGATGGTCTCCAAGATGTCGCTAGAGCCCGCCATGAGGCTACTCTTCACGATTCAAGCGGGATCCATCTTCTTAGCGGGGTTGATCCGAGCTGGGCTCGTGGAGACCCTCCAGGAAAGGTCGAAGCCAAGCCTCAGGAGGGCTGTGAGGGATTATCTGGAATCCCTGAGGGAGCTGCGGGGAGACTTAGGTAAGTTCCTGCTCCTGTCTTCGGCCGCCACCGCGTTCTACCAGATGGCGTTCCCGTTCATTCAAATATATGCTGTAAAGGATCTGGGCATCTCTGAGGAGTTCTGGGGTCTCATATCCACCGTGACGTCCGTCGAGTCGGTGGTCTCGCTGCTCGCATCCGGCTACCTAGCCGACAAGATTGGGAGGAATCTCTCCCTCGCCCTCGGATACGCCTCCGGCGCCTGCGGCCTGGCCATCCTAGCCGCAGCCCCGCCTAACTCTCCCGCCGTCGTGCTGCTCTCCCAAGTGGTCTCCGTAGCCTTCATCTCGTGGCCAGCAAGCTTCGCTCTATTCGCCGACCTGACATCCGTGAGAAGCAGGGGGAAGCTGACTGCAATCATGGGCCTCATCAGGGGGAACCTATCCGGCGCGGCCTCGGCACTCGGCGGATTTGTTTACGAGGTAGGCCCCTCCCTGACATTCGGGCTGGCAGCCCTTGCTCTGGTACCCATCGCCGTTCTGTCCGCCGTATGGCTCCCGCAGGGGGTTGGAGCACAAGAGCAGATGGCTGATGTAAATGATTAAACGATGTCTGTAACTCAGTGGATGGGCATCGAGAAGTGGGGGTCCCGAACCCGAGGGAGATCGCCTGCCCGCTGTGTGGGGATAGACACAGGCCGCCCTTGAAGCAGGGGTGGAACTTCATCCCCTGCAAGGAGGACCATGGGATTGTGGTCTATGTGGATGAGGCGGGAGACATTCGTGAGATTCACGGGGCTGCGTTCTCCCCAACGGCTGGCGGGTTAGAGATAGTTGAATCGAAGTTGCACCTGGTCCCGAGGTGGATCGATATAGACAGGGTCAGGGCTGTCATTGAAGGTAGCGTGAGGCCCAGCGAGGCCGACAGGGCGGCGATCTCCCTGCTAATGAATATGGGGATCCTCAGGAGGAGGGTCTAGGTAGGTGATCGAGTTGGCTAGACCAGCCCTCGCCAAGCTTATGTCCAAGCTCTCCGGGTCGGCTGGGGGCGCTAGGGTTCCCGCGCACGTTCAGAGGGCTGCGTCAGAGGTTCTGGAGGTCTTTGAGTATAAGCTCGTTAGTAGGCTGATTGAGGATAGCTTCTTCAAGGATATTGAGGGGCTCAGCCCCTCGGAGGCAGCCCAGAAGTTCGCAGATAGGAACCTCTTCTTCACTCTCCTGGAAACACTGAAGACGCTTGGATATGTCGACGTGAGGAGAGGCTTCGGCTTCATGGACGGGAGGATAAGGCAGGTCCACGATCTCCCACCAGCCCCCATGGCCACAACGCCAGAGGCCATAGAACTTGAAACCCTGTTCGATGAGCTCACCGCCTCACTCTCAGAGGCCCTCAGAGAGGGGAAGAGGAAACTTCACGTGGCGTCTCCAGAGAACAAAGCTCTCCTAGCTAAATTGTATGACTCTCAGGTGTTCAAGACTCTCCTGACCCTTGAGGTCAAGTCCCTCGGCATCTCAGAAGTTCCACCACACGGTGTCGTGGTCTCGGTAGGCCCAGGCATTGGCGCAGAACTCCCAATAGTGTTGCTGGAGACCGATGCGAAGGTAGTGTCCGTCCTGCCGAGTGAAGAGGACTCAAGGATCGCTGAACTCACACTTTCAGGGCTTGGGCTAATGAGCGACCAGGTCAGCCTCGTAGTTGGTCAACCGGAGAGGTTGAATCAGCTTTTGACCTCCCTCAAAATAGGGCCCGTGGACGCCGTGGTGGCAGTACATGCCCTGCACTGGTCGAGTGCTCCTGAAGCTGTTCTGAGGAACGCCGCCAAGGTGTCCAGGCGAGTGCTCATCTCTCAGCCTGTGGAGCACGAGGCTACGTGGCCTCTCTCAATAATGTCCTACCTAATGGGCTCGAACCCTCTGCCCAAGGCAGACGAGGTTGAGTTCTGGATCAACTCGGCCGGGTTAGAGGGTAGGAGCCTCATGAAGGATCCCGTATACCTAACTCAGCTGTCCTCGCGTGGGGCGTCCAGAGGCCCTATGCGGCTAGGAGCTGAACTGCGCCCGCCATGAAGATCAGGCGCCCCCGAGCGCAGGCGGATCTAGGTTCGGTATACCCAGGTAGGAAGCTCGATCAGGATGAGTTATATCACGCTATTGGAAGCAAGCTGGGGGATGCCTTGAGGAGAGTTAAGGTAGTCTTTGCCGGAGACTCGGAAGTCGGGAAGACCAGCGTAGCTTCTGCAATATCTAGAGCCGGTCTGGCTAGGGGTGGACCGACGGTGGGAGTTGACTTCTTCGTTTCAGGTCCCGACGGTACGAAGGCCGTAATATTCGACTTGGCTGGGCAGGAGAGATTCGCGCCCCTCGCCCCCCTTCTCTCGCGAGGCGCGAAAGTCGCGGTGCTCATGTTCGATGTGACACGCCCCAAGACGCTGCTGTCCATATCGGAGTGGGCCCAGAGGCTTCTGACCGGGCAGGAGAGAGTCATACTGGTGGGCAACAAGTTTGATCTGGGGCTTGCGGTATCGCCAGAGGATATAGCAGCCGTCGCGGCCGCCGTCAAGGCTGAGCGAGTTATACTGACGAGCGCCTCGACTGGATTCGGGCTGGAGGAGCTCAAGAAGGCGCTACTCGAGGCCTAAACGCTAGAGAAACTCTTTAAGTCGTTGAGCTGACATAGCTGCCGGCATGGGGGGTAGAACAGCCCTCGCGCTGCTGACATTGATTCTAGTAGTCGCTCTGGTGCTGGACTGGCCCTTGACGAAGCTTGCCCTTTGGATCGCGGCCTTGGGCTTCTTAGTGGGGTTCATCTCCGGTGTCGTAGGCTTCTCTGGGCCTGTTTCCGAGAGACTCAAGGTTGGGGGTGCGGCTGGGCTTATTCTTGCCATCCTGCTTCCTCTGTCAGTCTCGCTCGCGGTCCCGCTGGGTATTATCGCCTTAGTTCTCATAGCCGCCGCAGCAGTCTGGAAGAGACTCGGCGAAGGCTAGCTTTGAGCCTGATCTTCAGCTTCCTGAGAGCCGATTGCTCCCCTGGCGGGTGGAGCGCCACAGATAGAGGGATGCCTCCGGTGGCCGTGGCTAGGGCAAACGCCTCTATGGTCCTCACCGCTTCCTCTTGCTCGTAAGACTCTAGCGCCCCAGGCCTTATTCTCCGCACCCTCTCGATTGCAGCCTTGGCTGTCATCCCTCTAGAGAAGACTAAGTAGGCAGCTGCAAACATCCCAGACCTCCCCCTCCCTGCCAAGCAGTGTGCAGCCACTGGTCTGCCCATAAGGGCCACTCTCCTAGCCCACAAAAGCGCGCTCATGAGCTCCTCCGGGCTGGGCGCCTTCCTGACTTCTGTCGGAAGGAAGTAGGGCCAGATATCGTTGTCTAAGTATGCACTGGCGAAGAGGAGCACGTTCCCCCAGTACGCAAGGATCTCCCGGCCGGTCGCAAGGGAGACCACCGCTCTAACCCCGCTGAGCCTCAGGTCCCTCACGTCCTTCCTGCTGACTGGGAATCCGCATATGGCCAGCTCGCCGGGGACGATCCACTGAACCCACAAATCGCTCCACCTAGATTATGCTGGCCGTCGAGAGGACCTCCTCGAGGGGGGCCCTCCAGAGGACGTGGAAACACCTCTTGGATTCGCGATCCACGGCCAGATCTACATCCACGTATCCCCTGCCGAAGAGAGATTCAAATGCGTCTGCCGTGGCGCCCCTCCACTTAGCTATGAGATCGGTGCGCCTCCTCTTCCTAAGCTCATTGATATCCCAGGGGATCTCAATTAGCACCAGATCCGACTCCGGTCCGCTGCGCGCAGGCAGGGGGGACCTGAAATCATCCGACTCAGTGCGGGAGTCGAGGAACACCTCGGCACCTCTCTCGAGGAGTTCGGTCGGGTGAGGCGGCCTCGTGGGGGCGGATATCCTCTCAGCGACCCTCGGAGAGTCCAAGTGCCACTCGACCTCGAACCTGTCTGAGCCTAGCTCTCTGTTGATCTCGTCCTCCATCTGGCCGTAGTACGACCTGTGGTAGGTCCTGCATATTGCCCCGAGCTTGCCGAGGTTCAGCCTAGAGTTGCTCCTCTGCAGAGGGTCAAAGGTCCACCTCATCAGGTTGAGGCCGCTCTTCAATGCCGCCTCTCGCTGAGCCAGCTTCAGCTTGAACCCTATTCCCCTGCCTTGGTAAGCCCGCCTGACCCCTAGCATGTGGGAGTAGTGGTATGGGTAGCCCTCTCTGCGGCCGGTGAATCCGAACACGAAGCCCACCAGCTCGCCCGTCTCCTCATCAAAGGCGCCGAGAACTATCCCTCCGTTCTTCGCCATTGCTATCAGAACGTGCGTAGGGACTATCTCCTCATCGGGCATTCCCCAGGCGTCTGCCTGGATCTCAAGAACCTGCCTAAACTCCTCGAAAGCTTTTAGGGGTCTTATCTCAATCCTGACCTCTTCCCTCAACTCAGCTCCCCACCCCCTCTACCCCCCTGTCGGTGAGGCGACTCCCGCCGATCGGTCGGCGCTCTGTTCAACCACCATTCTCTCTTTGAGGATTGGAAGGAAATTAACGTGAACTCTCTCCGCCGATGAAAAGTATCAAGGCCGGGGGGAGGACTGCCAGCGTCAAACCGATAGCCTCCGAGGCTACTGCTATACTCCAGCCCCACCTAGAACTCACGTTAATCGTGCCGACGAGTAGATCCCACAGGGAGTGCAGGGCCGCAGGAGCTGCTAAGTTTCCAGAGACCCTCATGTAGAGCGCAAACACCATGCCCATCCAGAACACTCCCAGCAGGTGCCAGAGCATCCCTGTCAGGCCAGCCCTGTAGACGAAGACGTTGATTGGGATGTGAGAGGCTGCAAACAGGCCTGATGAAAGCAACGCCGCTAGCAGAACCCCCTGTCTTCCCTCCAGATCTCTGGCAACTTCTTGAAAGATGTAGCCTCTGTCCATGACTTCCTCGCTCACTCCGACGATCCCAACCACGTAGAGCGCGTAGGTGAGCCAAGAGAGGTCCAGCTCAGCCAGGGTGACCTCGACATCCCATCCCATGATCGCTGGTAGGAGCAGAAAGTGGCCAACCCACGCCAACGCTCCCCCCGCCAACCCTAAGAGTAGGGCTTTTGCTAATCCGTCCTTCTTGAGCCCTACCCACTCTGGGCCCGCTCCATCAAGCTTCTTAGCCAATAGAAGCGTCAGCCCGAGAAGCGCGAGCAGCTTTGCCGGAGCGTCTACCACGTAGAGGACTGGAGGAGAGAGAAGCCTCCCTGTGAACATCCGGTAGGGAGTCCAGACTGCCATGAATAGGGCAAAGAGAGTAAGCGCGTGTTTGGTATGCGTTAGCCTGCCCAAGGGAGCACCCAACGCAGGGTTATTGGATTCAAAAAATAAGGCGAGGCCAAAGAGGGAGGGGTTCTGTGAGGCTGACGTATGGGGGTGCCGTCATCGAGGTAGTTGAGGGGGACATTACCGCCCAGAAGGTTGACGCCATAGTCAACCCTGCCAACAGAAGGCTCTTCATGGGCGGTGGAGTAGCTGGAGCCATTAAGCGCGCTGGAGGCGAAGAGATCGAGAGGGAAGCTGTTTCAAAGGGCCCCATCGAGATAGGTGAGGCTGTCGAGACTAGCGCCGGCAGGCTCCCAGCGCGGTACGTCATACACGCCCCGACGGTCAGGACGCCGGGTGGCAGAGCCACGCTGGATTCTGCAAGGGCTGCGACGCAGGCTGCTTTGAAGAAGGCGGAAGAATTGAATCTGAGATCCTTGGCCTTCCCGGGAATGGGGACAGGCGTGGGCGGCCTCCGGCTGTACGATGCCGTGAGAGCGATGGCCGAGGAGATCAGATCTCACTTAGACAGGGGGTCGAGGTTGGAGAGAATACTGCTAGTAGCCTACGGACGGGGGGCTTATGCAGAATTCACCAGAGCTGTATCTGACGTGTTCAAATCAGCCCACTTAGAGCCTGAGCTCAAGTGAGTTCGGACAGCCCCTTCACTCACTTGGCTCGAGGAGCAAGCTTTTCCTCTGTTATCTCGACTTCAACTTGCGCGCTCATTCCTTAGATCCGCTCAGTATCTTGACGAACGTCTTGAGTGGTCTGAAGTTGAAGTAAATGTGAAGAATAACTAGGCTAGCCATCACAAAGCCCACATAGTCGTGGGCGTGATCCACTGGTACTTCGTCAGGAAGAGCATAACTCGCTCTCCGCTTCTCGGACCGCTCGGCATGAAGAATAGCACGAGGCCAGACACTTAGTACCTGCGACCCAATTATCAGCTGCGATGGCGAGACGATGGCCCTCACCATCAGGGCGCCTCTGCTAATCATTCTCACCACCGATTGCCAGAGTGGAGCAGGCAAGAGTATATCCATCTGACGGATTGGTTGTTCGGGTAAGCCGCGGTAGGCTAATATACCCAATTTGTGACTGGGATAAGGCCCTACAATGACGTTCAGGTCGCTCAAGTGGGTCTTAGTAGCAGAGATGGCGCTTGGCTCGCTGTACGTAGCCATGACTAGGGGGGTCTTTCTCGTCTATCTGGCTGAGAAGGGCCTAGATCTGGCTGGCATCGCTCTCGTGTCCTTAGGAAGCGGGGTTCTCTTTACTGCCATAGGAGTTACGGTATTTAAGAGACCTGGGGTCCTGTCTAAGAAGTTCAAGCTCAAGCTGATCTCTGCGCACGGCCTAGAGAGGCTCACATGGGTCCCCCTCGGGCTTGCTGACGATGTGCTTCTCCTGACGGTTTTCTACACAATCTACTCCACCTTTCAAGCGATCGCCTCGCTTGGAATGAGTCTCGTCATTTTCGGCTCTTTCGACGAAGAGGAAATCCGCGACGTCGTGGCAAGGCGAGTTGCATCAGGAGCTGCCGCAAGCATATTGGGTCGTGGTCTTGTGACCGCTCTCTTAGGATTTCTGGAGGGTTACGGCAAGTATCACGCTCTGTTCCTGCTGGGCTCTGGAGCTGGCCTGCTTTCAACCGCGCTGATGATGACGCAGGACCTGTCCCACCTGGAGGGTCTTCAAATCCCCCGCGTGGTAGAGGAGCGTGGAAGGATCTTCGCAGCGTCGACCTTCCAGCTTGCTCTACTGGCTTCTGGAGCCCTGTTCTCAATGGCTTGGACGCCGTTCCTAATGCAGGGTCTTGGATACCCCGCCTACCTGGCCGCGGCCATGGGGCTTGTGGGAACGGCTTCCAGCGTGTTTGGAGTCCCCTTCTGGAGGCACATTAGCCCGAAGAAGTACAAAGTAGCCCTCCTCATTAACTCCGCCGTACCCCTCTCGGTGATTCTCTCGGGCGCGGCGTGGTTCCAGCTAAGTCTATCTGCAATTTCAGCCTTCTCATTCAGCGGGGCAAGCCTTCTCGGAACGTATCTATTTGCCAAGTACAACAGGTGGCTCGGAGCTGTCAGATCGAGCGCTCTGGCCTTGTCCGTCGGCGGCATGGCTCAACTCGTGGCGTCTGGACTAGGCATGCTCTTGGACTCGCTATTTGGACATGCATTCGCCATAGCCGCCGCTCTGAAGCTCTCAGCTTTCGCTTTGACCGCGCTGATGATACCAGAGGTTGCCCTTGTTCCCCCACACCTAGCTAGAGCCTACGCCAACGCGGCCTACGGAGCCACGCTCATGGGCTACAGGGTTAGCGTAGCCATAACGAAGGAGACGCTTTTTGCAGTGCTTAGGATGCTCGCGCTCACCTTCACGCTGCTGACATTATACGTCATATACAGGACATTATCTCTGCTCCTCCTGTGGTGAGGTAAATGGGAGAGTTCCAAGTAATAGAGTTCTTCGAGGGATTGCTCAGGCAGCTGGCTCAGGAGCTGATAGAGCTGACTCCTCGCATATTCCTTGCTCTGGCGGCGCTTACATCCACGATTGTAGCAATAAAGATCGTCAACTTCTATCTGCGGAAGCTTCTGAGCTTCTCGAAGGTCGACGAGGCGGTTGAGAGGTTCTTTGGAAGTAAGCCTCCCCTCGCTCCCTCAAGCATCATCGTGGGGGCGGCGGATCTAGGACTCGGCTTCATCGGGGTTTACCTAGTCCTGAGCGTTCTGCTCCCTCGGAACCTGCTCGTCAAGGTGGACGCCGCGGCCGTGTATGCGGCCAGAGTACTCAGCGTTCTTGCGATGATAGGATTTGTACTTTTTACCTTCAATATGTTAATGAGTCGAATAAAGGTCGAGACCAAGTTGAAGAGTTACATGACTTTCGTCTCCTTCCTGCTGGCAACGGCCCTCCTGATAGACGTAGTTGCCCTCTCAGACCCCGTGAAGGAGGCGCTGGTCTCTGGGCTGGCAATCGGGATTGGGATTTCAATTGCAGTGTTTGCGACTTGGTGGTTCTTCGCAGATTACATAGAGAGGTACATTAAGTCGCTGGAGAGGAGGCAGGATTAGACTGTGGGATCCAGAGGAGCGACCCTCCCGCGAATAACGTGCTGTCAGCCGCGCCTGCAGAGGGATTCCGTGATTCCTTGTTTTTAAATCCACGATTTTTTGAAAAATATTTAAAGCAACACCATTGTGTATGTATCTCTAGACAACTGGGGGGCCTAGGTGCTCGATCGTTCTATTGACGTCTACGGATGTGCTTTACTCGGTTTGTTGGCCAGCACTATACGGAGTTCTCTTCCTTTGAGTTCGGCTGAATTTCAGGTGAAGGCTTTAGACTTCCACGCTTACGTCTTGAGCAGATACTTCCCCTGGTTTGTTGGACTGCCCTCCCTCTTGCCAGGCCTCCTCTCGGCTTTCTCAAAGAGCTTTGGAGGGCCAGTTAAGTATCGGAGGATCTTGATCAAGTGGGACCCCAGGGAGGGCTCCCTAGACAGGCTCACTAAGTTCCTGAAAAGAGTGAGTGAAAATCGCGCGACGGCGGTTTTCACGAGGAGGGGAAGTCCGCTCGCCATAAGTTTGGCCAGCGAGGTCAATTCAACACTCGTCTACTTGAGGCAGGGGGTTCCCTACCCAATGGTGAGCGAGGAAGCCATAACCGCGGCTCCCACGATCTCTCAGCTGGTCAGTCTAGTAAACAGAATAAGGAGTTCCTCTCGTGGTCCGCTCACCCTGGTGCTTGACAACCTGACGGATCTCACGATGATACTAGGCCTCAGGAGAACGTACGAGCTTCTCAGAGAGCTGATGGACTCAGTCGAGGAGGATGACCTCATAGTCGGCATACTCGTAGTGGGCGCTCAAACACAGCGGGAGGAGACCCTTCTTAGGTCACTCTTCCCGGAAGTGGTAGAGATAAGCCGACGCGAGGGGTTCTTCCGCTTGTTCAGGTGAGTCGACTAGGGCACCCTGATCTTGACGGCTCCTTGAGGCATTCTCCTGAAGATCTCAGCGGCCCTCCTAACCCCATCCATCAGAGCGTCAAAGAGTTCTTGAGGCTCTACGCCCAGGCGATCAGCTGATTCCAACAAATTGAAGGCTCCGCGAATCCAGAAAGACACCATACTCCCGAAAACTCCGATCCTGAGATGGGTCGGGACGTTCACTCCAGCTGGCATGAGCGCGTAGCCCTCGGCCCGACGCTCGGCCACGAATCCGGCCGACTCCACGGCTCGGATGACTTCCTCGACGAACGAGTGGACTCGTGAAATCGGTATTTCGGCCACCATCTCTACGCCTGCCAGAGTAGATCCCATCCTTTCAACAGGGCTCTCCGCTGACAGATCCTTCACCGGTAGAATCTGAGGCTTGGCCCAAATAATACCTTGTAGCGCGCGAAGGACTAGGGTTATGCTCCAACGTTCAGGTACCTCTCGACCTCCCAGGGGGATACAGTGAGCCTGGTCTTCTCCCACTCTCCGACTTCTCTTCCGTACTCCTCCCACTCAGCCAGAAGGCGCGATGAGATTCTCTCCACCAAGTCGTCCGTCAGGACTCCTCTGGCGAATGTGCTCTTGGCTAGCTCCCTGGCAGCCTCGTCTGGGTCCTTAGGCAGCGAAGGCAAGCCCAAGCTGTGGGAGTAGACGTTTTCGAGAGACTCTGGCGGTGGCTCGATGTTCTCTTTGATCCCCTCCAGCCCCGCTGCCACGATAAGAGCAGCTACCAGGTGAGGGCTGCAAGACGCGTCGGGTACCCGGAACTCTACTCTCTCGAAGGTCCCGCTGTACCAGGGAATCCTAATCAGCGTAGACCTGTTTGACCTGCCCCAGGAGATGTAGACTGGCGCCTCGTGGCCAGGAACCAGCCTCTTGTAGGAGTTAACGGTTGGGGCAGCCACCGCCGTGATTTCTGGCGTTCTACGCAGCAGGCCTGCGATGAACGATAGAGCCACTTTTGTTGGGCCGTCTGCACCGCCGAAGACGTTCTTTCCGTTATCAACGCTCAAAAGACTCACGTGGACATGCATCCCGCTCCCGTTTAGTCCGCTGAACGGCTTTGGCATGAAGGTGGCGGTCAGGCCGTGGTCCTCTGCGGATCTCTTTATCAGAGCCCTGAGAGCCACCACCGCGTCGCAGGCGGCCATGGGGTCCCCTCCCTCTGGGACTATCTCGTACTGGCCAGGAGATACCTCGTGGTGAAACTTGAGCACGCTGATTCCAAGTTCGCTGGCCTCCCTGACAACGTTCAGCAGGATCCTCTCGACCCTCTTGGGGGGTAGGGAGAAGTATTCGCCCGAATCCGCTGGCTCTATGCCAGTCTCCCCCCTCCGGACTAAGAAGAACTCAGGCTCGAAGCCCAGCCTGACCTCGAAGCCCATCTCCCTAGCCTCGGAGAGTACCTTCCTCAGAATGTGCCTGGGCTGGTTATCAAGAGGCCTTCCGCTGGAGTCGGCCGGATCTCCAAAGATCAGCCCTTCTTCAGCCTGGTCTACCTTTAATCTCACGTCACTACGCTCTATTGGAGAAAACCAGCTTATTGAGGAGCCATCAAAGCCCATAGACGCGGCATTCCTGAATACGTATACTACCCTCAGCCTGCCGAGGTGGTCGGGAAAGGCGAGTATTCGGACGCTGCTCGGTTGTTCGATCATTATGACCCATTACTCACCGTTCAATTATATTCTCCTCTGCATTTTTACTATACGAATGAGCAAAATTTATTGGTAATTTGTGGTCAGATGTCTCCAATGGCTGAGCGGAGAGGTAGACGAACTGCGAGCGGTCTGGATCGCCTAGACATTGATCTGCTGAGGGCGCTCTCCTCGTACCCCCGAGCGTCAATCAGAACCCTTGCAGCCCTCGTCGGGGCCTCCCCATCTACGGTGTCCAAGAGGCTGTCGGACATGAGGAGAGCGGGGATTCTGCTCGGGGAGGGGCTGAGGCTGTGGGTAAATTACGAGAAGCTGGGGTTTGATCTCACCGCAGTTATAGAGGTCACCGTATCGAAGGGGAAGCTCCTTGAGGTGGAGAGGAAGATAGCTGAGGATCCGCACGTGACCGCCGTCTACGACGTGACAGGGCCTTCCGACGTCATAGTCGTCGCTAGGTTTGAGAACAGGGGTCAGCTCAGCGAGTTCGTCAAGGGTCTCCTGTCCATGCCGAATGTCGAGAGAACGAACACAAGAGTAGTGTTGAACGTGATAAAGGAGGATGACAGTGAGCTAATCAACCTGCTGGAGGAGTCTATCCGCGAATAGTTGGGGGGGCCACGATCCCGAGTTCGATGGCGCTGGGCATCACTCGCTGGACCTTGTGGATCAGCTTTGACGCTCTTGACGGATCACCGTAGGACGAAACTACCTTATCGAGAACTCCCCTGATCTTCTTTGGGATCATCAGGTTCCGCCCTCTGAAAGCTGGCGAGGCTAGGAGGGTCATGGCGTCCTCCCCAGACCTAATCAGGATGCCAGAGATCGTTAGGTCCTCCGCCACCTTCCTGAGCTCGTCTGAGACCGGGAGTCCGCACGACAGCCTCCAGTCGATGCCAAGCCTGGGAAGCCCCTTCCTAGCGAGTTCAAAGTCCGCCAGGAAGAGAATTAACTGAAGCCTCAGGGGTGTGAGGCCCTCTTTGGCCTTCCCCAAAGCGTAGACTACCACAGACTCGGTGCTGAGCCTAGTGGGCTTTTCCGAACCTCTGGAGATGAATGATAGGATCCCTGTCATCAGGACCAATCTGGGGAGGCACCCCCTACAGCTTGGGGTATTACTAGGCGCTCCTTTATAGCGATTCCGATAATTTGTTTGATCAAGAGTATCTACCACCCCTCGTCAGCGTCGCTAAGTACACGACTGCACTCAAGACTCCTGCAATCGCGCTTGGAGATACGTTAAACATGAGAGACAGAGCCAACCCGATACCTATTGAGATTGTTGCTATGACGAACGTTAGGGCAATGCACTGCTTGGGGCTCTTAGCTAGCTTGGAGGCTGCTCCAGCCGGCGCTACGATGAGTGCATAGACCAGTATGGCGCCAACAGCCTTGGTCATGGCTGACACCGACAGGGCTACCGACGCCAGCATCACCCAGTCGTACAACCCTACCCTCAGCCCCTGAGCCTCCGCCGCGCCGGGATCGAATGCTATGTAGATGAATTCTCTGTAGAACGCCGTCACCACGCTCACGGCAAATGTGGCGGTGAGAGAGAGCGTGATCATGTCGAGAGGGCTGAGGAGGAGTATGTCACCGACCAAGAAGCCCCAGACCTCCGGAATCCTCTCAGGTGGAAGCTGATACATCAGGAGAACCGCTAGGCTCATCGATCCAGCGAAGGCTACGCCTATGGCGACTTCCATCGAGGGACCCCTCCCGCCGCGACCTGCCAAGCCTACTACCGAAGCTACAACGAGTGATGTGATCATTGCGCCAAGGATAGGATCCAGCCATGGCAGGTAGGGCTGTAAGAGTATCGCCAGCGCCGCGCCTCCCAGCGCCGCGTGAGCCGCTGCGCTGACGAGGAAGGATAGCCCTCTATAGACCACCTGCGGGCCCATGGCAGACGCGGCCGCTGATACCAGCACGCCTGCGACGGCTACCCTGACTATCTCCTGGTCGATCATCTTCCAATCACCTGTGAGCATCACTTACTATCGCGTAGCAGACTCCTCCAACCTCCACAATCTTCGCCCTTGGACCGTACACGGCCACCAGGTTTTCTGGCGTTAGAGCAGTTGCAACTGGACCTGCTGCAACCAGCTCGCCATTATTGAGAATTGCTACGTAGTCTGCGACGTGAGCAAAGGGGTTGACATCGTGCGTGACAATTAGGGAGGTTATCCCGGCCTCGTCTCGAAGCTTCACAAGAACTTCAGCTATCTTGTGTCTGCTCTCGGCGTCTATCGCCGAGACAGGCTCGTCCAGGAGCAGAAGCTCGGGCTCGGACGCTATAGCCCTAGCTATCAGCACCCTCTGCTGCTGGCCTCCCGAGAGTGCTCTGAAGCAACGCTTCTCTGCCCACTCCATGTCAACCAGTCTCAGCGCTCTCCGAGCAACCTCCACATCCTCCTGGGTCGGCTTCCTCGGAGGCCCCTTCTTTATCACTCTGAGCATGACGACGACGTCTGAGACAGAGATAGGGACTTCCCAGCTTATTTCCTCCTTCTGAGGGACGTATGCGACCCTCCTCCTCACATCTCCTATTCGCTCTGGAATGGGCTCACCGAGGACTCTGAGCTCCCCAGAGATTATGGGAACCATTCCCAAGAGGGTTCTGAGGAGCGTGGTCTTCCCCGCGCCGTTGGGCCCCATGACGACAGACAGGGAAGGGTGAGGGATCGACAAGCTTAGGTCCTTGAGGATGGGCCTGCCTCCGTAGCCGGAGTAGAGCCCCTTTGCCTCGACCGCCAGCATATTCACCACCTCACGAGATCTTCCAGAGCACTACTGCCATTCCAGCCAGGACCACTAGGGACGAGAGCACGATGCAGTTGGCGACGGCCCAGCCAGAACGGCTGGCTCCGCAGGAGGACCTCATCTGAGCTTCTATGAGACCCAGGTTCCACGTCCACAGGGCATCATAGCTCATCGAGCCCTTCTGCATGATCCTAAGCCTCAAGAGAGTGCCTCCGTGCTCAGCAACCAGCTCCTCCGCCATCTGCCCAGGCTCAAGGTGTTCGCTGAGCTCGGACACCACAATTACCGTCACCTCGCCCCGCTCGATCGCGCGTCCCAGCTCCATGAGTTCTGACGCGCCTATTAGCGTTCCTGGGCCAATTCCCAATGAGTTGACCGGTATCATCCCTAGGGCGTTCACTAAGTAGGCCTCGGCTGGTACGGCGACTACGGCCTTCACCGCTCGAAGTTGCCTCTCCTCGGAGAAGCTCCCAATGAGTTCCTTTAGGCTCTCTATCTTCCTCTCAAAGTTGGCCAGAGCCGCCCTGTAGACCTGGGCCTCCTCCGGGTCTATTCTCTCCATGGCCTCCTCCACGGCCTTCGCAATGGCCAGCGCGTTATCAGGATCCAGCCAGAAGCCGTGGATGTTCTCTCCGCCCCGCCCTGGGACTGGAATTAGTTTCAGCCCGTGCCTCTTGTAGTCTTCAAGGCCGATGACGGGCGCCTCCGTAATCTCAGATACCTGTTCCTCAACGGACAGGTGCGCTGTTGTTACGAAGAGGTCAGCCCTCTTTGCAGCCTCTAGAACCTCGGGTGGGGCCTGATACGTGTGAGGCTCGACTCCCTCTGGCACTATCACTAGAACGTCTGCTCGGTCCAAGACGACTTCTCGCACGATGGAGGCGAGTGGCTCTAGGCTCACGACAATCAATGGCTTCTCGCCGCTCCTCTCACCCGTTACCAGAGGCACGCAGAGAGGGAGTATTATCGCGATCAGCAGGGCTAAGCTCAGGCCCCTCACGGGCACCACCTCCCCCTGTGAGGAATCGGCCTCCCGTGAGGGCAGGAGCTGGGGTGCCCCAGCTTCTCGCACATACTCGCGAAGACTGTAGAGGGTAGGATTACCTCGATCTTGGAAGCCACCTCACAAGCAGAGTCGAGATCCAAGCCCAGCTCGATGCACAGGAATGTCTCAACAACTCTGTGCCTCCATATCAACTCGTCTGAGACTTGCTCTCCGAGGGGGGTTAGTCTCACTCCCGAAGCCCTACTGTACCGTACCAGATTCAGCTTCTCCAGCCTCTTCAGCACGGACAAGACCGTGGGGAGCTTAACTCCAAATATGCGGGCTAGGCTTGAGGGAGTGAGCGGCTCTGAAGAGTCCCTGAGAACCCTGAGATACTTTGAGTCCCTCGAAGTCAGCTTGGTCATCATCTCCACTCCAGAGTTAGCGCGGCGCTAATGCGGGAATAAAGTTAGCGCCGCGCTAACAATCGACTGAGCTACGCGGAACGTCGAGCTTGGATAGGATTATTACAGTCCCCCGCCGAAACCAACCTCAGGTGCGAACATGACCAAAGGCCAGATTATTGGCATTCTAGTAGTTGTTCTCCTCATAGTAGCTATCGGCGCATGGTACGCGACCCGACCGAAGCCCACTCCAACCCCGCCGCCGACGACAACGGCCGCACCCACGACTACAGCCCCGCCCGAGACTACGGCTCCTCCTGAGACTACTCCGCCGCCCAAGAAGATCAAAGTTGCCGTGATGTTCGACATCGGAGGCAGGGGAGACCTAGGCTTCAACGACATGGCTTGGATGGGAGCTGAGAGGGCTAAGAGAGACTTCGGCGTTGAGGTGACCTACGTCCAGCCTCGATCTGAGGCTGACTACATCCCCAGGCTCAGGGAGCTGGCAGGTAGCGGCGAATATGACCTGATAATCGGCGTCGGCTTCCTGCTGACCGACGCCATCGATCAGGTGGCTGATGAGTACCCGAACCAGTACTTCGCCATAGTCGACTCGATGACCCCCGACCCGAACGTGAGAGGCATCCTGTTCAAGGAGAACGAGGGCTCCGCCCTCGTGGGCATACTCGCCGCCTACGTGACTGAGAGCAACAAGGTAGGCGTCGTGCTGGGTATGGAGATCCCCGTACTCTACCACTTCGAGGCTGGATTCTACTGGGGCGTCAACTACGTGGAGAACCTCACCGGGAAGGACATCCAGATCATCTACAAGTACACCGGGAGCTTCATAGACAGAGCTCTCGGCAAGCAGGTGTCTGAGGGCATGCTTGCCCAGGGAGCCGATGTGCTCTACAACGTTGCTGGCCTGACCGGGCTGGGTGTGCTTGACGCCGTTCACGACTACAACGTCGCTCACGGCAAGGAGTTCGGACCGCCCTTCGCCATAGGCGTCGACAGCTGCCAGGACTGGATGTACCCAGGCCACGTCATAGCCAGCATGATGAAGAGAGTTGACAACGGAGTCTACTTCGCCATAAGGGACGTGGTCTACGGCAACTTCACCGGAGGCCCGATCTTCTACGGTATAAAGGAGGGCGGCGTTGGCATCAGCGGCCTCGAGGAGCTGCAGGCCTTCATGCAGATAGCCCAGGAGATGGGCACCGAACTCCCCGACACGCCGGAGAACATCATAGCCAAGTGGCAGCAGATGAGGGCCATGTACCCGGAGGAGGTCTGGAACACCATCGAGGAGGTGAAGCAGAAGATCATCGCGGGCGAGATTCAGGTTCCAACGACCGACTCACCTGAAGAGATACAGGCCATCAGAGAGAAGTACGGCGTCGGAGTCCTGGGAGGCTGAGTTAACCCCTCCCCCTCTTTTTATTACCTCTCCTTTTGGAGCCGCTTGTTCGCATCGGTGGACGGTGATCGAGCCTTGACAGAGTACGCCTTTGAAATGAAGGGGATGGTGAAGATCTACCCCGGCGGGACCGTGGCGTTGAAAGGGGTGGACTTCGCCGTCCGAGAGGGGGAGATTCACGGACTCCTCGGAGAGAACGGTGCCGGTAAGACGACGCTCATGGAGATCCTCTATGGAACCAGGAGTCCAACGGCTGGCGAGATCTACGTCAGAGGCAAGAAGGTAGACATCAGGAGCCCCAGAGACGCCATGGCGCTGGGCATAGGTATGGTTCACCAGCACTTCACCTTGATCCCAGTCTTCACTGCTCTTGAGAACATCGTTCTCGGCGACGAGCCTGTGAAGACGGCTGGTGTCGTGAACGTTGAGGCCGCGAGGGCCAGAGTCGAGGAGCTGATGGACCAGACCGGCCTTCACGTTGACCTAGATGTCCCGGTCGAGACGCTGTCCACGGGAGAGAGGCAGAGGATAGAGATTCTCAAGATGCTGTACAGAAACGCCGAGATCTTGATACTCGACGAGCCCACCGCCGTCCTCACTCCAATCGAGGTAGAAGAGCTGTTCGCATTCCTCAAGAGGATGAGGGATGAGGGGAAGACCATCGTGTTCATCACCCACAAGCTCAGAGAGGTGAAGGCGATCACGGACAGGGTCACGGTGCTCAGGAGGGGAAAGGTAGTCGGGACGGTCAACACGGAAGAAGTTACGATGGAGGACCTTGCAAGGATGATGGTAGGCAGAGAGGTGCTCTTCAAGCTTGAGAAGAAGCCTAGAGAGCCCGAGGCGCCTCAGCTCGTCGTGGAGGACCTCTGGGTCAGGGATGATAAGGGGGACTACGCGGTCAAGGGAGTTTCATTCGAGGTCAAGGCTGGGGAGATCTTCGGCATAGCGGGAGTGGAGGGCAACGGGCAGACCGAGATGGTAGAGGCAATTACAGGGCTTAGGAAGCCAGAGAGGGGTAGAGTCCTGCTGGCTGGAAAGGACGTGACAGGGGCAAAGCCTCACGAACTCTATGCCATGGGGTTGGGACACATCCCAGAAGACAGGCACAAGAGAGGCATCATTCTTGACTTCACGGTTGCGGAGAACTCCATTCTTGGGCTGCAGAGGCTGCCGCCATTCATGAACAAGTGGAGCGTTCTGCAGGAGAAGGTGGTCAGAGACTGGGCCAAGAAGGTCGTGGATCGGTTTGAGATAGACACTCCGGGCATAGACGCGCTGGCGTCGAGCCTAAGCGGTGGAAACCAGCAGAAGCTGATCGTCGGTCGTGAGATAATGAAGGATCCGAAGGTGGTAGTGGCCGCCCAGCCCACCAGAGGTCTTGACGTGGCCGCTACGGAGTACATCAGGAAGACTCTACTTGCAATGCGGGATGAGGGCAGGGCCGTCCTCCTCGTGTCGGCAGACCTCGACGAGGTCCTCATGCTCAGCGACAGGGTCGGCGTGATGTATGAAGGCCAGCTAATGGGCATCGTCAGGCCTGAGGAGGTCACAATAGAGGAGATCGGCCTCATGATGGGCGGAGTCAAGTTAGAGGAGATCAAGGGGAGGGTGAGCTGATGAGGATAGATCTGAGAGAGTATGCAAAACCTATGGCAGAATCCGCCCTATCCGTGCTGATAGGTGTACTCGTCGGCACGGTGCTCGTGATCTTGGCGGGATACAGCCCGATAGTGTTCTTCAAGGCTTTGTTCGGAGGCTCCTTCAAGAGCAGGAATGCCTTCCTTGACATGTTGAGCTACATGGTTCCGCTTACCCTGACCGCGATCTCCTTCGCGGTAGCGGCGAGGGCATCTGTGTTCAACATAGGCGCCGAGGGTCAGATGTACATAGGAGCGCTGATTGCCAACTTCATCGGCGTTCTCCCCCTTCCGCCAGGGGTACACCAGGCCGTTGCGATCGTTGCTGCATTCCTCGCTGGAGGCGTGTGGGGGCTAATAGCTGGCGTTTTGAAGGCGAAGAGGCAGGTCAACGAGGTCGTCTCAACGATCATGTTGAACTGGCTGGCCTTCTACATCGTCAACTACATCGCGACGTACCACCTGTACGACCCGAAGGCCCCCTACAA
>CBEVRO010000013.1:0-22291 GCA_965552295.1 uncultured archaeon | reverse complement strand
CGAAGTTCCTCTGCTTGGCCAGGAACCTGAATATCCACGGGGCCCAGAGGTGGAAGTTCAGGTACTCTGTCTTACCCGTGTCTACGTAGTGGAAGAGCCTCGTTATGTATCCCTCATCCCCCCGATACCCAGCGTGATAGGAGATCACGACCCCGACCCTCTCAGGTTCCAAGCGGTGATCCTTGTACTGTCCGGTAGCCATTAGCTGGATGAAGTCCGAGTACTCCGCAAGGAACTTGCCGCCTGGCTTTAGAACTCTCGCTACCTCGCCCAGCATGGACCAGGCATCCTCGATAGAGAAGTGAGGGAGGCTGTTCCCAAGAAAGACAACGTAGTCAAAGCTGTCATCGGGGTAGGGCAGCTTTCTCGCATCGCCGAGTTCAAACTTCACACTCGACTTCCTCTTCCTAGCCACCTCCCTAGCCCTCTCTATCATGAGGATGAGAGCATCTAACCCCACGACCTCGTGTCCCAACTCCTCGAGCAGAAAGGAGTACACGCCGGCGCCGCATGCAAGGTCGAGCGTTCTCCCTGGCGGGTCGAGAAGTTCCTTAAGCAGAGGCCTCATCCTCTCCGCTCTCTGAATCGCGCTCGCCGACTCGGGATCCGAGAACATCAAGCACCTGGCGTAGAACTCTTGCCAGACAGAGAGATCGTCTTCCCTCTCCTCGCTACCCTCCCCCAAAGGCGGCACCTTGAGTCCGAACTGGCGGGATAATTCGATAAAAAGTGTTGGAGAACTCCCACAAGCAGTCACTTAGTCCTGACTCGAGTTCTCCTTGATCGAACAAAAAGGAGAGGGTTGAGTGGGGCTACACTCCCCCCATCACATAGGCCATGATGGCCTTCTGCACGTGCAGCCTGTTCTCAGCCTCGTCGAACACGACGCTGTGCGGTCCGTCTATAACGTCGTCTGTTACCTCCATTCCCCTGTCGGCCGGCAGGCAGTGCATGTAGATCACGTCGCTCTTGGCCCTGTCGAGCTTCTCCTGGTCACATATCCAATCCTTGTACTGGTTCATCAGGTCGATCATGCCCTGCTTGTCTACCTGCGGCACGTTGGGCGGCATGAACTTCAGAGACCCCCAGCTCTTGGGGTACACTATGTCGGCACCCTCGAACGCCTCGTTCATGTCGTAGCTGATCTCGAAGCTGCCTCCGAACTCGTCTGCGTTCTTCCTAGCTAGCTCCACTATCTTCGGGTCTAGCTCCAGTCCCTTCGGGTGAGCAAGCACGACGTCGGCTCCGAACCTAGTGAAGGCGAGTATTGCGCTCTGAGGGACGGCGACCGGCTTCACGCCAGCTGAGTAGGCCCAGCTGACGACCACCTTCCTACCCTCCAGCCTGCCCTTGTACTCTATGGCGGTCATCACGTCGGCCATGGCCTGGCACGGGTGGTAGATGTCGTCCTCCATGTTGATGACGGGGATGTCGGCCCAGTGAGCGAACTCTCTGATTATCATGTCTCCTTTGCCGTAGACCCAGTTGACCGGCTCTCCGTAGATCCTAATGGCTATGGCGTGGCCGTACCTGCTGAGCACCCTGGCGACGTCCGCGATCCTCTCGGTCTTGTAAGCGATCTCCTCTCCCTTGAGAGCAGGAGTGTAGACGGCCCCGGGCGTCAGGTATATGCCCTGCCCTCCCAGCTCGAATATGCCGGTCTGGAAGCTGTTCCGCGTTCGCAGACTGGCGTTGTAGAACAGCATGAATAGGGTTTTACCCTCCAGCAGCCTGTGCGGTATCTCCTTCCTCTTCTTGTCCTTGAGCTCCATTGCCAGCTTGAGGACGGCCTCTAGCTCCTCTCGCGTCCACTCCTGAGTTGTGATGAAGTCCCTACCTCTCAGGTTCACGACCATTGGGGTCACCCCTAGCGGCCAAGCTCAGGCTCGGGATCTCATAAACCTGTCGAAATAGCCGAGAACGCACGTGACTGGCTTGAGATCGCGGCTTTTAATGGCTCTTTGGACTGAAATTGAGGTCGAAGCCCTTTCGCGCAGGCTGACAGGGGCCTAAAAGCTGAATCCACGGCTGAAGCGTCTCTGAGGAGCGTCGGCTTGGCTTCACCCCCTTCTGAGCGCTTTCTCGCGTTAAGCGCCCAAGAGTCACAGATACGCCTCTGGCGAGAGCCAACCGTTTTTAGCAAGGAGTGAAAGGTGTGAAAGATGCGCGATAGACTTGTGAACTTACTGCAGAAGCTTTCTCTGGCCCCTGGACCGCCAGGGATGGAGGACGCGGTGAGAGAAATCATAGCTGCCGAGTTAGAAGGGCACGTTGATAGGATTGAGGTAGATGCCCTGGGAAATTTGATCGCCGTCAAGGAGGGGAACAGACCCGTTAGAGTGATGCTAGACGCTCACATGGATGAAGTGGCCCTAATGGTCAGGAGCCTGAGGAAGGACGGCTTCATCAACTTCATCCCCTTGGGCGGCGTGGATCCTGCTGTCCTACTGGCTCAGAGGGTCCTGGTCCACGGCAGGCGGGGACCCGTATCTGGAGTCATTGGGGCCAAGCCCAGGCACGTCATGACCGAAGAGGAGCTGAAGAAGAGGCCAGAGATCAAGAGCCTCTACATAGACGTTGGAGCGACCTCAGAGGAGGAACTCTCGTCCATGGGAATTCTGCCAGGTTCCTTCGTGACGTTCGACGTTCCATTTCAAACCAGCGGAGACTTGGTGATAGGCAAGGCGTTCGACGACAGGATCGGATGTCTCGTGCTGCTGGAGGTGCTCAAGAGCCTGCCTGATGACGCTCCAACTGTGCACGCCGCCTTCACGGTTCAGGAGGAGCAGGGACTCAGGGGCGCAACCGTGGCAGCCTACAGGATAGACCCAGAGGTGGCCTTCGCTCTGGAGGGCACCATAGCCGCCGACACGCCCGGAGTGCCAGAGGGCGAGCACGTGACCAAGCTGGGGAGCGGCCCAGCCCTCAGGGTTATGGACGCGAGCATGTTGACCCAGAGGCGAGTCCTAGAATTCATGGTGAACGTTGCCGAGCGGGTCGGCGTGCCCTACCAGCTCCAGCTGTCCCCCAGGAGCGGAACAGACGCTGGCCGGATCCACCTCACTAGGAAGGGGGTGCCCACCGGCGTGGTCTCGGTGCCCGTCAGGTACATCCACACGCCGTCGAGCGTCGCGAAGCTGACAGACATCGAGGTTACGATAACCTACGTTAGAGAACTGATACTCGCGATCCACTCAAAGGATGAGTTCATGCCCAGCCTCTAGAATAACCTGCAAAGGAGGTCGCTCAGAAGGTCAAGCGTGGGACTAGTTATCACTCAAGCTCACCGCCACAGCTCGCCTCTGCAATAGAGCAGATCGATGCACACATATTTTCAGCCGACCAGAGCACATCGACGGGTGGTCTCAACGGACCCCCACTCGCATCCCCCTGACGTAAAGTCTAGCTTCATCCAGGCGGCTCTGGGAGAAATCCCACTGGACCTACTACTCTCCGGCGGGACTGTCGTGGACGTCTACTCCGGAACCACGTTTGAGGCAGACATAGCAGTTCATCGCGACAGGATAGTCGGCATCGGCCGCTACGATGGAGTGGCCTGCAAAAGAAGACTGAGCGTGAGCGGTCGGTATCTGATACCAGGCCTGATCGATGCTCACATGCACATAGAGAGCACCATGCTCACTCCCCAGGCGCTGGCCGAGATACTGGTCCCTCGCGGAGTGACTACTATACTCGCCGATCCCCACGAGATCGCCAATGTCATGGGAGTCAAAGGGATTCAACTGCTCCTGTCAATGGCCGAAGAGGCCCCTCTGAGGGTTTTCGTTCAGGTTCCGTCTAGGGTTCCAACGGCTCCAGGTCTGGAGGACTCTGGAGCGTTCTTGGGGATAGCTGATACTCAGACGCTTCTCAATCTGGAGGAGGCAGTCTCACTCGGAGAGCTGAACTTCCAGCACGTTCTATCTCTTGGGCGTGAGTACCTGGAGAAGATCTCGCTAGCTGAGTCTTCTAGCAAGCTCACCAATGGACACATGCCTGGGCTCCTGGGGCGCGAGCTTAACGCCTGCCTAGCCGCAGGGCTGAGGGACGACCACGAGTGTGTCACGCAGGAAGAGGCGCTGGAGAGGCTCAGGAGGGCCTGCGCCGTAATGGTGAGGGAGGGAACCTCGGAGAGGAACCTAGAGGACATACTCGCTGGTATGGAGGGCAAGATCGCAGACACTCGGGGACTCCTGTTCTGCACAGACGATAAGCATCCGAGCGACGTCCTCAGAGAGGGACACATCGACTTCAACGTCAGGAAGGCCATAGAGATCGGAATTGACCCAATAAAGGCCCTCCAGATGGCTACGATAAACACCGCTACTCACTTCAGGCTAGATCACGAGATTGGAGTGCTGGCGCCAGGCAGGAAGGCCGACGTAGTCGTTGTGGAGGACCTCAGGACGCTCCAGGTCTCCACAGTGGTCTTCGACGGGCGGGTAGTCTACAGAGAGGGGGCGATGCTCTACTCTGCCAAGACCCCAGAGGTGCCGGAGTGGGCCCTGAAGACGGTCAGGGTGTCGCCAGACCTGTCCAAGGAGGACCTCATGATTAAGGTGCCAGATGGAACCTCCGAAGCTCTCGTTAGGGTCATCAACTTGATTCCAGGCCAGATAATTAACAGGGAGACCAGAGAGTGGATTAAAGTCAAGGACGGCTTCTTGGCGTCCGATCCCAGCAGAGACCTGCTGCACATAGCGGTTGTGGACAGGCACAGAGCCACTAAGCAGGTCGGTAGGGCTTTCGTTAGGGGGTTCGGCCTCGTTGAAGGCGCGATAGCCTCTTCGGTGGCTCACGATCACCATAACATCGTCGTGGTGGGTGTGAACCCAGAGGACATGCTGAGGGCAGCCTCCCGTCTCGCGGAGATAGGCGGAGGATTCGTAGCTGTGAGATCTTGCGGAGTTCTCGCCGAGCTTCCACTCCCTCTTGGCGGTCTGATATCCCTTTCCTCAGCGAGCGAAGTCGTCAACTCGCTTGATAGGTTAAGCGAAACAGTCAGGCTGGAGCTGGGCTGCTCGCTAGACTCGCCCTTCATGCAGCTCGAGTTCGTAACCCTCCCCACGGTCCCAGACCTGGGGATCACCAACAGGGGGCTGGTGGATGCCAAGAGGTTTGAACTCGTAGACCCGATAGTTACGGCTAGGTGACTCTAGGCAGCTACAGCAGCAGGGCCACGGGGCTCCCGAGTTCCACTCCTATCGACTTGGCTACTGGCCTGCACTTGGCAGTCAGCAGCAAGAGCGTCGGGATCCCCAACCTCTCCTCAGGCTCCGTGAGGGTCTCATAGTGCCCCATCCCCTTAGCTATCACGAGATCCGACTCGTTTATGGCCCTCAACGCCTCCTCGGTGGCCTCTCTCCTCCTGAATCCTAGCCTCGGGACTGTTGAGGACGGCACGACTCTGACGTCAGGCGGCAATAACTCAGAGGCCTCCTGAACCGTTACGTCGTCAAGAATGGGGCCGGGCTTGGCGAGAACCGTGACCCGCTTCCCCATATTCTCCAGCAGACCGACCAACATCGCATCCACTAGGAATTCTCCCAGGTTGTCGGTCATCAAGGTCACTCTCCTAGCTCTTCTGAGGACTTCATAGGCCTCTCTCGTGTGATCTATGGCAAAACCCCTGGCTGCCGCCTTCACGATGGCCCGATACGCCTCTTCTGGATTGACCGGGTGATCCTGCACTCCCACCTCGCTGGCATTGGCGGCGGCGGATAGCAGGGCGGCTTCCCTGAACCGAGGGTAACCCTCCTCGGCTCGCTCGATTCGCTCCCTCAGGAGGGAAACGAGCCCAGCTCTCTCGCTCTCCATGGCTCTCCGCTTGAGAGGCCAATAGGGATCCTCAACGCCAACGAGCTCAGCGACTCTCCTCGCGAGCCGCGACCCGAGATCCGCTGGAACGGCCTCGTTAGACCATTCTGCCCTGAATTCCTTGAGCACCCTATCTATGAGAGCGAAGGACTCCGACCTACTTAGCTTAGTCACTGAGACGAGCTTAACCACGCTCGACGACAGACATATGGCGCAGAGAGGATCTACCTTCACGGACTGGCCGACCTCTCTGGTGCTGATAATCGTAACGAAAAAGTTGGGAGTGAGTGAATTGAGCGCACTCACAGCCTGTCCCAGAGCGCTTTGGCTAGCTCCTTAGCCTCCTCAAACACCTGATCTTCGTCTAAGGTCAGCAGCTCACCGTTCTTCACTACGAACTTCCCGTCAATCACGACGTCCGTGACGTGCGAGGCGTCCATCCCGAATATGAAATGCCACGGGAAGTTCCCGTCGTGCATCGGAGTGTAGGGCTTGTAGTTCAAGACTACTAGATCAGCGTAGGCACCTGGCACTATCTTGCCGAGCGGTCTCGGGAAGTACTTGGCCGCCAGCTCCGAGTTGTTGTGGAACAGCATCTCCACCACCCTGTCAGCCCCCATGACCCTGGGGTCCGCCAAGTGGAGCTTGTGGAGTATGTAGGCGACTTTTGACTCCCTGAACATATCCATCGTGAAGCCGTCCGTGCCTAGGGCTGGCTTAATGCCGAGCTCCATCATCCTGACAATAGGGGCCACGCCCACGGCGTTGTTCATGTTGGACTCCGGGTTGTGGACCACATTTGTCCCCGTGTCCTTCAGTATCCTGATCTCCCTGTCGTTCACGTGGACGCAGTGTGCCGCTATGGTCTTCTTGCCGAGTATGCCGGCGGCCCACAGCCTCTCGACTACCCTCCTTCCTGACTTCTGGAGGCTGTCGAACAGGTCCTCCACGCCCTCGGCAACGTGTATGTGGAATCCCGTGTCAAGGCCCTTGGCCGCCTCCACCACCTTCTCGAGCGTCTCGTCCGACAGCGTCAGCTGAGCGTGCAGGCCGAAGCTCCCCGTTATGAACTCATCTCCAGCGTGTCTCTTGATGAACTCGACGTTCTCCTTAATCCCCTCCCCGGCCCTGTCGAGCCCGTCCCTGTCTGAGACCTCGTAGGCTATGTTCGCTCTGACTCCAACCTTTCTGAAGGCCTCGGCCAGCTTCTCCAGGCTCCCAGTTATGGCGAAGGGGCTGGCGTGGTGGTCGAACATCGTCGTTGTGCCGTGCTTTACAGCCTCTATGGCCGTGACCAGCCCGCTGTAGTAGACGTCATCTAAGGTCAGCCTCTTGTCGAGGTGCCACCAGATCCTCTCTAGAATCTCGACGAACCTCGTTGGCGGCTCCACCTTTAGAGGCATGCCCCTCGCGAATGCTCCGTAGGCGTGGCAGTGAGCGCAGATAAGGCCCGGCATTATGATCGACTTGGGGAACGAGTAGACATCCTCCCCAGGGTTCTCCTTGACTATCTGCTCTCTGGGGCCGACCTTCTCTATCAAATTGCCCTTTATGAGGACCGCACCGTCTTCTATGAGGCCAACGCCATCGCTAAAGGTCGCAACCCACCGACCAGATAGGATCAAGAGACCCACCTCCGAGCTGGCTCTGCTAACCTAGACTAACTAATAACTCGTCCTGATTTGAACAGAAGCTGCCGACTGAACTTTACTCGCAACAAAGCGTTGTCAACAGCTCTTGATTGCAATCTTAACGTAGTCTGGGCGTCTTCTCAGTTCGCGTAAAGTTAGATTAATATGATTCCCAAAAAGAGCCGGAGGGGGGCTAACTTGGCCTCAGAGAGCGCCGCTGTGGCGGAGGCGGCTCGCCAGGGGGAGATCCTAGTTCGAATGGTGGGGATAGTCAAGCGGTTTCCAGGCGTCCTGGCAAACGATCACGTGAACTTCGAGCTCAGAGCGGGAGAGATCCACGCCCTGCTCGGCGAGAACGGCGCCGGCAAGACCACTCTGATGAACATACTCTACGGCATCTACCACGCCGACGAGGGCGAGATCTACGTGAAGGGCAGGAGGGTGGAGATCAGGAGCCCCAGGGACGCCATGAACCTCGGCATAGGCATGGTCCACCAGCACTTCATGCTGGTCGATAGGCACACTGTTGCCGAGAACATCGCCCTAGGATATGCCAAGAGCATACTCAACCCCCTCAAGGAAGTGAAGGAGCGGCTGAAGGAATTCGCCGAGAAGTACGGGCTGAAGGTGGATCCTGACGCCTACATATGGCAGCTCTCGGCCGGAGAGCAGCAGAGGGTGGAGATAATCAAGGCCCTCTACAGGGGGGCCGATATCCTAATCCTAGACGAGCCGACCTCCGTTCTCACACCTCAAGAGACCAAGGAGCTGTTCAAGATCCTCAAGAAGATGAGGGAGGAAGGTAAGGGGATAATCTTCATCACGCACAAGCTGGACGAGGTGTTTCAGGTCGCAGATCGCGTCACAGTCATGAGGAGGGGTAAGGTCGTTGGAACCCTGCCAGCGAGCCAAACCACTAAGGAAGAGCTCGCGAGGATGATGGTGGGCAGAGAGGTTTTGTTTAGGCTCCAGAAGGAGCCGGTTGAGAGAGGTAAGCCGGTCTTGGAGGTAGAGAACCTCCACGCGCTGAACGACAGGGGGCTGCCGGCGGTCAGGGGCGTCACGTTCAAGGTTCACGAGGGCGAGATCTTTGGGATTGCTGGAGTAGCGGGCAACGGGCAGAGAGAACTGGTCGAAGTGATAGTCGGTCTGAGAAAGGCCACGGCAGGGCGGGTGATCATAGACGGGGTGGACATGACGAACAAGCCACCCAGAGAGATAGCCGCCAGGGGAATTGCTCACATCCCAGAGGAGAGGCTGAGGCACGGCATAGTGCCCAACCTCAGCGTGGCTGAGAACCTGATCCTGAAGGAGTACTTCAAGGAGCCGTACAGGAGGGGCCTGCTCATCGACTACTCAAAGGTGCTGGAGGACGCCGACAGGCTGATAAACAGGTTTGACATAATCACCCCGAGCCCGTTCACGCCTGCCAAGCTCCTGTCCGGAGGGAACCTGCAGAGGCTGATCTGCGCCAGGGAGCTTGCGAAGGAGCCTCGCCTTATAGTGGCCGCGCACCCGACCTACGGCCTCGACGTCGGCGCCACCGAGTACATCAGGAAGATCCTCTTGGAGCAGAGGAAGAGAGGCGCGGCTGTCCTCCTAATCTCGGAGGACCTGGAGGAGATACTTCAGCTCAGCGACAGAGTGGCGGTCATGTTCAACGGCGAGATAGTCGGGGTGGTCCGGCCCGAGGAGACCACGATTGAGGAGCTAGGCCTCATGATGGCCGGCGCCAAGAGGCTGACTTCGCAAGCCGCCTGAGCGAGGTGAAGGGCGATGAGGATTATCGTCAGGAAGAGGGTGGCCCCTTCGAAAAAGCTGGTAATCGGAATTAGAGTGGGCTCAATTCTCCTAGGCCTTGTGGTCATCGCCCTCGTGTTCTGGGCCAGGGGGCTGAATCCGCTGGAGGTCTACTACTCCATCTTCTATAACGCCTTCGCAACCCCGCTGGGCTTGGCAGAGACCGTCGTCAACATGATACCCCTGCTCCTCATAAGCGCGGGACTCGCAATGGCCTTCAACATGAAGTTCTGGAACATCGGAGCCGAGGGACAGTTCCTCATGGGGGCCATGGCAGCATTCTGGGTTGCCATGGAGTTCCAAGACCTCCCCTCCACTGTGCTGATCCCGCTGATCTTCATAGCTGGCTTCGTGGCCGGAGCGATATGGGCCATACCTCCGGCGATTCTGAGGTCGAAGCTCAACGTAAACGAGGTCATCACCACGCTGATGATGTACTACATCGCGTACTACATCCTTCAGCACATGGTCCACGGCCCGTGGATGGCTCAGGAGGAGTGGGGGGGCCTGCAGTGGGGCGGTTACGCACATTCTGCGATCATAGCTGAAAATGCGTGGATCCCTCAGATAGCAGGCACTAGGATCTGCTGGCCAACGCTGATCATATCTTTGGCTGCCCTCGTGGCAGTCTACCTCATCTGGTTCAAGACTCCCGTGGGCTACGAGATGAGGGTCGTGGGAGACAACCCCGAGGCAGCTAGATGCGCTGGAATAAGCTACTCGAAAGCGGTGCTTGCTGTTATGCTGATAAGCGGCGGATTGGCTGGCATAGCGGGAGCCAACGAACTAGCCGGTATACAGCACAAGCTGCTCCCGACGTTCCCGAGGGGGTACGGGTTCACGGGCATCATAACTGCGTGGCTCGGCGGCATGAACATCCTTGGACAGATCTTGGCGAACTTCTTCTTCGGAGGACTCATGGCTGGCGGGGACTATCTCGTTATCGTCTTCAAGCTGCCCAGCTTCACCGTACAGATGTTCAACGGCGCCCTTTTGTTCTTCGTCGTCATGGGTGAGTTCCTCGTGAACTATAGGATTAGGATAGTGAGGAGGTGAATGTTTTGGAGATTAACGTCCTTCAGATAGCTGAGAACATCCTTCGAGTAGGTTTGAAGGTCTCCACACCGCTCCTTTTGGCTTCTCTCGGTGAGATTTACGCAGAGAGATCGGGCGTCCTCAACCTAGGCGTCGAGGGCATGATGATGGCAGGGGGATCTGCAGCGTTCCTGGTAGCTCTATGGACCGGCAACCCATGGGCGGGGGTAGCCGCGGCGATGCTTGTGGGGGCCGCCATATCGCTAGTCCACGCGGTGATAAGCATCCACCTCAGAGGGAACCAGGTCGTCTCTGGCCTGGCGTTGACCATGTTCGGCCTGGGCGTCGCCAGCGTGATGGCGCGAGACTACATAGGAACCCCGCTGCCCACTAAGGCTAGGCTCGTGGCAAAGCCGCTATTCAAGGGGGCAGACGAGATACCCATCATAGGGAAGGCGCTCCTCGCTCAGGATCCTCTGTTCTATCTGAGCCTTATCCTTGCGGTCCTCCTCTGGTTCGTGCTTTTCAAAACGAGGATAGGCGTGATAATCAGGTCAGTTGGCGAGAACCCCGCTGCTGCGGACGCTCTGGGAGTGAACGTGTACGCGGTGAGGTACGCGTGCACGCTGTTCGGCGGAGCGATGGCTGGGCTCGGAGGAGCGCACCTCCTCTTGGCGATAATAGCAAACTGGACCGAGACCGTGCTACTCATGGGCAAGGGGTGGATAGCGATAGCTCTGGTGATATTCGCGCTCTGGAGCCCGCTTCGAGCGATCTTTGGCTCTTACTTCTTCGGGATAGTAGAGGGGATCGGGTACAGCCTCCAGCTGCACCTAGGGGTGAGCGAGTGGCTTCTATCCGCAGTGCCCTACGCATTGACGATCCTGATCCTAGTCGCTGGAGCGACTGAGAGAATGAGGAGGAGGATGGGCGCACCTGCGGCGCTAGGAGTGCCCTACGTGCGAGGAGAGAAGTAGCCTGAAGGTACGGCCAAACTTTTTCCTCCCTTCCCTCTCCACGCTTTTTGGTATTGGGGTCGTTTATTCAACTGGATAGACTCCCGCGCTTTGAGGGGTGAATTTCTCTCCTGCAGCAAGCGATGTGCGTTACAGGCTTCCCCCAGCTGGCTTTCTGAACATCGTCAACTGAGAAAAAATTTATTGGGTATCCTATTAGCACCTGCAGTAATCCCTCGTGAGGGGGTCGTTATCATGACTTCTAGTCAGTGGGCGGCAGTAGCCATAATCCTACTGATCGTGGGTGCCGCTATCGGCTACTTCGCGGCTCCAAAGGAGGCAGCCCCTACCACCTGCCCACCGTGCCCTGAGGCCACCTGCCCACCGTGCCCTGAGGTTCCTGAGGTTAAGAAGCTGAAGGCTGCTTGGGTTTACGTAGGCCCGATAGGCGATATCGGATGGACATACGCTCACAACGAGGGTAGGGAGTACGTTGACAACAAGTTCGACTGGCTTGAGACTACTTATGTCGAGTCCGTCTCTGCCGGAGACCTGCCCAGGGTTATAGATCAGCTGATCCAGCAGGGTTACGAGCTGATATTCACCACTTCGTTCGAGTTCATGGACCCGACCCTCGAGAAGGCCAAGCAGTACACTGACAAGATCTTCTTCCACTGCTCAGGGTACAAGAGATGGAAGAACATGGGAACCTACTTCGCTGACTTCTACCAGATCTACTACCTCAACGGACTGATGGCCGGCGCCTTGACCAAGACCAAGAAGATCGGGTACGTCGCAGCCCACACCATCCCCGAGGTGGTCAGGCACATCAACGCCTTTGCGATCGGCGTGAAGGAGGTCTGCCCTGACTGTGAGGTCCACGTCATCAAGATAGGAGCCTGGTACGACCCGACTAAGGCCAGGCAGGCCGCCGAGACCCTGATCGCCGAGGGCTGCGACGTGCTGGCCTTCACCGAGGACACGCCGACCGTAGTAGAGGTCGCTCAGGAGCACTGGAACGCTGGCGAGTGGGTGCTTGCCTTCGGCCACTACAGCCCGATGATGGACTACGGTCCGGATGTCTGTGTCTCTGGCCAGATAGTGCACTGGGAGGTCATCTACGAGGACATCGTCACCAAGGTCTACCTGGGCGTCTACACGCCTGAGAACCTGGAGAACGTTGACTACTGGTGGCTGCTGAAGGAGGGTGCCGTCGAGCTAGGCTGCGCCAAGGGCGAGCCCATCAATCCGAAGTTCATCGACCAGCTGAAGGCCATCATGGTCACCGAGAAGATAACCGGGCAGGAGATGTCCGTCTACGACCTCGTCATGCTCAGGCTCCAGCAGATGATGGAGGAGTCTCCGACCTTCGATCCGTTCACCGGTCCGCTGTACGACAACGAGGGCAACCTCAGGGCCCTGCCCGGCCAGAGGCTCGGACACGACGACCTCTGGACCATGCAGTGGTGGTTCGAGAACGTAATAGGGCCGCCGCTTGGTGGCTGAAGAACTCCTAACTCTTCCCTCTTTTTTGTTTTAACACCCCTCTTGTCAGCCTGCTTTTCTCTACGCGAGCAGGCTCTCAAAGATAGATGCCAATCAAAGCCACGTCGGAGATTTGAAGACAGCACTCAGAATTTATTTGATCTCCTTGGTTGGCACGCGTTAGCCCGTTTGGGGCTGGCGGTGATCGCATGCTAGCGGGGGTTCAGAGCCTCTTAGTGATAGATCCTGACAAGTGCACCGGGTGCAGAATATGTGAGGAAGCCTGCTCCTTCCACCACTACGAGCAGTTCAACCCCCGGCGGTCGTACATACAGGTCCTCAAGAAGGAGTCTGAGGGAATATTCATCCCCATGACCTGCCAGCACTGTGGGAAGCCTCTCTGCGTTGACGCCTGTCCTACTGGCGCGCTCTACCAGCACGACAGCGGCGTCTTCTTGGACAAGTCGAAGTGCATTGAGTGCAAGCAGTGCCTGAATGCCTGCCCCTTTGGAGGCATGCAGGTGGATCCCATCACGCTCCAGGTGGTGAAGTGCGACCTCTGCGGTGGAGACCCACAGTGCGCCAAGAGGTGCCCGACGGGCGCCATCCAGTACGTCAGGGCAGACCAGGTTGGCTACTACAAGAAGAGAGAGGGCGTCGAGCGTGCGGCCAGGCTGTTCTCCCTGATAGTCCCGTCAAAGGGGTGATCTGACATGAAGTTCGGCGGCTACGCTGGGAAGTATATCCGCGTTGACCTGACGAGCGGGAAGATCCTGATCGAGGAGACGCCGAAGGACCTCATACTGAATTACTTGGGAGGCCTGGGTTTCGGGGTCAAGATCCTCTGGGACGAGGTGGACGAGAAGACCGATCCGCTCGGCCCCGACAACAGGCTGGTGATAGCCGCTGGACCGCTGACCGGCACGATGTTCCCCGCCGCCGGGAGGTACCAGGTCTGCGCCAAGTCCCCGCTCACAGGCATCTGGGGGCAGGCCAACGCTGGAGGGTTCTTCGGCCCTGAGCTGAAGTTCGCCGGCTACGACTTCATCGTGGTTCAGGGGAAGTCAGAGAAGCCAGTGTACCTCGTGATAGACGACGATTACGTTGAGCTCAGGGACGCCAGCCATCTGTGGGGTGAAGAGAGGGACGGCCGCTACTACGGTGGCAAGACCACACTCGAGACCATAGACATTATCAGAGAGGAGCTGGGCGATGAGACCTTCAAGGTCGCCACGATAGGGCCGGCTGGAGAGAACATGGTTAGGTTCGCCTGCATAATCAACGACATTGGCAACGCCGCAGGTAGGACCGGCATGGGCGCCGTGATGGGCTCCAAGAAGCTGAAGGCCATAGCCGTCAGGGGCAGCAAGGGGGTCGAGGTCGCCGATGCCGAGAAGTTCACCGAGGTCGTGGATGACGCGTACCGCAAGCTCCAGGTGGATTGGGGAGACTCGCTGAGGGAGACTCTAACGAAGTACGGGACGCCAAACTTGGTGGAGGCAATAAACGCCATAGGCAGGATGCCCGTGAAGAACCACTGGACTGGGTTCTGGGAGAAGGCTGAGCTGATCGGTGGAGAGCGCATCCGCAGGGAGTTCAGGGTGAAGCAGGCCAGCTGCTTCGGATGCCTAGTCCAGTGCAAGTACTTCGTGAGGGCTAGAAAGGAGCCGTATGCTGGGATTTACAAGGGCCCGGAGTACGAGGCCATAGTGTCCTTCGGGTCCTGCCTGCTGATCGACGACATAGAGGCCATATTCTACGCCAACCACCTGGCCGACCTGTATGGCATGGACTCGATCTCCCTCGGGATGACCATCGCCTGGGCCATGGAGTGCTGGGAGCACGGCCTGCTGACCAAGGAGGACACGGGAGGACTCGACCTGTCTTGGGGCAACGCCGAGGCCATGATAGAGTTGGTCAAGAAGACCGCCTTCAGGGAGGGCTTCGGCAACATAATCGCCGAGGGGAGCCGGAGAGCCTCTCAGATCATAGGCAGGGGAACCGAGAAGTACGCCATGCACGTCAAGGGTCTGGAGATATCCGCGCAAGACGGGAGGGCTCACCAGTCATCCGGTCTGACTCACGCCACCGCCGCCAGGGGAGCAGACCACCTGACCTCGCTGTCCTGCCTCGAGGAGAGGGGCTATGAGCACGTCGCGGAGGAGAGGTACGGAAAGGACAAGGTCGCTGATCTCGTGGACCCGCTGTCCACGAAGTACAAGGGCTGGCTCGTCTGGGACTTGGAGAACCTCTACGCGATGGGCAACTCTCTGATAATCTGCTGGTACCAGGTCGGCTGGCCCCCGGTGTTCTACTTCGACGACATGGCCAGAGCAGTCGCCGTGGCTACTGGAATAGAGGAGTTCGGCGACGTGAACAACTTCAGGAAGATAGCTAGGAGGATAACAATACTGCGCAGGATGTTCAACGTCAGGGAGGGCCTGAGGAGGAAGGACGACACCCTCCCAGAGAGGTTCCTTAAGGAGCCGATGCCGACTGGGCCTGCGAAGGGCAGCGTCTGCAGGCTGGAGGAGATGCTCGACGACTACTACGAGGCTGCGGGAATAGACAGGGAGACTGGCGTGCCGAAGGACGAGACGCTTAGGGAGCTGGGTTTGGGTGAGCTAGCCGGGAGGTGGAGGTGAAGTGGTAGATCTGGCGGTAGAGGTCGCTGGTATAAAGTTCAGGAACCCCGTCCTCACGGCAGCGGGTCCCCCCAGCCAGAACGCGGCGGCTCTGCTGGCTGCAGCCAGGTGCGGCGCCGGCGGTCTCGTCGCGAAGACCATCAGCGTCGAACCCGCGAAGGTTCCCAGGCCCACAATGGCTGTGCTCGACAGGGGCTTCACCGACTTCGACGTATTCTACGTCGTAGGGGGCAGAATCGTCAGGAGGGAGCGGACCAAGCTATTCATGCCGAGAGGTCTGCTAAACACCGAGCTGTGGTCCGACCTGCCCTACCAGCGCTGGATCGAGGTTGAGTACAAGCTAGCCAAGAGTTCGGGATTGCCTCTGATTGCCAGCATTGGCTACACGGCTGAGGAGGTCAGCTTCCTGGGCAAGAAGGTCCAGGAGGCTGGGGTCGACGGAATAGAGTACTCGCTCCACTACGTCGGCGTCGACTACAAGCCGATCTTGGAGATTGCCAATGCCCTCAGGGAGGCGGTGGACATACCGATATTCGCCAAGCTCAGCCCTCACATACTGAACCTGGTTGAGTTCGCCAAGGAGTTAGAGAGGGTAGGAGTAGACGGAATCGTGGCGGTCAACTCGCTGGGCCCGACGCTCTACATCGACATAGAGGAGGGTAAGCCTCTGCTTGGAGGGAAGTACGGGTATGGCTGGCTCTCAGGTCCAGCGATAAAGCCGCTGGGCGTACGGGTAGTGGCGGAAGTCGCTAAGAACACGAACTTGCCCATTATAGGTGTAGGGGGCGTGATGAGCGGCGAGGACGCCATAGAGTACTTCATGGCCGGAGCCTCAGCCGTGCAGATATGCACGGGCGCCATAATCGAGGGGCCGAGCATATACGGCAGGGTGGCCAGGGAGATCGAGCGCTGGCTGGCGGAGCACGGCTACGACTCCGTGGAGGACATCAGAGGCATGGCTCTGAAGTACCTGCAGGAGGAGCCCAACTACGAGGTCAAGAATCCAGTCGTAGATCCTGAGAAGTGCAACGCGTGCGGGATATGCGAGCAGGCCTGCAGGTACAATGCCATAAGGGTGGAGGGTGAGTTCAACGGCAAGAAGGTGGCTGTGGTCGACCAATACGCGTGCTACGGCTGTGGAGTGTGCGTGAGCATCTGTCCAGTGAGGGCGGTGACCTTCCCGCCCTCTTGAGTTTTTTTAACCTCGTGCGCAGATATGGGAGGTGGGTTGATGGTCCAAAGGATGTTGCTCGTGACCCCTGAGCTCTGTTCGGGCTGCAGGCTGTGCGAGGCGGCCTGCTCCTTCTGGCACTACAAGGTAATTCAGCCGTCCAGATCTCGGGTCACCGTCATCAAGTTCGAGGATAAAGGGCTAGACATCCCAGTGATGTGCCTTCAGTGCGACGACGCGGCCTGCGTGGCTGCATGCCCAACAAACGCGCTCTACAAAGACGAGGAGACGGGACTCGTGAAGTACGATCCAGACAGATGCCTGGGTTGCAAGTCCTGCATAAACGCCTGCCCCTTCGGCGGGGTGGGCTGGGACCCGGAGACCAACACGATCTTGAAGTGCGACTGGTGCGGTGGAGACCCGCAGTGCGCCAAGATCTGCCCCACTGGAGCGATAAAGTGGGTGAGGGCAGATCAGGCTGACGACGCCAAGCGCAGGCTCGTGGCAATGCGATTCCAAGAGGTAGCGCAGCACCTCATGGCTCCCAAGAGGGCCGGGGTGTGAGCATTGAGGTTCCCGTACAAGGGGTACACCGGAAAGATCCTGCGCATCGATCTCACTGCTGGTCGCTACAGGGTCGTCGACACTCCAAAGGAGTGGGCTAGGTACTACCTCGGCGGCAGCGGCATGGCAGCCAGGCTCCTCTGGGAGGAGGTAGGGCCCGGCGTAAATCCACTCGGCCCCGACAACAGGCTCATCATAGCGACCGGCCCCGTGACTGGCACGCTCTGGCACACCGCCGGCAGGATAGTCGCGGTGGCAAAGTCCCCGCTCACCGGCATATGGGGAGAGTCTCACTGCGGCGGACAGCTTGGGCCGGAGATCAAGTACGCCGGGTTCGACATGATAGTAGTTGAAGGGGCTTCCAGCAAGCCTGTCTACGTCTCGATATACGACGGCCAGGTGGAGATCAGAGAAGCCAGCCACCTGTGGGGCAAGGACACCTACGAGACGACTGAGCAGATAAGGGAGGAGCTTGGAGATCCCGCCGTTCAGGTCGCCAGCATAGGACAGGCGGGCGAGAATCTCGTGAAGTACGCCTGCATAATCACGAACTACCATGACGCGTTTGGCAGGACCGGCATGGGCGCCGTGATGGGCTCCAAGAAGCTGAAGGCCATAGCCGTTAGGGGCTTCGGTGCCGTGGAGGTAGCCCATCCTGACGAGTTCTACGAGTTCGCCATGGAGGGACACAAGAGGGTTCTGAGTAGCGACCAGGCGATGGAGCTAAGGAGGTTTGGAACCCCAATGCTCGTCGCCGTGAAGCAGGCCATAGGAGAGCTCCCGACGAAGAACCACTGGACCGGGGTCTTCAACGGCTGGAGCAAGATAGACGGCGCCACGATAAGGGAGCGCTTCTGGGTGGCCACGAAGGCCTGCTTTGGCTGCAGCACCGCCTGCAAGAAGAAGAACTTGGTCAAGGCCGGGGAATTCGCTGGAACCTTCACCGGCGGGCCGGAGTACGAGGCGGTCTTCGCGTTTGGCTCCAGCGCCATGAACGATAACCCGGAGGCGATCCTCTACCTCAACCTGATGTGCAACAAGTACGGCGTCGACGTAATCTCCGCCGGGAAGGTCATGTCCTTCGTGATGGAGCTGATGGAGAAGGGCATTCTGACCAAGGAGGACACCGGCGGGTTCGAGCTGAGGTGGGGAGACTACCACGCCATGATCGAGGCGCTGGAGATGATCGTCCACAGGAAGGGGTTCGGCGATATGATGGCCGAGGGAGTCAGGGCGATGGCTCAGAGGATAGGGCGCGGCGCCGAGAAGTACGCCATGCACGTCAAGGGTCTGGAGGTCTCGGGACAGGACGGCAGGGCCCACAGGTCTGCGGGCCTGACCCACGCCGTTGCCGCCAGGGGAGCGGACCACATGAGGTCCCTAGTCACCGTCGACCAGCTTGCCTACTGGGACACGGCGAAGGAGAGATTCGGCGAGGACAAGGTTGAGCAGGTGGTGAACGGCTACTCGGAGGCTTACAAGGGCTTGGCGGTGAAGATGCACGAAGACGCCTACGCTGTGAGGGACTCCCTGATAGTCTGCTGGTACACGGTTGGCTGGCCGCCCATATTCTGGGTCGAGGACTTCGCCAAGCTCGCGTACTTGGTGACGGGAGAGGAGGCGTTCAGAGACGTGAGGGAAATCTGGCTCTTGGGAGAGAGGATAAACAACCTGAAGAGGGCTTTCAACGTAAGGCTGGGCATAACGAGGAAGGATGACACCCTGCCCGAGAGGTTCACCAGAGAGCCCATGCCTGAGGGACCCGCGAAGGGCCAGGTCGTAAACCTAGACATCATGCTCAACGAGTACTACACGCTGAGAGGGTGGGACCTCGAGACGGGCATACCGACGCGGGAAAAGCTCGTGGAGCTTGGACTCGAAGACGTGGCGGACGAGCTAGAGAGGCTCGGCAAGCTCCCCAAGAGGGGTGAGCCGCCCGCGGGGGCGGGGGAGGAGGTAGGGCCTGAATGACCGTTGACCTCGTGATCCGGGGCGCCAGACTGCTCACGGCGCAGTTCATGATCGAAGGGGCTGGCGTCGCCGTCAGTGACGGCAAGATAGTTGCCGTCGCCAAAGACCCTCAGCTCCCAGAGGCGTCCCGCACGCTGGACGCCGGTGGGAAGATTCTCATGCCCGGGGCTATCGACGCGCACGCTCACATATACGACCCCGACTACACGCACAGGGAGGATTGGAGGAGCGGGAGCGCCGCTGCGGCTGCGGGAGGAGTCACCACGCTCATGGACATGCCCCTAGTGCTCACGGTCATGCCGGAGCTGGCTAGGCAGAAGATCGAGGTCGGCGAGAGGGATTCGATGGTTGACTTCACGATCCACGCTGGCATGATGGAGACAGAGGAGCACCTCCAGAGAATCCCTGAGCTGGCCGACATGGGAATACTCTCCTTCAAAGCCTTTACCACGAAGCCCTTCGAGGTCACCTATGACTACATCGAGGAACTGCTCGTGCAGGCCGAGCAGGTTGGCGGGAGAGTCGTCATCCACTCTGAAGATGGAGAGATAATCGACAAGGGGATCCATAGGGTCAAAGATCAGGAGGGCAGGAAGGATCCCCTCGCGCACCACGAGTCTAGGCCTGCGGAGGCGGAGGCAGTCGCCGTGGCAAGAATAATCGAGTCTGTAGCCCGAGTCGGCGGGCACTATCATGTGGCCCACATAAACACGGCTCCCGGCGTCGAGCTGGTCGCTCACGCCAAGGCCAGGGGCCTGAGGGTGACTTCTGAGACGTGCACTCACTACCTTGTGTTCACCAAGAGGGACGTGGAGAAGTGGGGCCCCTACCTGAAGATGACGCCTCCCCTTCGAACGGAGGAGGACGTCAGGGGTCTGTGGGAGGGGCTGAGGAGCGGCGTCGTTGACATGATAACCACGGATCACGCTCCAGGCACGAAGGAGGAGAAGGAAGTCGGCTGGAGTGATATCTGGCAGGCGTGGGGAGGAATACCCGGCGTGGAGACCCTGCTGCCGATCTCTATGAGCGAGGGTCTCCACAGGTGGGGCCTAGAGCCGACCACGATCTGCGCTGCGTTGACCGCCAACCCCGCCAAGGCCTTCGGGATCTACCCAAGGAAGGGAGAGATAGCCCCGGGATCGGACGCCGACTTGGTGCTCTTCGATCAGAAGCTTGGGGTTGTGATAAGAGCCGACAGGCTCCACTACAAGTGTGGGTGGTCCCCCTATGAGGGGATGACTGTGAGAGGGTGGCCTGTCTTGGTCACCGTCCGAGGAGAAGTGGTGGCTCAAGACGGAGAGCCGGTGGGTCGCCCCGGACACGGGGAGTTCATTCCAATGGGGAGGTGGCGATAAGTGTCGTCGGATGATGGGTTCTCCTGGAAATACGGTGGCTGGGCTGGCCAGGTGCTCTGGGTTGACCTCACTCGCGGCAAGCTGGTCATCAAACCACTTGACGAGGAGCTGGCCCTGACCTACCTCGGAGGGACAGGATTCGCCGCTCGGTGGCTCTTCGACATGGTGGGGCCGGATGTAGAGCCCTTCAGCCCTGAGAACGTGTTCATACTCGCTACGGGTGTTCTGACTGGTACGCTATTTCCCCAGGCCAGCAGGCACATAGTGGCCGCGAAGTCTCCGCTTACCGACATCTATGGTGAAGCGCACGCCGCTGGGCACTTCGGCCCTGAGCTGAAGTTCGCCGGCTTTGACGCGGTGGTCGTCGCCGGAAGGTCTGACAAGCCCGTGTACATTTACGTGGAGGACGGACAGGCGGAACTGAGAGACGCCAGCCACCTGTGGGGCAAGAGCACGTACGAGGCCGAGGACATGATAAAAGAGGAGCTTGGAGACAAGCAAGTCAGGGTTGCCCTCATTGGCCAGGCTGGCGAGAACCTCGTCAGGTTCGCTGGCGTTTTCAACGACCACGGGAGGGCTGCCGCCAGGTCAGGAATAGGAGCCGTCATGGGTTACAAGAGGCTCAAGGCCATAGCGGCCAGGGGCTACAGGGAGCTGAAGATAGCTCAGCCAGACGAGTACTACGACTTCATGCTGGAGCTGGGCAGGAAGATGCTGGCGCACCCATTCACTCCGGACAGAGTGAAGTACGGGACCAACAGCCTCGTAGAGCTCATGCAGGCGATAGGTAGGCTCCCGACTTACAACCACAGGGAGGGAGTGTTCGACGAGTGGGAGAAGATATGCGGCGAGAGAATCACGAGGGAGTACTTGGTCAAGCCCAGGGCGGACTTCGCCTGCTACCAGAGGTGCGGGAGGTTCGTGAGGGTTCCCGCCGGGAAGTACATGATGATCGGCAAGGGGCCTGAGTACGAGGGCTTGGACGCGCTGGGAGCCAACATCGGAAACTCCGATCTCGAGGCACTGATCTACGCGAACCACCTGTGCAACCTCTACGGGATGGACGTAATCTCCGCCGGTGGAGTCATAGCCTGGGCCATGGAGTGCTGGGAGCACGGCCTGCTGACCAAAGAGGACACGGGCGGGCTGGAGCTTGAGTGGGGAGACCCAGAGCTGATAGTGCAGTTAATCGAGATGATAGCGTTCAGGAAGGGCTTCGGAGACCTGTTGGCTGAAGGAGTGTACAGAGCGGCGCAGAAGATAGGCAGGGGAACGGAGAAGTACGCCATGCACGTCAAGAAGATGGAGATTGCCGCTCAGGACGGGAGAGCCCAGAAGAGCATGGGTCTGGCTCACGTGACCTCGAATAGGGGCGCCGACCACCTCTACGCCTTCCCTGTGCTGGATGAGGTTGGATTCGAGAAGGAGATCATAGAGAGGTTCGGCGAGGAGTACCTGCCTGAGATGACGGACAGGCTCAACCCGAAGTACAAGGGAATCATGGTGGCTGAGCTGGAGGACTTCTGCGCTGTAGTCGAGGCCGTTGGCGTCTGCAAGTACGGAACAGTGATACCCCCAGTGTTTTTCTACCCAGACCTGGCGAGGGCTCTGACCATCACGACTGGCAAGGAGTACACAGAGGCAGACCTCAGGCTGATCGGCAGGAGGATCGTGACTCTGCAAAGGCTCTTCAACGTCAGGGAGGGCATAACGAGGAAGGATGACACCCTGCCCGAGAGGTTCACCAAGGAGCCCATGCCGAGGGGGCCAGCCAAGGGCCAGGTGGTCGAGCTCGACGTCATGCTTGACGAGTACTACTCCTACAGGAAGTGGGATCTAGAGACCGGAATCCCGAGGAAGG
>CBEVRO010000012.1:0-23466 GCA_965552295.1 uncultured archaeon | reverse complement strand
TCACTCATGGATCTGGCTGATGGGCGTTCGTAAAGTCCAACCGAGTAATATGCATGCCTCGGAGCTTCTCTTATCAGCAGCGCCCTCAGGGACTGGAGCCCATCTACTGCTATATGCCTTGACACCACGCCTTCGAATGACACGAGCATTACCTCTCTCCTCTCAACCCTGGGGACGAAGATTAGTGGCGCCCTAAGAGTGTAGTACTCTCTAAACGCTTCTCGGAGTTTGTTCACTCTCTCCTCCTCCTTCTAAAGGACAGGGGCGACTTCACTCCGCAATCCTCATCGCATATCCCCCAGGCCCTCAGCGTGGTGCAGCTTGGCGGCAGGTACCCTCTCTTGGCGATGTGCTCAACCTGATACTTGGTCACCTTTTCCTTGAAGTCAGGGGCGTTCCTGAATAGGTCAACGACCTGCTCTGCGGTCCACCCCACCTTCAAGAGATAGGCGGCAACGGTGAACCTCTCGTGATGGGACATATTCTCCCCTCTTCTTGCCTTCTCCACCAGCCTCTCTATGCAAGGAGGGAACCCTCTCAGGCGCCTCTTGGGTGCTCCCTTGGCCCTCCTCGACTCCAGCATCTTGGCCACAGCCGTTGCTATCTCCTCTAGCGGTGGGGGGAGTTGTCGCACCGTTGAGACTCCGAGCAGTCTGACCCTGAGCAGCTCCTGCAGCAGGCGGGCCAGCTCTCTCTTGCTGACCCTCACCCAGCCGCGCCTCAAGTCTCTGTTGGCCAGCCTCCACCTCGGTCCTCCCAGCCCCGTTGAAGCTCTGAGGTATCCTGCCAAGTCAATCCACGCGAAGTCTCCATCTAATCTTGTGTGGGCTCCTAGCTCGCCCGCAAGCCACGCGAGTGTAGATAGAGGTTCTTCTCTCGCAAGATGATAGAACCTCTTCGACTCGTGTTCAGCAACCAGCCTCAGGAGGAATCTGTCGTTCAATTTAGCAGACACGAGCCTCACTATCAGATAGGTAGCTACAGCCTCTAAGGGGGTTAGGCTCACGTCATCGAGGTAAAGATCGCCTTCCACCGCTGAGATCAATCTCTTCAAGGCGTGCCTCCTAGAGACGGACAGGAGGGGGTCGTAGGCGAGATCGTCCCTGGTGAGGCCCTCTTCCTCAAGCAATCTCGTGGCAGCCGAGGTGAAGGGGTACTTCGAGATCAGAGTTGGGTCCAACTCCATGACCGTGGGCTCACATCCCTGAGACGTTCGCTAGATAGTACCTCACCCCTGCGTCCGCAAACCCTCCTATAGAGTAGTGCAGCTTGAGGGGCTTGTCCGTGGCCATTTCAAGAGTGACTTCTGCCGATATATCCGCTGGCTTGGTCATCCTCTCTAGGTAAGCCATTCCATAGACGGCCCTGGCTGGCTCTTCGGCCCATATGTCCAGAACCACGGGGTCCGTCTTCTCTATCGTTATTCGCGACTCTTGCCTCTCGCTCCTCGCTCCAAACTCGGCCTTCTCACCGTCTATAGTGATCTCAACCTCAGAGGCTATGCCCTTGAGTTCTTTTATCACGTCTGGAAGCCTCTTGCTGTCCATCCTTATGCCAGCAGTGAAGTTGACCTTGAGGCTGCGCACCTGAAACTCCTCGGGGGGCAGCAGAGCAAGCCTGTGTGTTCTCTTGAAGCCGTTCCGGATGACCACGGTGAGCGAGTCCCTAGTGAGGCGGAACTCGACCCTGTCGTCGGCCTTTACTCTCTTCATTATCTTAACAAGTTCCGTGAAGTTCACTCCGAAGAACGACTCCTTATCGACCTGAATTTCCGAGAAGAAGGATTTCGGAAGGAAGACTTGGACCATCGCTATCTTGGCAGGATCCAGAGCCTGAAGCACAAAGCCCTCCTCGGGGCTCACCTTGAAGGTTGCCTCCTCTATCATGGCCTCAACGGCCTCGACAACCTTTCTGACAACCTTGCCCTCTTCGAATACGAGGATAACCTCTCCGGCCGATTCGCTCATTCGTATCCCTCTCCCACTGATGTATAAGGCTCGCGAGTCTCAATCTCAGCGCTCAATTTTAGGGTTTCCTTGAGGAGATTCAGGTCTATGCCTGAGACAAGAGTGACCGCATCGGATTGTATCTCTACCATCTGACCTACAGAAGCCACGATACCGACCGCTAGCACCACATCGCCTGGGTTGAGTGTCTCAGCTTGATCCGTATAGATCCTCGCTCTGCCCGTCCCGTCATCTACGATTACATAATTCTCCACCCTCTGGAGCACCACGCCAATCACGGCCGCGGGACTTCCCTCACGGAGATAGCCTATTGGGGTTATCTGCATGCTACCTCAACTCCTCACGCCTACAGGAAGGCGGCCAGCCCGAAGTCCTCTTCCTCCTCGCCCTCCTTCTCGACTGCTGATAAAACAACTCGCTCGTCGGATACGAACTCGGAGAGATCTGAAGGCTTAAGTTCCGCGCTCTCTTGCAGGCTGAAGAGACTCGCGGCCTCCATCTCCAAGAGTTCTACCCTCTGCAGTAAGTACCCTCGTAGCTTGTACCTTTCGAGGATCTGCTTAGTAGGCTCGAGGTACTTCACCGCGGACCTCGGGTGAATCGTCAGCGTTATGTTTCCCCCGCAGGCCGGGCACCTCCCAAGCAGCGGGGGTCTCCTGAACTTCCTGTTGCACTTTGAACACCTGAACTTCTGGCTTGCGTACTTGCGGAGATTCCCCGCGATGTCCCTCAGAAAATGAGCAGACATAGCCCTAACTAGCGCATCCTCTGCGTCTACCGCTGCTAGCCTCTCTTCCAGCGCTATGTGCCTATCTAGCTTCTCAAGCATTGTGTTCAGCCTGCGGTACATGGTTGTGAGGGGCCCCCTCCAGCAGTGGCTCGTGGGGTGTGTGAACCCTATTTTGGGGTACCTCTCTCCTGACGCGTACACCGTTCCCACGGTCGGGATCACTGAGCCTTCGAGTTCTTGAGGGTGAGCGTACCTTAGGGTGGCCTCAAAGAACTCACGTGGGTACCTCCAAACAACCTCGATGTTGTAGCACTCGTCGTCTATGTAGTCTAAATCGAGCTTCGTGACTAGGATCAGCGGTGCGTCCTCTCTGCCCCCGGGTTTGTACGGCAGGTAGGACTTAGAGAAGTTGAGGAGGCAGTCTAGGCCGAGTATGAGCGAGTCTTCATCGCCGTCCACATTTCGCCTCTTGGCCGCGTGCAGGTATGGGTGGGCCAGGATCACATCCGCCTCAGTGAAGCCCACCACTCTGACAACGTTCGCCACGAACGTATGTGGTGATATTGTGAAGAGCAGGTGACCTACCAGATCCCTCGGGTTCTCCAATTTGTAGTAAGGTGACAGGCCGTAAAATCTCGTCAGGAGGTCGTCGATGAACTTAGAGACCCTGAACAGATATTCGGCAGCCTTCAATGGAATAATCACGTCCTGCACCTTTAGCTCCACCAGCTGATCCTCTGAGACTAGGGGGTCGCCGAATGCGTCTGTCTCATATCCCAACTCCCTTAGCTTCTCTACGGAGACTCCCACCTCTTTGGGCGTGAAGTGTGTGAGAGCAGCGTTTGTGGCATCAAACCTCACAGTCCCGTCCTTAAAGACGAAGAGCTCCCTTGCCGCTCGGAGTATCCCCTTCTCCAGCGGCTCCGGACTCTTTGACCAGCTAGTCAGCCCCTGGACGCACTTAACCCCATCGAGCGGGAGGCCTCCTCCCAGACGGTCGACAGCCTCGCCAGCTATCGCTCTGATGTTGAGTTCAGTCGCTCTGTAGGGCACTGGTTCGTCCCTTGGGTGGTCCGGACACCTCTGCCCCTCCCTGAGCCTCCTGCCGCACCTGCCGCAGAACAGCTGTGGCTGGGTTCGAACGCCGCACTTTGGGCATAGGTAGTGTACGGTTTCCTGACCGCATTTGGGGCACCGCCTCAGTGCCACCTCAACTGCGGCCCTGCCCTGCTGCAAAGCGGTCTTCAGCGATCGAGACATCCCCTTCTGCCTTCCTATTGGGAATAAGACGTTGACTGGGGGCTTCATCTTCCTGGGCTTCGCCTTCTCCGGCCTGCCGAGCCTCATCCCAACGTAGAAAGGTGCCTTTGGCATGATCTTGAAAGGCGCCAGGTCGTTGATGGCCCTCATCACTTCGTGGAGGCCGTACTTCGACAGATCAGGTGGTTCGCTCTTGGCCAGCAGGGTTGCCTGCAGGGCCTTCGCGTCATCTCCTGTTATTGCGATGAACCCCTCCCTAACTCTGTGGGGGACTCCAAGCCTCTCGAGCACTTCCTTCACATTCTTGTCGAATCGCATCAGTATGGAATTCTCCTCAATCTCAGAATTCCCTAGGGCCATGAGGAGAGTTCTCAGATCGTCTACGGTTATGTCATGCCAGAAGTAGGTCCACCTCGGGTGTAGAGGGACCCCCAGAGCCAGACTCAGCTGAGCCGCCGTGTCGAAGTCTACATGAGCAAACGGGTCCTCTTCAACGTGAGGAGGCAGCTGATAGCCCTTCTTGCGGGCCTCCTCAACGACCCACGCGTGCCACCATTCCTCAACCCAAGAAGAGGGAACGAGCTTGTGGTTGTTCTCCAAGAACTCTCCAAACCCAATTAAGATGTCACCCAAGAATAGAACTCTCTCGACCTGATCTCTAATCGCGCGAGCGGTTTCCGCGTCCTCAACCCTGATCACAGAGCCGTCCTTAAGCTTCACTATGGGCCCTTCGATCGAGTCGACGGGCATAACCACGGCGCTCTTCCCAGGCCTCTCAATCCTCACCTGAGTGCCCACCGCCAGAAACTCGTCCAGTATAACCATCGTGGCTGGGTGAACCCCCACCGAGGCCAATCCAGTGTTCCTAGCGTGTCCATACCTCAGCCTGAAGCCCCCAACGGCTGAGGGGTGTGACAGCACAGGTCTCCCGACCACAGAATCTCTGAGGTACTTGTAGGACGGTTCTACGTAGGGGCAGCCGGGGATGGCTTCCCTGGGGTTGGCCTCCTCCTCAGCCTGCCCTCCGAGCCAGGTCCACCCGCTATCGTCGAAGCCTACAACCTCTTTCAGCCTTGGAATTATTTTTGCGAGCTTCTTCCGCTTCTGTAGCAGGCAGTCATTCAGCACTAAGACGGCGCCGCCCCTAACACGGTTGGTCTCGACCGTAGGCAGGTCCCGGTTGGTCGAAACCTCAACCTGTTCGGTTGGTGGACCCGTCACTTCGACCACGAGATGTCTAGCGACAAACTTCACCTCGTCTGGGGTTGAGTTGTACTGCAGGTGAACGGCCCTCTTGTATAGTTCAACCTCCTCGGCGTACCTCTCCACCTCAGCATCTGTCGGCTTGTACGCATCTAGCCCCAGCTTCTGCCTCACGAAATCTGCCAGTACCACACTCAATGCTCCCTCAGTTCCTCCAGCAGTTCTTATGGGGCCGTTGTAGTAGACGGCTAGGTAGCGGCTGCCGTCCCTCGGGTTTACCTTGATCCTCACGGAGTTAATGCCCTCTATGGGAGCGGAGACCGTGGCGTCCGTCATTATCGCCATGCCCACTCGAACCGCTAGCTCCGCTAGCTCCTCAGGCGCCCCATCTCCCGATTCGAGTATCTCGCCAGCGACTTTGAAAGCTATCTCAACCTTCCCTAACCCTTGCTGGAGGTACCTCTCTGTCTTCCCGGCTAGATCTGGTCGATTAAATAGGGCCACGAGCCTCTGGGGCAGGGTATCTCCCCTAGCAACCTCTACAGTCGGTGATGGATCTAAGCCGACCGATCTAGCTCTTTGGGCGACCTCATAAAGCTCGACAACCTTCCTCTCAAGCTCTGAGAAGTAGAGATCCAGCTCCATCCTCTCTGCCCATAGACACCTTCGATGTTATTAACCGATTGAAGCCTGCCTTCAAGTCTGGGCAAGCTTAATTCCCATCCGAGCTAGGAACTCGGCGGGTGACCAGGTTGGGAAGGAGAAAGAGAAGGACTCTGATCAGAACCAGGAGACCCATAAGGCGTTCTGTGTTCTTTAGGTGCCCCAGCTGTCAGCATACGTCCGTCGTAGTTGAGTTAGACAGGAAGAACGGGTTCGCCCTCATAAGATGCTTCAATTGCCAGCTCACAGACACCGTGGAGATCTCCAGCTCTGACGAGGCTGTGGACGCTTACGCTAAGTTCTTCGATAAATACATGGGAGAGTAAGTGCTGATGACCGATTAGCGGTCCAGCATCCTAACTTTGTCGTACCCTTCCTTGGCTGCCTCGACGTTCACCTCTGCTCCTTTTCCAGACAGAGTATCCCTTATCGCCTTCTCGACCGCCTCCCAGCTGGCGAGCCCCGTTGCCTTCGCTACCGCTCCTACCATGGCGGTGTTAGGCACCGGCAGACCAGCGACCCTTAGAGCTAGCCCCAACGCAAGGCCTGTCGCGTCTATTGTGGCAACTCTACGAATGCCCGAGGGTGTCTCGACATCTGACGGCTCCTTTGGAGTGTTTGCTATCAATACAGCCCCCTCTCGCACCCCGTCGAAGACTGTAGCACTTTCAAGGAACATTGGGTCTACTAGGACCAAGACGTCTGGGTTGTAGATCTGACTTCGCAGCCTTATGGGCCTGTCCGATATTCTGGTGAAGGCCATTACTGGAGCCCCTCTTCTCTCAGCCCCGAAAAATGGGAAGGCTTGAGACCATTTGCCGTCGAGGAATGCAGCCTTGGCCAACAGCCGGGACGCTAAAACCACACCTTGTCCTCCTCGGCCATGCCAGCGGATCTCAACGACTTCCGGCATGTTGGGTCCACTCCAGCATTTGCTCAAACCTTTTAAATCGATATGAAGGCGAGCTGCAGGCTAGGAGAGGGGGCAAGTCAGATTGCCAGCACGATCGAAGAAGTCTTCTTCAAGACGTTCGTCTGCGAAGAGGAGGAAGGGCTCCAAGGCAGAGTCCAAGAAGGTGGAATCGAAAAAGATAAAAGCCCAGGAGGTCCCTTCCCCCGGGCCAGGAGGGGAACCCGGCGGGTTTGACCTCATGAGTCACATTCTCGTCCCCAGGCACGAGATTGTTGGTCCGGAAGAGAGGGAGGAGTTGATCAAGAAGTTCGGTCCTCTGAGACTGTTTCCAAAGATCCTCGCGACGGATCCGGTTGTTAGACAGCTTGGGGCCAAGCCTGGGGATGTAATCAGGATAATCCGGCCGGGGGAGAAGGTCCCCGCCTACCGTGTAGTTGTGAGGGGAGGTTAGGGATTGGGTTTTCCTCCCAAGATTTCGGGGGGTTGACGTTTGGGGAATAGGTCGTACCAGAAGGGTGAGAAGGCGAAGTTAGATCTATCGGCTCTGAAAAAGGGTCATGTAGATTTCTACCCAATAGTCAGAGCGTTCTTCCTAGAGCACTGCCTCGTCGAAGCTCAGATAGAGTCCTTCAACAGATTCCTAGAGAGAGGGCTTCAAGAGGTAGTCGACTCCTTCAAGGAGATCGAACTCATTGAGAACTACAAGCTCAGGCTTGGGAAGATAGAGGTTGGTCCGCCGGAGTTCGAAGAGTTCGATGGCGCGAGAACTCCTCTGACTCCGATGGAGTGCAGACTCAGGAAGATCACGTACTGGGGACCGGTCTACCTAGAGATCAAGGTAATCGGCCACGGGATGGAGCTGAAGACCGAGAAGGTAAAGATCGGCTACATACCGATCATGGTGAAGTCGAAGCGCTGCAGGCTCTACGGTCTCTCTGATGAAGAGCTAATAGAGATGGGTGAGGACCCCGCCGATCCTGGCGGTTACTTCATAATAAACGGAAGCGAGAGAGTTGTGGTAGTAAGAGACGATCTGGCGAGGAACAAGGTCATAGTGGAGGAGACCACGGCGGGCAGCAAGCCGTACTCCCACGCGGCATACGTGATCTCTGCTAGAGCCGGCATGAGGAGCAGGCTATTCCTAGAATACTATCCAAGAGACGGGACGATCAAGGCGTCATTCGGAGCGATAAGAGGAGTCCCCGTGGCCGTGATACTGAAGGCTCTGGGGCTGGAGGACGATTCTCAAATACTTCAGGCAATATCAACTGATCCCGAGATAGCCAACGAGTTCCTCTACAGCCTAGACGAGGTCAGGAAGAAGGAGCCCGAAGGCGGGTTCATGACACAAGAGGAGGCACTTGACTACCTTGGAAGGAGGCTTATTCAGAGCGCCCCGAGGCAGGAGAGGATAAACGCGGCTAGAGACTACCTCAGGAGGGCTCTACTCCCGCACGTTGGGCAGACCGTTGACGACAACATCAAGAAAGCGTACTTCATCGCGAAGATGATAGAGAAGCTCCTGAGGGTCGTTAAGGGGCAGATCGAGCCAGACGACAAGGATCACTTCTCCAACAAGAGGCTTCGCCTAGTCGGAGAGCTGATGCAGGAGGCCTTCAGATATGCGTTCTACAGGCTCGTCAGGGAGCTTGAGGAGAAAGCAAACGAGCAGCTGACTCACGGCGTGTATGACCCCGACATAAGGCGGATAGTCACGACACAGAGCAAGATAACTCCCAGAATACTGCGGTCCCTCGCCACGGGCACCTGGCCGACCGGCGAGCTGGGAATAAGCCAGAACCTCGATAGAACCAACTACATAGCGGCCCTCCAGCACCTGAGGAGGGTGAACTCTCCGCTTCCGCCAGGTCTCCCGCTGCACGAAGCCAGACAAATACACGGCACGTCTGTGGGCAGGCTCTGTCCGCTAGAGACGCCCGAGGGAACGAACGTCGGTCTTGTCAGGAGCCTAGCGACATTCGCAGACGTGACCTTCGGAATAGACCCGATGCCGATTATCGAACTCCTGCCAGAACTTGGCGTCAAGCCGATTGAGGAGGCAACCCCCGAGGAAGTTGGATCCATGGCCGCGGTGTATGTGAATGGCGCGCTCGTGGGGCTTACCAACGATCCTAAGCGTGTGGCAGAAGAGATCAAGCGTAGGAGGATTGAAATAAGCCACGAGATCAACGTAGCGTATCTCGAAGAGGAAAGGACTGTAATAATCAACGCAGACGCGGGAAGGGTCAGGCGTCCTCTAATACCCGTTGAGAGGCTTGAGGATGCAATAAGGCTGCTCCCAGAGGTGGAGCAAGGAAAGGTAACATTCAGCGACTTGGTTAGAGAGGGTATTGTCGAGCTGCTAGACCCTGATGAGGAAGAGTACGCTCTGGTAGCCTATAGCATCAACAAGCTCACTCCGGAGCACACGCACCTCGACTTCGCCCCATACATGATGATGGGTGTGGCAGCCGGGCAGATCCCTTACGCAGAGCACAACGCGATCCCAAGGGACATCATAGGAGGCAACATGGTGAAGCAGGGGCTGGGCTACTACGCCACGAACTGGCGGCTGAGAATGGACAGCAGTTCTTACCTGTTCTACTACCCACAGAGACCAATCGTCAGGACTAGGATAGGTGAGGTAACTGGATACGAGTTGAGGCCAGCTGGGCAAAATCTCGTCGTTGCGCTGCTGCCAATGGACGGCTACAACATGGACGACGCCCTCGTGATGAACAAGGGGGCCGTAGACAGGGGTGCAGGTAGGGCCATATTCCTGCGAACTTACGAGGCGGTCGCAAGACGACTGGCCATCATAGAGGGTGACAAGTTCGAGAACCCATACGACGTGAAGGGAGTCACCGGAAGGAGGGCTGAAGAGTCGTACAGGAAGCTAGCCGACGACGGGATAGTTGAGCCCGAGGTGAACGTTGAGGGTGGAGACGTCCTCATAGGTAGGACGAGTCCCCCGAGATTCTCACCAGAGCTTGCTGGAGGCGCTGCAGGCTTAACCATGACCTTTGAGAGGAGAGATACCTCCATTGACATGAGGGCTTGGGAGAGGGGAGTAGTCACCGACGTCATCCTTGCCACGGCTGAGAGCGGTGAGAAGATGGTCAGAGTCAGAGTCAGAGAGTCAAGGATCCCAGAACTCGGCGACAAGTTCGCCACGAGACACGGTCAGAAGGGCGTCATCGGTATGATCTACAGGCAGGAGGATATGCCCTTCACGGCCAACGGCATAAGCCCGGATATAGTTCTAGATCCCCACGCGATCCCGTCCAGGATGACGATCGGCCAGCTCATCGAGATACTGGCCGGAAAGGTGGGCGCCCTCGAGGGCAGGTTTGTGGATGGCACGCCCTTTGCCAAGGAGCCTGTTAAGGACTTGATGGAAGCCCTGAAGCGGCTGGGGTTCGAGTACACAGGAGAAGAGATAATGTACGATGGAAGAACGGGTAGAATGCTTCGAGCCCCCGTGTTCATCGGGATCAGCTTCTATCAGAGGTTGAAGCACATGGTTAGAGACAAAATACACGCCAGAGCCAGAGGCCAGGTCCAGATACTCACGAGACAGCCGGTTGAGGGGCGAGCAAGGGGAGGAGGTCTCAGGCTTGGAGAGATGGAGGGAGAGGTTCTGATCTCTCACGGTGCGGCGGCCATGCTGAGGGATAGATACATTGAGCACTCTGACAAGACCATAGTGTACGTGTGCAAGAGGTGCGGTTCGCTGGCGTTCTACAACGCTCTGACGAGCCAGTTCTACTGCCCGAGGTGTCAGGACGCTGTGGAGGTGCGCCCGCTGATAACGGCCCACGCCACCAGGCTGCTGATCCAAGAGTTGAACTCTGGTCTCATTGACGTGAAACTTGACGTGGAGGAGGAGGTGTGAAGGGGGATCGACATGAGCTTCACCGGACCCGTCTCCGATCAGGAAGCCCTGCCGCACAAGCTCAACAGAGTGATGTTTGGGCTCCTCTCACCCAACGACATAAGAAAGATCGGCTTCATAGAGATCAGGGAGCCAACCGCTTACGACGAGGGAGGTCTACCGGTCCCCGGCGGAGTCCTCGACCCAAGGCTGGGCACCATGAACCCCAGGCAGAGGTGCCCGACATGTGGGAACTTCCAGAGCGGATGCCCAGGACACTTCGGAAGAATAGAGCTTGCCAGACCCGTCGTCCACATAGGCTACGTCAAGAAGATCAAGGACATCTTGAACGCGACGTGCTCAAAGTGCGGTAAGATCCTCCTCCCAGAGGAGGAGAGGAGAAAGTTCATAGAGGCCGCGAAGAAGTACTGGGAGGCCCATCCCGAGGAGAAGATCAATGACGCTCTCACGAGAACTCTCAGAGCAGCTGTAAAGAAGTACCTCAGGAATCATAACGTCTGTCCTCACTGCGGTGCGAGGGTAGAGAGCGTAGACCTTGAGGAGGTCCTCAAGTTCATCGTCAAAGATCCAGCCCCCCGCAGGCTCAGACCTAACGAGATAAGAGACTGGCTTGAGAGGATTCCTGACGAAGATGCGATGGTACTGGGATTCAATCCGGAGAGGGCTAGACCGGAGTGGACCGTTCTCACGGTGATACTAGTTCCCCCGCCCAGCGTAAGGCCATCGATATTCCTAGAGACTGGAGAGAGGGCGGAGGACGACCTGACTCACATGTTGGTGGAGATTCTCAAGGCAAACAAGAAGCTCACTGAGTCGATAAAGTCGGGAGCTCCAAATAGCGTCGTAGAGAGCGAGTGGGATCTCCTCCAGTACTGGGTTGCGGTCTTCTACCGGAACGCCATGGCCGGCCTGCCTGTAGCAATGCAGAGGGGAACCAGAAGGCCCCTAAAGTCGCTCTTCCAGAGGCTTGAGGGGAAGGAAGGCCGGTTCAGAAAGAACCTAGTCGGCAAGCGTGTAGACTTCTCCAGCAGGACTGTGATATCCCCAGACCCAATGATCGACATCGACGAGGTTGGCGTGCCGGTCGAGATCGCCATGACGCTGACTATACCTGAGTACGTCAACGAGAACAACATAGAGTGGCTCAAGGAGCTGGTTCTCAGGGGTCCAGACCAGTACCCCGGCGCTAACTACGTCAGGAAGGGCGGTGGCATGCCCATCAGCCTGAAGGTCGTGAAGGCCAGGGGTCTGCTTGAGGAGATAGCTGAGAGCCTCCAGCCTGGAGATGTGGTCGAGCGCCACCTGATGGATGGAGACTACGTGATCTTCAATAGGCAGCCGTCCCTCCACAGGCTCTCCATCATGGGACACAGGGTCAAGGTCCTGCAAGGTTCGACCTTCAGGCTCCATCCGGGCACCTGCCTTCCGTACAACGCCGACTTCGACGGAGATGAGATGAACTTACACGCTCCTCAGCTGATGGAGGCCAGGATAGAGGCAAAGCACCTGATGAGCGTCACAAAGAACATGCTGTCCCCAAGGACCGGCGGCAGCATAGTAGGGGCTAGGCAAGACCTGATCACTGCACTCTACCTGCTAACGAAGAAGGGTACCGTTTTCAACAGGGAAGATGCCTCTAGACTGCTGGCTACCGTTGGCATAACCAAACTGCCCGAGCCAGCGATTCAGTCACCGGTTGAGCTGTGGACTGGGAAGCAGTTGATCTCCACGCTTCTGCCTCCCGATCTGGAGTACGAGACCACGGCCAAAGTGTGCAAGGAGAAAGAGCTTTGCAGAGATCCAGAGAGCCCGATAGACGGATATGTGCTGGTACTCAACGGAAAGATTCTGTCGGGCGTAATCGACGAGAGTACCGTGGGAACGCTGGTGAGGGGCAAGCAGACGATCATAGACATCCTGATAAGGGACTACGGGGAAGAGAGGGCTGCCGAGTTCCTCAACAAGATCCTCAGACTCGCTGCTAAGTCTATACTGCTGTATGGAGTCACCGTCACGCTCAACGAGCTGATACTGCCCAAGGAGGCAAAAGAGGAGCTTGAAGCCTTGTTCAAGAAGGCGGCAGAGGAGGTGGATAAGAAGGTAGCGGAGTTCGAGAAGACTAGGGGAGCTAAGCGCTACATGACCAAGGAAGAACTTCTTCGGGCGACTATAGAGGAGCAGATGCTTGAGTTCGATATAGTGCGATCGCTAGACGCTCTGAGAACAAAGGCGACTGACGTGATAGGGAAGTACGTCAAGCCAGAGAGCCACGCCATGGTAATGGCGAAGACTGGAGCCAGAGGCTCCATAGCCAACCTGGCCCAGGTGATGGGTCTAGTTGGACAGCAGACCGTAAAGAGTAGGGTTGGCTTCGTCCTCACCAGCGGGAGGCCGAGAAAGGGATTCAGGGAGAGAGCTCTATCTTACTTCAAGAGGGGAGACCTCAGGCTGGAGGCAAGAGGGTTCGTAAAGAGCGGCTACATGGATGGTCTCAACCCGGCCGAGTTCGTATTTCACGCAATGACCAGCCGAGAATCGCTGGTGGACAAGGGGAGGCGGACCGAGGACAGCGGGTACTTCTACAGGAGGGTGGCGAACTCCCTAAAGGACATTTACGTAGAGTACGACGGCACCGTAAGGGACAGCCAGGGCAGAATAATCCAGTTCGCCTTTGGAGGAGACGGAATGGATCCCGTCAAGCTATTCAAAGGAGAACCCGTCAACCTGAAGAAAATAGTCAAGGATCTCGTATCTCCGAAGAAGACTGGAGGTCTCTCAAAGAAGAAGATCAAGGAACTCGTTAAGGCAGCCGAACTGCCTGAATACCTGGCCGATCTGCTGTACGAGGCTAAGGCCACGCAGAAGGAGGTAGAGACCGTCATCGAAGAGGTCAAGAAGAGGCTTGAGGCTGCCAAAGTGGAGGTTTTGACGCCCATAGGAATTATCAGCGCGCAGAGTATAGCCGAGCCCACGACTCAGATGGTTCTGCGAACCTTCCACGCCCCAGGAGTTCTAGCCATGGACGTAACCCACGGAGTTGAGAGATTCAAGGAGCTGGTGTTTTACGTGAGCACCAGCACGCCCACCATGACTATTTACCTGAAGCCCGAGTATGCTAAGGACAAGAAAAAGGCAGAGGCAGCCGCTAAGAAACTCAGAGAGGTCAAGGTCAAGGACTTACTCAAGGAGTACAGGATAGACAACCTGGCCTTCAGCTTAGAACTCACGCTTGACGAGGAGAGAATGGCGGACTCCGATGTAGACTTAGAAGAGCTTGTCAACTTCCTAAAGAAGGCTGTGAAGGGCATAAAGGGAACTATTGAGGTAAAAGGCGAGAACAGGCTGTCGATTTCCATGATAGAGGCCGCCAAGAGGGAGCGGCCCTACCTAACTCTCAGGCAGTGGACGCAGAGGGTCCTCGAGAAGAGGATAAGGGGAATCGAGGGAATAGACAGGGTTTGGGTAGAGGCAACCGACGAGGGCGAGTTCGTGATAAAGACCAGAGGCTCCAACCTGAAGGAGGTCGTTAAGCTGGACTTCGTAGACCCCACTAGAACCATCACCAACGACTGCAAGGAGATATTCGAGGTTCTGGGCGTAGAGGCGGCCAGAGCGTGCATTCTCAACGAACTCACTCGGATACTCAACGAGCAGGGACTTGAGGTCGACCAGAGGTATGTCTCCTTGGTCGCAGACGCTATGACTCATACAGGCAAGCCTACTCCCCTGAGCCTGCAGGCCTCGGGAGTTCCTTCGGGCTTCTTCTCCGAGATGAAGACTCCGCTCAGCAAGATGGCTTACGAGTGGGTTTATCACGTCGTTCTCAACACGGCCCGTAAGGGGGAGGATAACCCTGTCATGGGTCCTCTGGACGCCCTAATAATGGGGCAGACCCCACCGGTAGGCACGGGCCGTGTGGAGCTAAGGTGGGACTGGAGCAAGACCGAGCACCTACTGAGGGAGGAGGTGACGTAGAGTGGCGGACCTAGATAGGGAGATATGGCTGGCATACTCGACTGGAAAGGTTATAGTAGGCGCCCGTAAGGTTATCAGACAGCTCAAGACTGGGAACGAAAAGCCAAAGGTAATAATCCTCGCCAACAACGCCCCTGAAGCGCTGAGGAAGGAAATAGAGTACCTAGCGCACCTTACAGGAGTGCCGGTGATTATTCACGATGGAGGCAGTCTAGGTCTTGGGAGAGCCATGAGAAAGCCCTTCTTCGTCGCCGCTGCTGCGGTTATGGAGGAGGGTGAATCCTCCATCACCGAGGTGGTAACCACGTGAGCCACAAGGGATCTGGCTCCGGCAAGGTAGTGCTGACGGAGCAGCAGGTCAGGTACCTCCAGCTGTTCCAGACTATGCTGGGAGTACCGGCCATAGACGTCGTGGAGGACCCTGAGGAGAATCGGTTGATATTCGTAGTCTCCCCAGGGAACCTCGGCGTAGCCGTCGGGAGGGACGGCGCTAAGCTAAAGGCAATGAGAAGACTTCTATGGCGGGACTTGAAGAAGGAGATAGAGGTTGTGGAGTACAGTGCAGACCCAGAGGAGTTCATCAGGAACCTGCTCAGCCCTGCAAGGGTATCGTCCATCAGGATCATCGAGCGAGGCCAGAGTAGGATCGCGATTGTGAAGGTGCCAGAAGAGGACAAAAGCGTCGCAATAGGAGCGGGAGGTAGGAGAATAAGGCGAGCTCGCCTTTTGGCCAAGCGGTGGATGGGGATAGATAACGTTAAAATAGCCTGAGCGGGAAGAGCGGGCTGAGGAGTGAAATAGATAGGCTGGGGTAGGGGAAGAGCATGGGTAAGAAGTCTCCAGTGGGGCTTTACGCTGCTAGGATACTCAGAGAGAAGTATAAAGAAAAGAGGTGGCACGACTGGAAGTACAGGAGGAGGATTCTCAGACTCAAGGAGAGGTACGACCCGCTAGAAGGCGCTCCGATGGCCAGAGGGATCGTAATAGAGAAGGTCGGGCTGGAAGCTAGGCAGCCTCACTCTGGGCTTCGGAAGGCTGTGAGGGTTCAGCTCGCCAAGAACGGCGTGATAGTCACGGCCTTCGCTCCAGGTGACGGGGCTCTCAACGTAATTGACGAGCACGACGAAGTGGTGATCGAGGGGATCGGTGGATCTAAGGGAAGGAGCTACGGAGACATACCTGGGGTTAGGTTCAAGGTGATCAAGGTCAACAACGTCTCCCTGCAGGCCATACTGACAGGCAAGAAGGAGAAGCCGACGAGGTGAGCTGCGATGAGTGAGGAGCCGACGCAGGAGCGGGGCAAGAACGTCGAGATCAAGCTATTCGGAAAGTGGAGTTTGGAGGGAATAGAGATAGAGAACCCCGCTCTCCGTGGTGTAATATCTCTCAAGCCAGTTTACCTGCCCCATTCTGGCGGTAGGCATGAGCACAAGCCCTTTGGAAAGCTCAACGTGATGATCGTGGAGCGTCTAGTCAATAGGCTGATGATGCAGGCCAAGAACGCTGGAGTCAAGAAGGACCACGTTAACAGTAAGAATCCAGGCAAGAAGCTCAAGGCTCTTCGAACGGTGAAGTACGCCTTTGAGATAATAGAGCTGAGAACCGGGGAGAATCCTGTCAAGGTTCTGCTGAAGGCGATCGAGAATGCGGCCATTCGTGAAGAGGTTACCAGAATAATGTACGGCGGTGTGACTTACTTCCACGCCGTTGACACGTCTCCTACGAGGATGGTCGACTTGGCCATTAGGCACATTGCCCAGGGAGCGGCCATCAGGGCATTTAGGAGCCCGATGTCTCTCGCTGAAGCTCTTGCTGAGGAGATAATAGCTGCTGCGGAGTACGACAGGAGCAGGAGTCATGCGATCAGGAGGAAAGAGGAGATCGAGAGGATAGCCCTAAGCTCCAGGTAGGCACGAACAGGAACCTATTTATTCCTCATGCTGGTATCCCATAAGAGTTCTTCAGGAAGAGCAGCGGTGATAGGTCATGCAGAGAGGACAGCAGTCGCCCCTGTCATACCTAAAGGCAGCCTCCGGTGGAGAAATCGTAGTTAGGCTAAAGAACGGTATTGAGATCGCTGGCAGGCTGAGGAGCTTTGACGACATGATGAACCTCGTCCTAGAATCTGCGAAGGAGAGGGACCCCCAAAGCAAAGAGGTAAAGCGGCACGTCGGCACTCTGTTCATCAGGGGAAACAACGTCCTATTTATCACGGTAGAAGAGTAACTCAACCTCTGACTCGGAGGAGGCGTCTCCAAGCGCGGAGCGCGGCGTAGCTGTAGAGGGCTGGGAGAGCCGCCGCCAGGAGTATGGTGAGGCTGGCTACTCTTCTCGTCATCTTCATTTGAGCCTGCTCAGCTTCTCGCAGTATTGAGTCCACTTCCTCCAGAGTCGCATGAAGCTGGGAGTACAGCTCAGGCAGCCTAGCTGGATCCACCCTCCCCATGAAATCGGTGATGTTCGCGGCCTCCAAGAGTCCACGCCTTGCAAGTTCTAGATCCTCCTCTGGAGCACCTAGAGCCTCCAGCTTAGCTAGCGACTCGTTGAGCGCATTAACCCTAGATCTAGACACGCTAACATAGGCCTCGACAATGCGTGCCTGTGCCTGCTGAGTGACATTGAATGCCAAGATAGCCAGCTCTGTGGCCGTAGCATTTCCAGCCTCAAGAGCCTTCCTGGCTTCATCGAGCAGGTACCCAGCTGATGCCAGGAGGTCGGCCGCTCCGAACTCGAATACCGGCACGCCCTGTGTCACAGCCCGCCCAAAGAGAAGATTGACCTGGTTTAGCGTCTGATTTGCAGCCTTAAGCAGTATCGCCGCGTCCTGCAGGTTGACCTCAGGGGGTGGCGCGACCAAGCGTAGCGTCGTGGAATTCTCGAAAGAGAGCAGGCCCACCGATATTCTCGCCCAGATCTCTAACGCCGAGCCGCGATTTGGTGCTACCACGGAGATTGTTATCTCCCCTGAGGACTCGGCCAGGGACGACGAATACAGCAATGTGCCGTTGACCGAGACCTCGAGCCTTGGGATCGCCTGAGTAGGTAGGTTGAGCACCAGATAGGAGACATTGACCGTTGTCGCCTGCCCATACCTCAGCGTTTCATTTTCGGGCTCGATGCTGATTGTGACGACGACGTCTGGCTCATAGACATTGAGTATCACCGGAGAGCCCGACTGAATGTATGTCCTACCTGTTTCCCTGTCTCTAGGCACCACCTGAGGCAGCACGTAGTAAACCCCAGGCTGCGCCGAGAGAGGAGGAGTAAAGGTGGCCTGAAGGATGTTTGGAGAGATCTCGGCAGGTACAAGCGTTTCGAGGCCCCAGGGGAGTGACAGCCTTATGGATGCTATAGTCAAGTTAGGGGGGATTGAGGCGATATCCACCCTAACTAGGCAGGGAAGACCAACGTAGCACGATTTTGGGAATGAGACCGCGAACTCGATTCCTTCAGGCTGACCCATGACGAGCAGTGCTGGTATAAACAGTAGGAGTAGGAGGGTGCTCCAACGCCTTCTTCCCATAGCCTTCTTAGCTATTAGCCTGTGAATCTTTAAAACGCCTGACGGAGATCGTGTGTTGGGTCGACCCCCTGTTGAGGTACTCACGTCTGCCTGTCCTAGGGGTCGACATCAAATCCGGCTCCCCTAGGGGCAGATCTCCACCAAGATACTCTGCTTGCTTGCTCAAAGACACGGGGGAGCCTGAGTACTTTGATGGGATCTCCCTTAATGAACTCGTTGCCCTCGTCAGAAAGCTGGGCGAGGGCTATCTCGCTACCGACAATATCTTCGAGCTGGTCAAGAATTCTAAGAGCCTCCGAAAGTTCCTGGCTTCTATACCTGAAGAGGTCAAGTTAATTCAGGTCACAGGCCCGCCGGGGGAAACGACCCCTTTAAGGAGGTTAGCAAGAGAGGCGGGGCTCTCCTATGAAGGGAAGCCTGGCTCTCTCGAGAGTGCCAGACTGATCGCAGAACTGGCAGCGCTGGGCTACGGCTCTGAGATAGTTGCCTTCAATCCGGAGTACAGGGTTATTATTTCCAAGAACAGGAGCGTCAAGCAGGGTGGTTCGGGCAACCCAAGATGGAGGAGGTTCATCGAGGCAGCCATTCAGAGCGAGGCAAACAGAATCTCAGCAGAGTTCAATAGAGCTGGCATAGACTACGATTTGTACGTGGAGAAGGGGCCGGGTGGACTGAAGAGGGCTGAGTTCATTGTCTACGCGCCAAAGGAAGCAATTCTCTCCGTGGTTAAAGAACATGAATGGGGGCCGGTCAAGATCTCGATAGAGCCCTCCTGGAAGAAGCGGATCGAGTTCACAAGGACGGAACTCAACAGGAGACCTCGGCCAATAATGGTTGGTATTGATCCAGGCATGTCCGTTGGGATTGCTGTGATGGACCTCTTTGGCCGGCTCCTTGGGTTGGAGACCCTCAGGAGGGCTTCAAGATCTGAGGTCATCGAGACCCTAGCCAAGTATGGAAGGCCTATCCTGATAACTACAGACGTCTCTCCTCCGCCTAGGAACGTGATCAAGATAGCGCAGGCGTTCGGAGCGAAGCTAGTTACCTTGGGCGAGCACATGAAGATCGAGGAGAAGATAAAGCTCGTTAGGGATTTCGAGGAGGAGCAGCAGATTTCTGTCAGCTCGTCTCACGAGAGAGACGCCCTCGCCCCATTGATCAAGGTTTATCAGCGTCTAAAAGTCCTCTACGAAAAGGCTGAGGCTCATCTGGGCGAGAGACCCAGCAATGAGACGATCGATCGAGCTAGGATGTATGAACTCCTCGCTCGGGGGGCATCCATAGTGGAGGCCATAGAGGGGGCCAAGGTAAGAGAACCCGAGGAGGAGGTGGAGGTCGTAGAAGGACTCAAGGCTAGGCAGAGAGAGATCGTTGTGCTCCGGAGAATAATCAGACAGAAGGAGTCTAAGATAAGGGCGCTTGAGGAAGAGGTAGAGCATTACAGAAAGCTCGTCGAAGAGATGGAGCGACAGATAGTCAGTCTTAGAAATGAACTCGACAAAATGAGGGAGATCAGAAACGTAGAGATAGAGAGAGACAGAACTGTAGCTCAGCTGAGGAGGAGGATCAGAGACTTAGAAGAGGAGTTAGTGCGACGAGACGCCATAATCGAGTCCCTCAGAGGCGAGATAAGGCGACTCAGAGAGGAAATTGTTGGAGGCGAGCTGGGGCCAGAGTGGGTTCCCGTTAAGAGCCTAGATAGTCTGGCGCGAGATTCTGTTGAAGACGCTATTGGACACGGGTATATTCAAGAGGGAGATGTAGTCATCGTGGGAGACGCTGCTAGCGCCGGACTGAGGTCGGCCAAGCTCCTAGTTGAGGCCGGGGTGTATGGTCTGGTATACATCAAGTCCCCGCCCCCTGGAGAGGTGTTTGAGTACCTGAGAGAGGCCGGTGTGTACGTGACTGACATAGAGTCCGTTGAAGTACGCTGGAGAGGCGCGGTGCCTCACGTGAGGAGGGAGTTCCTCATCAAGGTAGCGGACATGGTCCAGAGGGCGAAGAAACCAGAAGAAGAGCAAGTATCCCAGAGGGAAGATCGTGGAGACATTCTGAGCATACTCTGGGAGTACCGCAGGAGTCTGCTTGAAGAGGAAAGCGCGTCACATTAAAATAGGATGTCGAGGGGCTGGTTTTTGGGAGGGATGTGGTATGCCAAGAGGCACTCACGGTGCGCTCAACAAGGCGGGGAAGGTTAGATCCCTGACCCCTAAGGTAGAGGCTAGACCCAGGAGGTCTCCTGTGCCAAGAGTCAGAATAAAGTCTCTCTACAGGAAGAGGTACATCCTCGGTAGGAAGCCCGGGCAGAACCCATTCTGAGCTGCTGCCTAGGGCCGGGCGGTTGTCTTGATAGTCCACGTCGTGCCGCACCCTCTTGGGATCCTCCTTCTTGATGGGGAGGGAAACCTCCTCTACTACTCTCAATTCTCAGACCCAGAGGAGGCGGGAGAGGCCTTCTACCTCCTAAGGAAGGGGAAGGGGTTCCCTCAGATCGACGACGTCAAGAGAGCAATAGGGAGCATGGGGGGTTCCGCTGAGTCCATTGTGGTTCCATCTAGGGGTGTTGCCTCAGCCCTTGGGTTGAGCGGTAACGTGGTCGTGGAGCCAGACTCTCCAGTAGCTAAGGTTGTGCGAGAGAAGAGCTTTGACTTCGCAAAAAAGATGGGATTTCAGGGTGACAGGAGCGAATACAACTCCTACCTCACTGAAGTTGGCCTAGTGCTAAGCAGGAAACTAATCAAGGACGAACTAGCGGAGAGAGATAACCTCATAATCAGAGCTATAGACTACGTTGATCACCTCAATAAGTCGCTAAATGTCTTGATACCAGCGATAAGAGAGTGGTATTCCATCTACTTCCCTGAACTCGACATGATAGTCGAGGACCACTATCTCTACGCGAAGATAGCTGGTGAGCTTGCTTCGCGAGATAAGATGACTGTTGAAGCCCTGAAGAGGATTGGGGTGAGCAAGGAGCTTGCTGAGAAGATAAGCAAGGCTGCCTCTGACTCTATAGGAGCTGATCTAAGCGAGGAGGACTTGAGCGTAATATCAACCGTGGCGAAGAGGTGGATGAGACTCTACGAAACGAGAGAGCAGGTGGAGGAGTACATCGAGCGGCTAATGAAGGAGACTGCTCCGAACCTTTCCGCCGTAGTGTCGCCGCTGGTCGGCGCGAGGCTTATTGCGATTGCAGGAAGCCTCGAGCGGCTAGCGTCCCTCCCAGCCAGCTCCATTCAGATCTTGGGCGCTCAAAAGGCCATATTCCTGCACCTCACCAGGGGCACAAAGCCTCCAAAGCACGGCGTCTTATTCCAGGCGAAGGAGGTTAGAACGGCGCCTAAGAAATTGAGAGGCAAGATAGCACGGTTACTGGCTTCTAAGATAGCAATCGCGGCAAGAGTAGACGCGTTTGGTGAGCGGCGCTTCATAGGAGACAAGCTGAGAGCCGAGATAGACCAGCGGCTTAAGAGCATGCTTCGGGGAGGCGGTAAGAGATGAGCAGACCTCCTAAGGTGAGTCCCCACCCGTCCTTCAAGGGCGTGTTCTGGCTTCAAGACAGGAGGAAGCGCCAGCTAGCTACTCTCAACCTAGTTCCAGGGTTTAGGAGCTACGATGAGGTTGTTGCCGTCGTAAACGGAAGAGAATATCGTGTGTGGCCGCCCAGAAGGTCGAAGCCGGCGGCGGCTATACTAAACGGGCTAAAGAACTTCCCTGTAAAGCGAGGAACCAGGATTCTCTACCTCGGAATAGCCTCTGGAACAACCGCATCCCACTTCAGCGATATAATAGGCAGAGAGGGCGTAATATACGGGATAGAAATAGCGCAGAGGGTCCTAAGGGAGCTGCTCCCAGTCGCGGAGGCCAGGAAGAACATTGTGCCAATTCTAGCCTCCGCCAGGAGACCAGAAGATTACTCGAGTATAGTGGAGCAGGTCGACTTCCTGTACGTCGACGTTGCTCAACCCGATCAAGCCGAGATCCTCTTGGCAAACGCTGACATGTTCCTCAGGAGGGGAGGTTACGCCATGATAGCAGTCAAGGCGAGCAGCATTGATGTGACTCTACCTCCAAAGAAAGTGTACAGGATGGTCGAAGAGAAGCTGTCCAAGGGCGGTCTGAAGGTCTTGGAGCGAGTGGATCTGGCCCCATATGATCCAAAGCACGCAATGATAGTCGCTAGAAAGTAGCTCGCCTCCCCGTGATGGTCCGGATTTCCCTCAGGAGCATCTCTGCAACTGCTGACGACTCTCCCCTCCTTACCCAGTAGACCTTCACGTCGGCCCTGTTAATCAGCTTGTTAACGAAAGGCAAGTCGTATGAGGGTGCTGTGCCAACTAGAGGCACGTGAGAGTCCGCTATTTCTAGCACGAGCCTCTTAAAGGTCTCGCTGAAGAGCTCCATCTTTCCTATCTCATCTATTATCGCCAGGTCTGCTTTTAACGCTTGTTCAAGAGCGGGAGTAGCGACCTCGTCGAAGAGGTCGACTCTGACGGCGTACTTGGACACTCGGATAGGGGAAGTGTACTTTACGTGCGCGAAGACCTTCCTCCTCCCTGTGGATATGTCAACTACCTCAAAGCCGACCCTCCTCCCTCCCACTCTTATCTCAGGGGTGACGATTCCTGCAACGTCTAACCCTAGGTCTCTGGCTCTTTCCCTTACCACAGACACCGTTGTGGACTTGCCCGAACCAGGCCTTCCCCTTACTATGAAGTTTTTTACGGGCAAATCGGCACCGAGATGAGGTGAGCAAAGGCAGGATATCAATTTCGCTGGTTGAGTATGAGGAGGGTTCCGTGAGGTTCTACGCTACAGACATCAGAGAACTCGAAAGTCGCGGGCTTGCCTACACGAAAGCAGAGGTCTTCTACAACCCCTATATGAGATCAAACCGAGACATCGCGGTGGCAGTAGCCTCGACCCTTGGGGAGGGATTCTCCGCTGCTGACGTGATGGCCGCCTCGGGCGTCAGGGTCCTAAGGCTTGCCTCTGAGGCCGGGGGTGGACGACTGATAGCCAACGACAAGAACCCTCTGGCCGTTTACGCCATCAGAAAGGGGGTCAGAGCAAATGAACTCTCGGATCGGGTTAGAGTATGGATGATGGATGCCAATGAGGCTTCTCTCAAGATAAGAGACTTTGGGAGGGTCGACTACCTTGACGTGGACCCCTTCGGGTCTCCCGCGCCCTACGTTTGGGCTGCTGTCCAAGCCGTGAAGAGGGGCGGTGTGTTGGCAGTCACGGCGACTGACACACCAGTTTTGTACGGAGTGTACCCCGCAAAGCTATACAGGGCTTACCTAGCCTGGGGAGAAAAGACAGAGTTTCACAAGG
>CBEVRO010000011.1:0-26011 GCA_965552295.1 uncultured archaeon | reverse complement strand
CCTTGCAGGCCTTCTGGCGGCCTTCCCACGATCAGCTTCAGAGGCGTCGAGTCATGCTGAGACAAGTAGTAAGCTCTCCTAATCGTCTCATCGTCGAACAGCCGCTCTCCCTCGCCCAGGGATAGGAGGGATTCAAGCGCCGCTTTGGCCTCCTTGGGTGGACCCCAGACAACGAGCATGAGCCTCTCTCTAAATGCGAGGAGCGAGGCTACGTTCTTGTCCTTCTCACCCGTGGGCGTCTTTCCTACAGCGAAGAACACGGTGTACCCGGAGAACCTGTACCTCAGTGTCCCGCTGACGGCCAGAGCCTTGTAGACCCTCTGCCTGCTCTCGTTCTTCAAGTAGTAAATGAAGCCCTTCACGGGAGTGGCTTCATTGCACCGCGCCAGGCACCCTCCGGCGGGAAGCACAAGTATCTCAACGTCGTCTGGCGAGAGCGTGGCTCCCCTCACTCCGAGAAGCAGGGTCTCTGGACCCTTCAAGTACTTCGCCAGCTCAGGCTGAGAACCCCACTCTCCAAGGAAGAGCACGGTTAGATCTCGAGACTCCATTGGCAGGACGTCCATCCAGGGTTCGGCTTGAAAGGAGTACTCGCGGAGGATATCTCCGGTCATTCTCGGGTATATGAGTATAACCGAGGCAACGGCGATCGCCAGCAAGACAAGCAGCGCTGCAACTCGTCTGAGCATCCTCGGGCGAACGGTGGTGCGAACTATATAAGGAAGATTTTGCGTTCTCCGTGCCGCGCTTACCCACTGTGCTGTCGCCCAAACTATATATGTCCACGCGGTCAGCCGCGACCGAGAGCATGGGGACGCCGTGGCACGCATTACCAATCGACGAGGTACTAAAGGCCCTGAGCACTAGCGTCGAAGGGCTCACTCAGGAAGAAGCCCGGGTGAGGCTGGAGAAGTACGGACCCAACGAGCTGGAGGAGAGGGTAAGGAGAGGCGTCCTATCAGTCTTCATCGAGCAGTTCAAGAGCGTCCTAGTGATCTTGCTGATCTTCGCCGCCGCATTCAGCCTCCTAATCAGGGAGTACATCGATGCCGCGGCCATAGGCGCAATACTAGTCATAAACGCCGTCTTAGGAACCGTGCAGGAGTATCGGGCTGAGAAGTCCCTCGAGGCGCTCAAGAGGTTGGCGGCGCCGAAGGCCACCGTGCTGAGAGACGGCTTGCCGCTCAAGATTGCGGCTAGAGAGCTTGTTCCGGGCGACATCATTCTCCTACAAGCTGGTGACAGGGTTCCTGCTGACGCCAGGCTGATCGAGTCCGCAAACCTCCAGGTTGACGAATCCGTGCTGACGGGCGAGTCCATACCGGTGGACAAGGAGGCGGAGCTAGTTCTACCCGAGGACACTACCCTCCCTGATCGCAAGAACATGGTACACTCATCCTCGATAGTGACCTACGGCAGAGCCAAGGCTGTGGTCGTTGCCACCGGCATGTCCACTGAGATAGGGAGGATAGCGACGCTTGTCCAAAGGGAGGAGAAGGAGGAGACCCCGCTCCAGAAGAGGCTCGACAGCTTTGGAAAGAAGTTAGGCGCCTTCATACTTCTCCTGGCTGCCCTAGTATCTCTGGAGGGAATGATCGAATTCGGGGGTCTCTACAGCCTAGAGGTAGCAGAGGAAGTAATCTTAACTGGGATAAGCCTAGCGGTCTCTGCAGTGCCTGAGGGACTCCCTGCGGTAGTAACAGTGGCCTTGGCAATTGGAGTTCAGAGGATGGCAAGCCGGAACGCGATAGTTAGGAGGCTGGCGGCCGTTGAGACGCTGGGAAGCGCCACGGTGATAGCGACAGACAAGACCGGAACAATAACGATGAACGAGATGGCTGTCAGAGAGCTCTGGGTTGCAGGAGAGAGCCACAACGTGTCTTCGAGCGTTGAGTTCGCTGACGAGGCGCTGATCAACGTCAAGGACCCGCTCTCCCTGATGCTGACTGGCTTTGTGCTGTGCAACGACTCGAAGGTCGAGGTCAGGTCCGGCAAAGAGGTTCGCATCGGCGACCCAACCGAGCTGGCCCTGCTGCTGGCGGCCAGAGACGCCGGTCTCCAGCCTGAGGAGATCAGGGCTAAAGTTCCGAGGATCGCTGAAGTGCCCTTTGAATCGGCCAGAAAGAGGATGACCACGTTCCACAGGTTTGAGGGCAGGGTGCTGGCCTTCATGAAAGGAGCTCCCGAGGTGGTCATACCTCTCTGCAGCAGTGTGATGTGGAGCGGAGGCGAGATCAAGGAGCTTACTGAAGATCTGAGATCAGAGCTAGACAAAGTAACGAGAGATATGGCAAGAAGAGCGCTGAGAGTGCTTGCGCTCGCATTCAAAGTCGTCCCCGAGGGCGAGGAGTTGAATGAATCTCAAGAGTCCAAGATGGTGCTACTCGGTCTCGTTGGTATGATGGACCCCCCGAGGCCAGAAGTACCCGAGGCTGTGGCGAGGGCCAAAAAGGCCGGCATTAGGGTGGTCATGATAACCGGAGACCACGCTCTTACCGCAGCCGCAGTTGCCAGGGAGGTGGGCATAGACGACTCCGGAGTCGTGATCACAGGCTGGGAGCTTGACAAGATGAGTGATCAAGAGCTAGAGGATGTCGTCGAGAGAGTCTCTGTGTTTGCGAGGGTCAGCCCAGAGCACAAGCTGAGGATTCTGAATGCCCTAAAGGCAAGGGGCCACATCGTAGCCATGACCGGCGACGGCGTCAACGACGCGCCCGCTGTGAAGAGAGCCGATATAGGCGTGGCCATGGGGATAAGAGGCTCAGACGTCACTCGTGAGGCCGCCGACATGGTGCTGACCGACGACAACTTCGCCACGATTGTAAACGCCATAGAGGAGGGCAGGAGAATCTATGACAACATAAGGAAATTCATTAGACTGCTCCTGTCGGCGAACTGGGACGAGATACTGGTGGTCTCCCTGGCGGCCTTCCTCGACTTGCCGCTCCCATTCCTCCCTCTCCAGATACTCTGGCTGAACCTGCTGACCGACGGCCTGCCAGCCATGGCGCTCGGGCTCGACCCCCCTGATGAGGATGTTATGGACAGGCCCCCCAGGGATCCGCAGGAGGAGATCTACCACGGCATGCTGCGGTTCATTCTTGTGGCAGCCGTGGTGGCGGCCGCCGCGTCGTTAGTTCCGTTTGCCGCGGAACTAAGGCTGACCGGCGACATCGCAAGGGCCAGGACTCTGGCATTCACGATAGCCGTGGTATTCGAGCTGTTCCTGGCGCTGAACTGCAGATCTCCGAAGAAGTACATCTACGCCTCTTGGAAGGCTCTGACGGCCAATAAAGCGTTGATCTTAGCAATCCTGACGTCCTTTGCTTTGCAGCTCACCGTGATATACGTACCCCACCTGAGGATAGTCTTCAAGACAGCGCCTCTAACCCTGGAGGACTGGGGGCTTGTACTGATAGGAGCGTCGGGCGGTATAATCCTGTACCCTGGTCTCCTAGAGCGGGAGTGAATACCTCCCCATGAGGGAGTACGACTACGTAGTGGTCGGTCACCTCACAATCGACGAACTCTGGAGCGACGCGAGCGTCGAGCTAAGACTCGGAGGCGCGGCCTCTTACGGATCTGTGTATGTTTCAGGGCTGGGACTGTCGTCTGCCGTCGTTACAAAGGCTGGAGAAGACTTCCCCAAGCAGTACATTGAGTTCCTCAGGTCTGCTGGAGTGGATCTATCTGGGCTCTCCAAGGCTCGCTACCCAACGACTCGATTTCGCATAACCCTGAGGGAGACCAGCGTAGTGGCATCTATGGTTTGCAGGTCGGACTCATTACTCGTCGCAGACGTCGCTCCCTTCAGAGGGAGGGTGATCCACCTCGGGCCGGTGGCAGGCGAGATATCCGTTGGGGTAGTTTTGCAGGCCAAAGAGAATTCAGAGATACTCGCTCTAGACCTTCAGGGTATCCTTCGAGAGGTTGGCACGTCTGGAGGGTTGCGGCTCAACCCAGCAAGGCTCGAGCCGCTGCGCGGGATACCGCTCGTCGCTCACGCCAACTCGACGGAGGCTGTCGCGGCCACAGGAGTCGAGGATCCCGTGTCATCAGCCAAGATATTGGCGAAGAGCTTTGGGATCGCTGCAGTCACTCTCGGAGCCGAAGGCGCCATAGTAGCTGGTCCAGAGGGTACTCTGAGAGTGAGCGCCGTGAGGCTTCACAATACTGTCGACGACGTAGGGGCTGGTGACGTGTTCACGGCCGCGCTGGCCCTAGCCTTGGCTGAGGGAGACTCCTTGAAGGACGCCTCGAAATTCGCTTCAGCGTCTGCCGGGGCCTCTACCATGTTTCAAGGACCCTCTAAGATTCCGGCAGGTCTGATCTGGTCGCTGGAGACTAGGGTGAATCTAACCTGGATATAGGGGGCTTCAGCGCCAGCAGATCTAGCTGGCCAGCCCACCTCCTCTTCACACCTATCACGATCAAGCCGAGTTTGTGGAGACGACTTCGTAACTCGCCTTCAGAGAAGTAATTGGATTGGAGCCTGAGGATGCGTTCTATAAGCTTCATCACCTTCGCAGACAGCTTAGAGCCGTCAAAGTCGTATATTGCAAGTATCCCGCCAGGCTTTAGCACCCTTGCTGCCTCCTCAAGGGCTCTATCCGCTGAGGACATGTGGTGCAGAGAGTCAAAGAAAACCACGAAGTCGGCAGTCTCGTCGGCTATGGGAAGCGAGCAGGCGTCGGCCCTCACCACAGAGATGTTTGGTTTGTCGGCGAGTCTGCGGTGGGCAGAGATGGCCATGTTGCGATCAAGCTCCACCAATATCAGGTGTTCAACTTTATCGGCTATCAGCTCACTCGCTAGGCCGTACCCGGCTCCCACATCTACCCCTATCGACCCTGGTCTCACCGTCTCGGCTAGTTCAACAAGTGGCTTGTAGACGCTCTTGAGCTTCAGCGAGTAGATGACCCTGTAGGCTAGCGGCGTTTGCTCCCTCGAAGTCAACAGGGAGCTTGGCGCGACGAATTACTTTAACAAATCTGACGCCCACGCCCCCCTGTGAAAGACTTCAAGAACCTCGCCTTACGTAAAGCAATACATGCTAGTATGGTGCTCCTTCTAGCTTCGCCAGCTCTAGTGATTCCCCTCCTACCCGAGAAGTTGTTTCCACTTCAGAAGCCCGATCCAGCGTGGGTATACGGCCTCCTTATGGTTATCGCAGCGTGGATCAACGCTCTGAGGGTAAAGGGACCCGCCGTCTCCCTGAGCCCGGAAGAGCTTGAGATGCTCCTCCTCAAGACACCAATGGGACAGAGGGTGGACGCCGCCGTCAAATGGTTCGAGAGCCTGGCTAGGCAGCTTGAGAGAGAGTATGAGAAGAGGGCTGGCTGGGTTGGCCTCATGCACGGAGTGCTCGGGGTAGGCGTCTCCTACTTCCTATTTGGCCCAATCTTCATCTGGGGGGTCCTCGCCCTCGCCACTACAGACGTCGCGTCAGCCTTAGTTGGCGCCAAAATAGGAAGGAGAAGAATGCCCCTCGCCTCAGTCTCGACGGTGGAGGGGACTCTCGCTGGGTTCTTAGCGTTTCTGCCGGTAGCATGCTTACACTGGACTCCTCTTCAGGCCGTCCTGCTGTCTGCTACAGCCGCCCTATCAGAGGCCTATGGAGTTGAAGACAACCTGGAGGTTCCGTTCGTAGTCTCTTTCGTGGCTTGGCTCATGACGCGCCTGGCTTGAGCAGCTCTGAGATGAACCTCTTTAGGGCGGCCATGTCCTCGAGGTACACGAACTCCAGCGGAGCGTGAATGTTGTTCTCAGGAACTCTGATAGCACCTATAGCCACGGTCGGAACTCCTCTCCTGGCGAACAAGAACCCATCGTTCCCTCCTAGTTCTGCCGCAACGGCTCTCCTGCCCATCGCCTTCTCCATCGCATCTAGCACCTCTGAGACGAACGGGTGATTCAAAGGCGTTCTCCAACCTTCATTCACGCTACCCACGAGTTCAAGCTCTATATCTAGGCCCAGTCTGCTTGAGGCATTGGTCAGGAAGGATCTGAGCTCCTCAAGCGCCTGATCTACGTCCTCCCCGGGAATCAGCCTCATGTCGAATCCCGCTGAGGCCTCCTCAGGTATCGCGTTGTGCTTTTGACCAGCCCTTAGCATTGTGACGGTGAACCTGCCCCAGACCCTCTTGATCGGTGAGCCAGGGGGGCTCGGGAGATCCGATAGCTTAAGCGACCTAAAGCTCGCGAACTTCTCCAGCTCTTCAATCAGCTTTGCAAGACCATAGATTGGGTTTTTAGTCACGTGAGGATATCCGGCGTGTCCTCCCTTTCCCTTGACCTTTATCCAGCCTCCAACCACTCCGCTGGCCCCGACGCTCAGGTACTCAATGGAGGCGTCTAATATTACGGCCGCGTCACCAGTTATGCCCCTCTTCTCAACAACCTCCCTGATGCCTGTACCTCCAACTTCTTCGTCTCCGACCACGATCAAGAGTGGGTTGTACCTCAACTTCTCGCCCCTGAGGTCTCGAATCGCCCCAAGAGACGCGGCTATGGCTGACTTATCGTCTGCAGCCCCTCTACCATAGAGCTTCCCATCGATGAGGGTGGGTTCGAACGGATCAAGCCCCCTATCTCCCAGCTTCCATGGGCCCTTGGCTGGCACGACGTCGTAGTGACTCACAAGCGCCAGGTCCTTCTCGGCGCCCACATCTAGCTTCGCGACCACGTTGGGAACCTCGTCGCCCACAACGCTAACCTCCATGCCCAGCTGCTCGGCATAGCTTGAGATCATCTCGACAGCCTTGTCGTAGTTCTTCCTGAGCGTTGCGTCGGTGTCCAGCCTGACCAGCTCCTTGAGAACTTCTACCTCCCACTCCAAGGCTGCTCCCCTCGAGACGGCTTGTGCTACGATTAATAGACTCGCGCAGAGGGATCGAGTGATGTCCATCAGTGTTGCGGTGATAGGAGCGGGCCGGACCTCTAGAGTGGTCATACTCAGCCTTGCGCGGGACGACCTCAACCCAGAGGTCGAGGAAATACTCGTCGCAGACGTCGACACTTCACTAGCCAAGAAGGTGGCGGAAGAGGCGAGGGGACTCTCAAAGTCCAAGAATATTGAGTGGCGAGAGGTGGACGCCAGAGACGTGGACAGGACCGCGGAGCTCATCGCTGGCTACGAGGTGGTCATGAACTGTGCCCTCTTCAAGGTGATACCTTACGTCACGCGAGCGGCGCTCAAAGCTGGCGTGGGGTACATAGACCTTGGATCAGACAGAGAGACTCTTCAGTGGCAACTCTCGCTCAGCGAAGAATTCGGAAAGAGGGGCATCACTGCCGTTCCCGGAATTGGCGGGTCCCCAGGACTCGTGAACGTTCTGGCGAGGCTTACCGCGGATAGACTGGACGAAGTTCGAGAGATAAGGATGAGAGAGGGGTGGGTCGACTTCGTGGACTACGAATCCCTCGGAATCCCCCTTCCAGTGCCGTACTCGCTCGAAACGATACTTGACGAATTCATCTACGGTGGAGAGATCTGGGTTGAGGGCAAAACTCGACCAGTTCCGCCGATGGGGGGTGAGGAGCAGTACCGATTCCCAGAGCCGATAGGCATTCAAACGTGCTACTACGTAGATCACCAAGAGACTTGGAGCGTGGGAGAGACGTTCAGAGATAGGGGACTGAAGCTCGTGGACTACAAGCTGTCCTTCCCAAGGGATCTGTACCTCAAGTACAAGCTGCTCGCCGAGCTGGGATTTGCGTCAGAGAGTGAGATCGAGCTCGAAGGGTGCATGCTCTCACCACTGCGTGTGCTTAGAGCCCTCGTGCGAGAGACCTACAAGGGAAAGGAGTTGCTCCCAAATGATGTCGATGCGATCGTAGTCGAGGCCAAAGGTTCGAAGGAGGGAAAGAAGTGCTCAGCGAGAGCCACGGCGGTGGCTCGGTCTTGGAGCAATCCACCAGCCTCGGCTCACGGTGTGATCGTGGCCGGGCCAGCCTGCACGGTCGCAAAGTGGATTGCGTTGGGGAGGCTGAGTCCTGGAGTGCTACTTCCCGAGAGGGATCTTGACCCCGAACTCTTCCTATCTGAGGTCTCAAAGTACGGCGTAGCGGTAGACCTGACGGTGACCACGGAAGAGGCAAAGTGGTGACCCTAGAAGGCCAGTTGCGCATGGCTCATCCCTACCTTGCCGTGAGGTCGCCAGCCAGCCTCGATCTTGGGGGTTATATCGCTCTCAGAGCCTCCGCGAGGGTTCTGTCGATCAGCACAACTGAAACCCTGCGCAGCGTCGAGAAAAATCCTTTAACGAGCAGTTTTCAACTCTCATCGTGCCAACCGAGAAGCTCTACTACAAGGACCCCTACCTCAGGACATTCGAGGCCACCGTTCTGTCGGTTGAGGCAATTGAAGATGGGAAGTCGGTCATTACGCTCGACGCAACCGCCTTCTACCCCGAGGGAGGGGGACAGCCAGCCGACACGGGCGTCATCCGCGGGAGAGACGGCACCTTGACCGTTGAGTGGACCGAGGAGAGGGGCGGCGATATAGTCCACCTAGGAAAGTTGGAGGGCACAATCTCCGCGGGGGAGAGAGTGACAGGTGAGATAGACTGGGAAAGGCGATACCTCATAATGAGAACCCACACGGCCGCGCATATCCTCATGCATGCCGTTGGAAGGTTGCTGGGTCACGTAGACATAGCTGGAGGTGGTTTGAGCGTTGGCTCCGGCAGGCTGGACTTCGCGGCTTCCATAACTAGGGATCAGCTCCCTAGCATCGAAGAAGAGGCGAACAAAATCGTGAGAATGGATGCTGAGGTGAAGATTCACGTACTCCCCCGTGAAGAGGCGGCTCGGCTCCTCGAGTCATACGGCTCTCACCTCGGCCCTGCGCATGAGGGTCTCAGTGAGATCCGCGTCGTAGAAATAGCTGGCGTCGGGGCCGACCCTTGCGGCGGAACTCACGTGGCGAGAACCGCTGAGGTAGGTGGAATACGGATCACAAAGAGGAAGAGCAAGGGGAGGGGCGTCGTGAGGTTGGAGTTCGAGGTGACGGATTAGAATCTCTCTAGGGGATGGGATTGAGGGGGCTCGCGGCGTTTCTGGCGGTGATCCTTGCGGCTCAAACACTAACCGCGGTCTCTGCGGAGCCTCAAGCTTGTAGAATCACCCTCTTCGAGGACGGGTGGGCCTACGTAACCGTGCTGTGGGCGGCCGACGGGGGACTGATCGAGGAGGTTCCCTCTCTGCCTGGCGCGGAGATGCTCTTGGCCACCGACGAAGAGGATTTGCCGCTGAACGCGACGGAGTCAAACGGGTTCATACTAGTCGAGACGTTCGGAGCAGAACTGATCAACCTAAGCTATGTCACTCAGCAAATCACGTCCAAGGAGGGCGACGTCTGGACCGTAAATGTGAGTTCAAACCTGGGAGAGTGCGAGGTCTGGCTGCCTCGAGGCGCCGTACTAGTTGGGATGTCTGAGATCCCGAGCGCAGTAACATCACACGACAATCGGACGCTCGTGCTGATAGAGACCCCCGCTTGGCTGAGCTACGTCATCCCAATCCCAGGAACTGCTGGCTCACAGGCTGGCTTCGGCGCGAGGATCGGGTCCTCTGCCGCTCAGATGGTTCTCCTCGCAGCCGGGATCCTCGCGGTAGTGGCCCTAGTACTAATCTTCACTCTAAAGGCTAAGAAAGGTAAGGCTCAGCCTCCAAGGCCTCCACTGACGTACGACGACATAGCAGTCCTCAGGAAGCTGATCCAGATGGGAGGAGAGGCCTACCTATCCGAGCTGAGGGCGGCGCTCAGCATGCCAAAGACAACCCTGTGGCGCAGGACTAGGAGGCTCGAGGAGGCGGGGATGATCTCGGTGGAGAAGACTCCCCAAGGGAGCCTCATCCGCATCACCGAGGCAGGGAGGAGGGTGGTCACCTGAGCAACTCGGTGAGGCTCACAAAGCTAAAGCTGAGGAACTTCAAGTCGTTCAAATCAGCCGTAATCGAGTTTCCCAGCGACCTCACGGCCATCACAGGCCCAAACGGATCAGGAAAATCGAACATAATGGAGGCCATCCTGTTCGCGATGGGGGCCAGGGGGAGCTGGCTCAGGTCCTCCGGCTTGAGGGGGTTGATCAGGAAGGGGGCCGACTCCTGCTCGGTCGAACTAGTCTTCGAGTCAGACGGGAAGGCTTTGCGGCTGGAGAGGAGGGTATCCAAGTCAGGCTCTACCTACAGACTCAATGGGAAGCTTGCCCAGGCCTCTGAGGTTAGGGACGCTCTAGCCGACCTGGGGCTGAGGGCTGAGGGCTACAACTTCGTGGGGCAGGGCGAGGTCACGGCTGTGATAGAGTCAACCCCAAGGGAGAGAGCTGAGATCCTGCTGGAGATAAGCGGAGTCCAGGAGTTTGAGGAGAAGAGGGCGGCAACGCTCAGAGAGCTAGAGAAGGTGGAGGAGAAGCTCGAGGTAGCGAGAGTCCTGTTGAAGGAGAGGGAGGAGAGGGTCGAGAGGCTGAGAGCAAAGGCTGAGGCGTACGCCGAGAGGGCGAGGCTTGAGTCGCGGCTGACCTCCCTCGAGAAGACCTTGCTGATGAAGAGGCTCGAGGAGGTCCAGAGCAGGCTGAGCGAGCTGAGCCCTCCAACACCCCCCTCGATCAGCGAATCTCAGGTACAGGAGCTGCAGCGGGAGATAAAGGCGGCCGAGTCTAGGCTCAGGGAGCTGGAGTCCTCTGGGGACCTCAAGCTCGCCAGAGAGGCCAGCATGCTGGAGATACGCCTCTCAACGCTGAAGGAGAGAGAGAAATCAATAGAGTCTGAGCTGGAGAGCCTGAGATCTCTGCTAGCTACGATGGGCGTTGAGAAACCCCCGCGGATCGTCACCAGCCATCCATCATTCGTGGGGGTTGTTGGGGAACTCCTCCACCCTCTCGAGGGCTACGAGCTGGCCTATCGGGCCATAGCAGGCGGCAGACTTGGCGACATAGTGGTCGAGACTTTGGAGGCGGGCTTGGAGATCCTGAAGTCGCTGAGAAGGGAGAACCTGAGGAGGAGGATGAGGATCTTCCCCCTGGATGTCCTGAAGCCCCCTCCAAGGATTGAGCCTCCCTCCTACTCCCTAGGTCTCCTCAGAGATTTCGTCAGGGCTGATCCAGAGTACCAAGATCTCGTGGGGGTTGTAGTCGGGAACGCGGTGCTGGTCGAAGACTTGGCAGACGTGCCGAAGTCTGACGTTGGGAGGTTCAGGTTCGTCAGCCTTGAGGGAGAGGTCCTTGAGAGGGACGGGAGCCTCGTGTCTAGACCCCCGTCGCCGGCTCAAGAGAGGAGGCTAAGGGACAGACTGTCCAAGCTGGTTGAGGAGAGGCGGAAGATTCAGGAGAAGATTAGAGACTTTGAGGAGAGGCTGAAGGCCCTTCCTCCGCCTGATCGAGCGCAGGAGGTAGAAGAAGCTCTGGCGAAGGTCAGGAAGAGAATAAACGAACTCAGGGAGATACTGGAGAGAGCGCTGGCTGAGAGGCTGGCCTACGAGAGGAGGATGAGGGCCATAGCCGAGGAGAGGGGAAGGCTTCTCGAGAGGCTGGACGAGCTAAAGGCTAGGCTGGAGGAGCTGGCCGATGTAGAGCCGGCCGACTCCGAAGATCCCGAGCTGGAGTACGCAAGCCTATCCGCAAAGCTAGGGACGCTGCCAGTAGTGGGACCGCAGGTTCTCGATGAGCTGAAGAGGGAGGAGGAGCGGCTGGAGGAAATGTCGAGGACTCTGGATGAGCTCGAAGAAGCGAGACGCTCCATACTGAAGGCTCTCGATGAGCTGATGGCAGAACGGGACAGGGTGATCACGGAAACTGCTGAGAAGATCTCTCACGCCTTCAACGAGGCCGTGAGGGAGATGCTCGGCGGAGCGGGGAGCGTGAGGCTCGTGGGCTCGTGGCCCAAGCTGGAGCTGCTCGTCGAGGTGAACCTACCCGACAAGGGGGAGGTTCCCATGGAATCCCTCTCCGGCGGGGAGAAGTCTCTAGCCGCCCTCGCCTTCATATACGCACTCCAGAGCGTCAGACCAAGCCCCCTGTACTTCTTCGATGAGGCTGACATGATGCTAGACGGCAGGAACTGCAAGAGGTACGCGGCCCTGCTCAAGAAGATGGTGACTCGCGGAGCTCAGGTGATAATAATCTCGCTGAAGAAGGACACTCTGGAGGAGGCTGATGCTATTCTGGGCGTCAGAATGCTGAACGGAGAGTCTAAGATCGTGGGGGTGAAGCTAGACGAGTTCCCTCGGAGCGAGGCTCAAGGATAGAATCAGGGCCATCTTGGCCGAGTTTAGGCGCACTAGGGACCTCTCCAAGGCTGCAAGGGCTCTATACACGCTAGCGCTAGAACTCAGGCGGACTGCAGAGGCTCTGATAAAACCAGAAACAAAACAAACGCCCCAGAGGCCCCAGAGGAGGCCAGAAAGGATCAAGCTCTCAGTGCCGGAGCCTCAACCACTTCTCGGGAGGATTCCGCTGAGAAAGCCCAGGCTCTCGGAGATAATGTCTGCTAGGAAGTGGGCCCGAGAGTTTGAGAGAGAGGCCGGGGAGGGATTGTCGAGGATCGTCGCCATCGCTCTGAGTCTGGCTGAGCACCTCGAGAGAGTGAGGCTGCGTCTCCTAGAACTCATGAGGGAGTCCAGTGGGGGAGTCGTCCCGTTCAGCAGGCTAGCGAGGAGCAGGGAGGAGGCAGCCGAGGCACTGATGTCTCTCTTGCACTTGGAGGTGGAGGGCGAGGTTGGCCTTTTCCAAGATAGTCTTTTTGACGAGATACTAGTCGAGGTGAAGCGTGTCAGGGAACCTTGAGCTAATCGTGGAGGCCGCTCTCTTCATATCCGGAAGGCCCCTCAGCGACGAGGAGCTAGCCAAAATAGCAAGAGTACCCACCGATCTCATCTCTGAGGCGGTAAGCTCTCTGAGATCGTACTATCAGGGCCGGTCGATAACGATAGAGAGGAGGCCGAGCGGCTGGTACATGACTGTGCGACCTGAGTTTCAAGAGGTTGTTGGTAAGCTGGCTCCAAAGCCAGAACTGAGCAGGGCCGAGCTAAAGACTCTTGCAGTCCTCTTGGAGAAGGGAGGAATGTTTCTGTCTGATCTCGCGAGGATCAGAGGAACCTCAGCGTACAGACACGTCAAGAAGCTGAAGCGAGAGGGGCTAGTTGGCGTTAGGAGGAAGGACGGGAAGATGTACGCTTGGGCCACGAGATTGGCCCGGAATTTCTTCGACATTCACCCTGCTTAGTCATGGATAATATAGTCCTGGCTGGGTTAACCCATCTTGAGAGGTGCTGGAATCTGGCAAGTAATGGGGTCGACAGAGAGTACATACTGAGGGAGCTTCAAAGGAGAGGCATACCGCCTGAAGTCGCTGAGAATATGCTTGAGAATCTTAGACTCGCCGGCATACTAGACGCACTCGGGCTCCTGCTTCTCATGACTGCTAGGGGGGACGGAATTCTGCAGAGGCTGGCCGACTTGGGCAGCCCTCAGGTCGATGAGCTGGCGCCGAGGCTGGCGCAAATAGCGGAGAAGGTAGGCGAGCTGGTCCACGAATTATCTCAAGACCAGGATGTCGCTTCAAAACCCGGGCCGCTCGCTAAAGTTCTGGGAAAAGCGTTCAGAAAGGGGGGCGTTGCTAAGAGGTACTCTCCGAAGATTGAGTCCCTCATGGACTCTCTGGAAGCCGTCCTTTGGGCCATAGAAGAGGAGGCTAGGTCGATTCTTGCCAAGAAGCTCGAGTCCATGGAGACGGAGGCCCGAGAGCTGCTCAAGGCGGCCAAGAGCGGCGGGTATTCTGAGATCGCATCTAGGCTCGAGGCAATACTTGGCGAGATCGCTGAGCTGCTAGAGTCTCCGATCCAAACGCCAGCCGACTTGGAGACCTCTCTCATTAAGACCCAGAGGATCGACTCTGAGCTCAAGGAGATTCAGACGGTGCTCTCCAAGTCTAAGGAGGTGAGAGCGGCCCTCACCGCAGAGCTGTCCAAAGTCAGAGGAGAGATGGAGTCTCTCAGGCTTAAGATTGACAGACTGCGCGAGGTGGGCATAGAGCCCCTGTACTTGGAAGACTCCCTGAGGTGGATCGAGGCCAGGGTAGCAAGGATAGAGAGGAGGTGCCCTCCAGAGGATCTAGAGTGCCTGGAGATAGCCCTAGCTGACCTCAGAGCGATAGAAGAGAAGGCGCTGGCCAACCTAGCGGCAGAGTCCGAGAGGCTGGAGAAGCTATCAAACGAGCTTGAGACCACGTTCGCGATGATCCCCGAAGCAGAAAGGGCTGCGGACCTGCTCGACGAAGAGTTCAACACAAATGCGTTTACAGCTCTGATGGGTGCCCTCGCTGTCAAGCTGTCCTCAATTCGCGCGGGTACGAAGTTGAGAGATCCCGAGGATGTGGACAAAGTGCTTGAGGAGGTCAGGGAGATCAAGGAGAACCTGGAGCTACTAATCTTCATCAAACGCGCGGAGGAAAAGGCAGGACCCCTGTCCGAGCAACTCAAGCTCGTGTCTGAGGGCGACGCTGTGCTGGCTACGGTAAGGGCAGCTCTACAGATCCCATCGGTGGCTCCTGAGGAGCGGGCCAGGAAAGCCCTAGCACCGCTTAAAGAGGTGAAGCGAAAGCTATCGGAGTACTTAGAAGCAGTTTCAGATGCCGAGAAGTTCTATCCATACTGGAAGGAGTACATCCTCTCAAGGCTAGAATCTGAGCGTGAGCTGAGGCTGGACAGCTTAGAAAAGATACCTGAGAGGTGGAGAGCTTGGACTGCCAAGCGTCTCACTGAGGAGGGGCTCGTCAGATTTGTTGGAGATCGAATCGCTGCTGTCAAGCCTCCTGGAGAGGTAAAGCCTCCAGCCCCCCCGAAGCCTAAAGTGGAGGTTGCTAAGCCTGAGGCTCCGCCCATACCCGCGCCTCCTCCAGAAGTGCCAGCTCCACCTCTCGAGAAGGTAGAAGCCCCACCCACACCAGCCGAGGTCAAACCTCCAGTCCCCCTAGAGCGCGTCCCTGAGGTGAAGATTCCAGAGATCGCCGAGCCCACCGCTCTAATAGATGCTCTAGCAATTCTGGTGAGTGAGCTGTCAAAGAGGACTACTTCAGAAACCATCGCAGAGCTGGTCTCAGAGATCGAGGCTATTAAGACCCAAGCATCTCAAGAGAAGGCAGAGGAGGTATTGTCCAGCCTGACGGCGATGGGGAGAAAGATAGCCAGAAGAATTCCGTAAGTGACTGGCGACTGTTAATAATATCTCCCAACAGGGCGTGACGAAGAGGTGCCTCCATGAGATGGTTTGGCATAGGCCTTGGCGGAGCCGGAGGGGCCATTATCGACAAAACCTACGAAACCTTCTCCGGCGAGACCCCTTCCGCTATGATAGACGCCGTTGTGTTCAACACCTCCGTTTCGGATAGAGCCAAGCTCAGCGTGCTTAGAGACCGCTTCTACCTCTTTGGGAAGTTCGGTGGAGCCGGAGTTGGCGCTCGCTGGAAGGACTCCATGAAGGCAATGATGGAGCCAGAGAGTAAGGAACTCTTCGTCAGGGCGGTCTCAGAGAGAGGGATATCCGAGTCTACAAGCGTGGTCCTCTCCGCCGCGCTCGGGGGCGGAACCGGCAGCGGGTCCATGCCTGTCGTCGCTGAGTACGTCAAGCAGATCTTAGCAGACTCGGGACAGCCCACGCAGCCTATAATCTCCGTCGGAGTCCTCCCCTTCAAGTTTCCTAAGGAGAGCATGAGGTTTGCTTACAACTCTGCCATCGCGATATCAAACATGCTTGGGAGAGTCGACTCTCTGATCCTTTTGGACAATGAGATAGCCCGTGAGATCGTCTTGAGAGACGAGCCTGATCTTACCGACGAGCAGATACTCGACAGGATAAACTCACTCATGGGTAAGTGCTTAGTGGCGGTCTCCGCGGCCGACGTTGAGCCTCTGAGAGGTGGGTACAAGACGACATTCGACTCCCAAGACCTCAAGTCCATACTAAGGTTCTTCGAAGCCTCCTTGACCGTCCCCTGCTACATGAGGGCCAGAGTGGAATCTGTGGGTGGCAGCCTAGAGTTCTTGACTGAGGCCGCTCTCCGGGAGGGCTGCCTAGCCGAGGTGAAGCCTGGGACTGCCCTAAAGGCCGCCTTGGTCGTGAGAGGTCCGGAGGAGTACTTGAATGTAGAGGCGGTGTTTGAGGCCAAGGAACTCCTGAGCGAGAAGATAGCGGGCCTTGATGTTAGGGAAGGTCTAGCCGTCGCACCAGGCTCGAAGTACTTTGAGGTTGCGATCCTCTTAGTTGAACCGGAGTTCGTTAGGCTCCCCTCCTTACTCAAGGAAGCTAGGCTCTACTATGAGGTGCATGAGGAGGAGCTGACTAAGATGGAGGATACCCCAAGGGAAGAGTTTGAAGCCTACATCGAAGCCGTTGAGAGGCACCTCCTCGTCTCGGCGGAGAGCAGGGAGGAGGCAGCGACTAGGACGCGGACCGGGTAACATTGAAGAATTTTTAACGAAATAATGAAAGGCCCCCGCGGGATACCCGTGGGGCAGCTCGACCCCTTCTTCTACCCTGAATCTGTGGCTATCATAGGGGCGTCTCGCGAACCAGGGTCGGTAGGCCACGAACTCCTGAGAGTGATGGTTGAGAACAAGGAGAAGGGTCTCTACAAGGGGAGGCTCTACGCAGTCAACCCTAGAGCGACTGAGCCGATACTGGGTGTCCCGACCTACAAGAGCGTCTCAGAACTCCCCGAGCCGGTGAACTTGGGTGTGGTCGTCGTGCCAGCGAGGATAGTCCCCGCCGTCCTCGAAGAGTGCGGTGCCAAGGGCATCAAGCACGTGATAGTGATTTCAGGAGGGTTCGCGGAGGTTGGAGGTGAGGGAGTAAAGCTTCAGGAGGAACTGGTTCGAGTAGCCAAGAAGCACGGGATAAGGGTCGTGGGACCGAACTGCGTTGGGGTGGTCTGCCCGGAAACTGGCGTCGACACAATGTTCCTGCCTTACTTCAAGGAGATTGGAGGTAAGACGCTTCCCTCCCTCCCGAGACCTGGGCCGGGCAACATCTCCCTGCTAACGCAGTCTGGAGCATTCGGCGTCGCGTGCGTTGACTACATGGCAGGAGAGGGCCTCGGCCTAGCCAAGTTCGTCAGCTACGGAAACAAAGCCGACGTGGACGAAGTAGAGCTGATGGAGTACTTGGCAGATGATCCTAAGACTAGGGTGATAGTGATCTACGCCGAGTCCATAGAGGAGGGCAGGAGGTTCGTTGAAGCGGCGCGGAGGACCGTTCCCAAGAAGCCCGTGGTCGTACTTAAGGCGGGTAGAACCTCTGCTGGTGCGAGAGCGGCGAGTTCTCACACCGCAGCATTGGCAGGAGCGGACGAGGTGTACTCGGCCGCGTTCAAGCAGAGCGGCGTCGTAAGGGTCTATGAGGTTGAGGAACTCTTCGATGTCACGAAGGCTCTGTCGATGCAGCCTCCTGCCAAGGGCAGGAGGGTTGCAGTTCTGACAGACGGCGGAGGAGCTGGTGTCATGACGGCAGATGAGCTAGAGAGCAGGGGCGCAAAGGTCGTACCCCTGTCGGCGGAGACTAGAGCCAAGCTGGAGGCGCTAATGAAGGAGGGAGTAATCCCTCCAATATCCTCCATCGCGAACCCCGTGGACGTGACCGGAAGCGCCACCGACGACGCTTTTGTGGAGGCTTTGAAAGTTCTGGTAGACGCCCCAGAGGTCGACGGGATAATAGCCCTCCCGCTGCACCACGTGCCCGGCCTGACTTCAGACCTTCCAGACAGGATAGCTGAGGTAGCGAAGAGGGGCAACAAACCCGTCCTTGTTGCAGACATAGGTCAGGGAGCCTACGGGGTCGCCTTCAGAGAGAGATTCGACGAGCTGAGTGTGCCAGCCTACCCAACCCCTGAGAGGGCCGCGAGAGCGATGGTGGGCCTGATAAAGTACGGAGAGGCCCTGAAAAGGCTGGGCGCTATTTAACCCTCCTCTTTACCTACCTCTTTTGCGTTCTCAAGCCTGATGGGCTCGGTTAGCTCTTCCTCAGGCTGGCTCCTGAGCGCGTAGTAGGCGGCTCCAACCGCGCCGGCGATCGCCGCCACGACGGCTATCAGAGCGCGCGCGAGTAGGACGATGACAATGAGCGCCAATAGCACAGCTATGACGAGAGGGAGGTACCTGATGAGTAGCATCACCGCCAGAGCGCCCACAGCCATCAGGAAGATTATGAAGGCTGCCAGGATAAGCGCATCACGCGTTCTCATGTTCAAACCACCGCTCATCCGAACAGCGAGATCTCAAAGCTCCTACCGCCAGACGAAGGCATGTATCTGGCCAACTTGGACGCCAACGCTTGGACGTTCATCGACTGCAGTATGACCTTGCCCGGCCCTGTCAACCTAGCCAAGAAGAGGCCTTCTCCAGCGAACAGGATCGACCGTATGCCTCCTACCCTCTGGATGTCGTAATCGACCGTCGACTCGAAAGCCACCAGCTGCCCTGTGTCGACTTTGAGGGTCTGTCCAGGCTTGAGATCGTACTCGACGAAGTCGCCTGCGGCGTGTATGAACACTGTGCCGAAGCCTCTGACCCTCTCCATGATGAGACCCTCTCCACCGAACAGAGCCGCGCCAAGCTTTCTGGCTATCCCAGGAAGAACCTCAACGCTCTCCGTGGCCGCTAGGAACCCGCCCCTCTGAACGTAGTACTCCTTAGTCCCGTCTAACTCGAGCTTGGCTATCTTCCCAGGGAAGACTCCAGAGAATGCGACTACGCCCGGACCACCCTCGGCGGAGAACTCGGTGACGAAGAAGGTCTCTCCAGCGATCTTCCTCATGAGGCCCTGCATCAGCCCGCCCCTAACCTTCGCCTCGAGCTTAATGTTCCCCGACATGTGGTTCAGCGCTCCGGCCTCCGCGTAGATTTTCTCGCCAGGCTCGAGCTCGATTATGACCATCTGAAGGTTATCTCCGACTATCTTATACCTCATCTTCAGCCCCTAGCGCTGCGATATGTCGGTTGCTGTAAATATAGGCAATTGTCGCTGCTGGCCTTTGGTCACTCGATCTCTATTTTCTCCTTCTCTATCCCCCACTCGCTGACAAGTATGTCCTTTACCTTCCTGCGGTGATCCCCTTGAAGCAGAATGTAGCCGTCTTTGAATGTCCCACCGCATGCCAGTTTGCTCTTTAGATCCTTGAGGAGCCGTTTCATCATGTCCCTCGGTAGGTTCAGCCCTTCCACTATTGTGACGAACTTGTGTCGCCGCCTCTCTGCCTTGATTCTGACGATCTGCTGCTCTTTCTCAATCTCCTCCCAGGCAAGAAGGTCTATCGGAAGGCCCGTGATCGGGTCTCTGAGTCTTTCCCCCTCTATTCTCTCTTCCATGACCACTTTCTACCGGAGTCTTATTGGGAGAGAATAATAAGCTTGACTCAGCTGCGTCACTCGGACAGGTTCAAACAAAGAGCGTCCGCACACCGTGGGCCTAATCTACGCCTTGTTGATCCGCAGAGAACTCCTTTAGCCTTCTGAGGAGAGGTATCTCCTCCAAAAGCTCATCGGAGATCTTCTCCCAGTCTATTCCAGTGGGCTTCTCTTGGCGCGGCGTTCTGAATAGTCTAGTCGGCGTGGCTATCACGTCGACGGGCACGTCGTGCTTGGAGCGGGGGATGTACTCCAGCACCTGCAGGTCATGAACCGTTGTCACCACGGGTGTGTCGGGCCCTATTGTTCCAACCTCTCTCAGGATGGCATACTCTAGGTCGGAGTAGCCGTGTCCCTTACCCAGCCTGGCGCCGTCTCTGCTCACGGCCACGGAGCCGACTACCTTAAGATCCACCTTGATGTCCCAGGGCTCTACCGGCCTGCCAAATCTGAATGCTCCTCTGATTGTTGCCGCCTTTCGGTAGTCGCGGGCAGGTATCTGCTCTGGGTCGAGGAGGAGCAGGCCGCTCCTCAGCCTGGGAGTCGCCATAACTACCAGCTTTCCATCGGCCAGCGCCATGCGCCTGACCGGCGCCTGAGGAGAGTCTGGGTTGCAGAATATGACGCGAGCCGAACGGTACTCAGGCAGGGTTCTTATCCTCTCGGCGGCCTTCTCTGCCCCAACAAAGTTGGGTATCCTACCGCGGATTGGCCTGGGGAACCTCGCCACTCCTGCCTCTTCTAGCCTCCTCCAGACGAACTCCCTGAGCCTGGCCTTCTCATCGTTGCTCAGTCGAACCAGCCCCCCTCGGCCGCAGGATACTCAGACAGCTCATCCCTCAGCCAGCTGAAAAGCTCTCGAACCAAACTCGCGAGTTCTGGGATCTTGCTGGCTTCCTCCTCAGCTTCCTTGAGGCAAGCAGATCCTATCTGGGCTGCCCTCGTAAGCCCCATGCGCCCATACCTGGCGCCCTGAGAGGCGGTGGCGAGGAGATCCGCAACCCTAGCTATGATCGCCTCATAAGAGTCCTCGCTCAAGAATTCCCTCAGCAGTCCTGAGAACTCGTCCAATTTGAGTTCAGCCAAGGCCTCCAGATCGCTATCGCGACACCTCCTCTTCGTCCACGGAGGCAGGTCTCCCTGAACGGCCTCTGGGAAATCGTGTACCAGAGCGAGTGTGGCGGCACTCTCCGGAGAGACGTTAACGCCCCTCTTCCTCGCCTCCATGGAGAGCATCAAGGCCAGCACGGCTGACTCGAACGTGTGGGATCCGACGGTCTCAGCCAGACCTTGTGGTACCCCTGCTTGTGACCAGCCAGTCCTCACTAGCACCTTAAGCGCGCCTACAGCCTCTGAGAGGCGTCTCATCGCGCGTTCGACGCTGGGGGAAATTTAAACGAAGAGCCCAGAGCTGTGCGGGGGATGCGTGCCGTGAAGAGAAATATACCGATCACAATAGTGCCCTTAATAGATCCCAAGAGTAACGCCTCTCCTCCTAGGTGGCTTCTGGAGTTCCTATCAAAAAACATACCGAAAGCCATCGAGTTCTCGACAATCCATATAGGCCCATCCATCGTGGTTCCGAAGTCCGCATTTGAGGAGTCTAGGGGGCAATTCGTCTCTGAGGAGGTCTTGAGAACGCTCAGGAAGGTCACCGTCACGCACCCGAACGGCAGGGTGCTGGGCGTCATGGCCGCCGACGCGTACGCCAGAGACCTCAACTTCGTGTTCGGGCAAGCCGAGCTTGGGGGCATTTACGCGGTGATCTACTTGAGTAGGCTGACGATCGGCGTGAACTCCAAAGGCTTGGCAATCAGAGCACTGAAGGAGGCTGTCCACGAGCTGGGTCACACTCTAGGGTTGAAGCACTGCGACAATAGGGCCTGCGTCATGAGCTTCAGCAATACGATCGCCGACACCGACGCAAAGGGCTGGAAGCTCTGCGCATCCTGTAGGGAGAAGTTCTTGGCATTCGTATCCAAGCTTCCCCCAGTGGGAGCTGATGGCTCTTGGAGCTGAAGGGCGTGTATTCTTTGCCCCTCCCTGAGGCTGCTAAGAGGATAGTGAAGGCGTTGAGAGAAGAGGGTCTCTCGCCCAAGATAATCATCCTAGCTGAAGATGTAGAGGTTGAGCTAAGCCCCGCCGGGCACAGGGAGGTTGGACCTATCAGACTGGAGCAGACGCACGTGAGGGCCAGGGGAGAAGGGGAAGCCCTCAACAAGGTCAGAAGGGCTGTTATGCTCGGTGGCGGTTAGGCCTCCTCAGAAGCACTCTGACCTCAGGCAGCAGGTCGTCGCGAAGCCACTCCCAGAGGATCTCCCTCCTCCCCTCTCTGTAGGTTGCGAGCCGCTCCTGAGGGATCTTCATTATCTCTAACGCTCTCTCAGGTCCGCTTCCAGACGAGGCCGCCCTGAGCAGGGCCTCGATGCGGCTTGAATCCACCAAGATGACGCCGTCGTTCCTAGCCTCCTCTGCGGCGTCGGGCTCAAGCTCGCTCACCTCTCCGACGAAGAACAGCACTGGAGTGACCGTCATCCCAGTGGCGTAGGATAGATCCTCTGCTCTTGCCGCCAGTATGGCGATCTTCTCGGGCTTGGGTGGGGCTACCGTGCACTCGACCAGAAGCACGCAGTTTCCTCCCATCGCCACCACGTCAGGCGCGTCTGTTGGCATGTACCCTATCCAGAGCGAGTCGAAGCCCAACGCGTACAATAGAGCGGAGACGGCGTACTCGAAGTTCCTGCCGTCCATGCCATTGCTCTGCCTCAGCCAACTCCTCAGCCTCCAGAGCCCTCTGTCGAAGTGGCTGAGGGCCGACATCCTCTCTGAAGACAGCACTCTCCTCGGGTAAACAGAAACCTGGTCGACCGGCACGTCGTCCACCGTCAGGATAAGCGAGCCGCCCTCTGAGCCTGACACCCTGACCTTCGCCTTCGCTCTGACTAGTGAGCCGGCTCTAGACACTCCCTCGAGGCTTACAGGCGAGTCCTCCACTCCCTCACCCCTCAGCGCAGGGAGCAGCCTCACCCTCCCCTCCAGGGCCTCGTGGTAGAGGACGCTCGTTACAGCGTACTCTCCCGCCACCTTGACCCCAATTATTGGCGCGTAGATCGGCAGGAGGAATCGCATGAATCCTCTGCCTCTCTCCCAGAGAGGGATGCCCTCTGGGACGACGACTTCCTGCCTTATGAGGGACACCAGGTCTTCATACGCCCTCCCGTCGACCACAACTGGCCCTGTTTGCTGAGGTGGCCTGGCGACGAACGTCAGCTCCCCAGAGAAGAGCGGGAAGGGGAACATCCAGACCAGCGACTCCAGCCAAGGCATTCTATCGGAGACGGCAGCCGAGATGGGCCTTGTCTCTATCCTCGCTCCGGCAACGCTGAGAAGCCCGGAGGGAGCGGCCTCCATGAGACCGGGAAGACTCTGAGGCTCCGATATCTCCTTGAGCAGAACTAGGGAGTGGTCTAGTGAGACTTTCTCCCTGCTCCTGGCTCTCCTCGAAGGAAGTGGGAGGACCCTCCCGCTAAGCAGGTGAAGCTCTCCCCCCATCCTAGCGGCGACAACTCTCACATCAAGGGAGAGATACGTCTCACTGAGCTTGTCGAACAGCGACTCCAGCTCACTCCAGCTCGAGAGCCCCCTCAAGTCCAATTCCCCGCGCCAACCTGGAGGCCGTCAGCACGTCCTCGTCCAGCAGAGACCTTAGCCTCGGGTTATAGAGGCTGGCGGCCGGGTGTATCGTGGGCACGACCATCACGCTGAGCCCGTGAATGCTCAGGCGTCTTGGCCTCCCTCGAACCGCCATTATCGACCTGAACGGGAGCCCCGCCCAGGAGAACACGAGGGCCGTGCTGTGCCTCCCCAGCGTGAGTATCACTCGCGGCGATATAATCTTCACTTGTTTGATCAGGTACGGTTCGCAGGCTCTGACCTCATCTGGCTTGGGGTCCCTGTTGTTGGGGGGCCTGCACTTGACGACGTTGGTTATGAATACGCCCTCTCTTTTCAATCCTGCCTTACCCAGCGCCTCCTCGAGGATCTTCCCCGCCTGCCCAACGAAGGGCCTGCCCGTCTGGTCCTCTGTCCTCCCAGGAGCCTCGCCTATAAGCATCAGCGATGTTCTCGGGTTTCCCTCGCCCGGAACGGCCTTTGTTCGATTCAGATGGAGCGGACAGAGCTTACAAGACCTAATCTCCTCGGCAATCTCCTCAAGGGCCTCCTCTGGACTCGACATCTAGGTCTCTCACACTTGACGCGCGGCACCGTTTAAGCCGTTTCCCCAGCTTAGGCGCGCTTGGATGCCTCATGGGCATGAGGGTCGCCACGCTCAGAGACATCAAGAGGATGCTCAACGACGTCCACATAGTGCTTGAGGTCGTAGACGCCAGGGCCCCCGACGTCACTAGGAGCAGAGCCGTGGAAAATGCTGTGACTGAGAAGGGCCGCCTCCTTCTGATAGCGCTCAACAAGTCCGACTTGATCCCAGAAGATGTGCTCTGGGAGTGGGTGAATCTGATTAGCGAGGAAGGACATCGAGTACTCCCCGTAAGCGCCACAAAGAGACTCGGCACGCTGAGGCTCAGGAAGGAGTTAAAGAGGATGGCCCCAGAGCGGCCCTCCAAGATCCTCGTCGTAGGCTACCCCAAGGTCGGGAAGAGTTCCATAATCAACGTCCTGAAGGGCAGGCACTCGGCCAGCACCAGCGCCGTGCCAGGGAGCTCCGGTTACACGAGGCACTTCCAGCTGTACAGGATAGAGAGGGGGCTGTACCTGGTCGACTCTCCAGGAATACTCCCTCCCGAGGGAGACCCGCTCGAGATGGTCCTCAGGGGGGTTAGGCCGGAGGTCCTAGAGAATCCGGTGGAGCCAGCCTTGGCCTTCCTGGCCGACGTGATGAGGAGACTACCGGGCGAGGTCAACAGGGTCTACGGCGTGGAGGAGGGAGACCCCTTGCAGATACTGGAGTCCATCGCGAGATCAAAGAACCTCATCTACGCGAGCACGGGGGAGCCTAACCTAGCAGAGGCCGCCAGGATGGTCATCAGAGACTACCACCTGCAGAGGATACGCTACTACAGAGAGCCTTATTAGAGGGAGGGGTCGAGTTAATTTCTCTTCTTCTGATTCGAAAAACGTTCATTTCTGAAACAGAAACAGATATTAGCCGTCGCCGTTGAGAGGTTACGGTATGTCTGCAGAACGCGGCAGGTATCAATTCCTCGTGAACATACTTGCCGTGGTCCTAGGCACATCCCTCGCAAATCTGCTGGTGCTCTTCCTGTTCGGTGATCAACTCTCGGAGCGGCTCCCCTGGCTCTTTGCATCCGAGTACGCGCTCTCAAACATGTTCTTCTTGGAGTCTGCGATATTCGCCGGGCTGGGGGCCTACTACCTCGGAGGATTCGCGGAGACTGGAGCCATTCTGAGGACGAGCCTCAACCCCGAGGCCCTGAGACGCCACGCCGAGTTGAGGCACAAGGCAAGAGAGCACCAGATCAAGACGGGCGTGAGGCTGATGATCACAGCCGCGATTCTCTTCCTCCTCTCAGTCCTCACAGCTCTCTGGGTATCATGAAGCTCTCCCATCTGCGCCTTATTCTTGCCCCTGTCCATCCTAGAATCAAGAAGTCTCCGCGACCTCCTTTAGCTGAAAAGGATCTTCGTGGCCGAGGTCGGGAAGCCCCCTGGAGGCTAGCGAGGAGGACTACAGGCGGTTCTTGGAGAAGCTCAGGGCGAAAGGCCTGAGCGGAGGACCGTCGAGGCCTACAAGAGCTACGCCAAGACGTTCCTGGGCTGGGCCAGGTCGGATGACAACCCGGTGCCCTGGTGGACCTCGGGGAGGCGCAGGGGCAGGAAATCGAGAATGGAGAGGCCAGGGACCTGTTCGACGCCTATTATTCTGCTGGAGGCCCCGACGCTAGGCTTGACGACATGATCGAGGCCCTGACCAGGAAGAAGGGAGAGAAGGTAAACCCCAGGCTCCTGGCCCTCCTCACCTCAGGTTTCTTCGACGACGAGAGTCCGCTGGAGCCTGATAGGCTCGTCAGGACGATTCAGAGGCACGAGTTCACTGTGCTCAGCAATGCCTACTTCAAGCCCAGCGTCAGGGATCTGGGTCGCTTTGCCCTCAATGTCGTGCTGGACAACCTCATGGGTCACCTAGTCCAGGCCATAGAGGATGCCAGGATAGTCGTCCACTTCCGCGAGCTGAGAGAGGTGGCCCCAAGGGTCGGGGCCATGGGCTCCACCTGGCACCTAAGGGAGCGAATTGAGAACTTCGTCACTCTGCTCAGGTTCAATTTCAGCTTCAAAACTTGAGGTCGCTGTTCCCTGAGGGTCTCCGGTCATGTGAGTTACGATTAATTGTTTTAGCTTTCAGCTTGAGTATAATGACCTCTTCTCGGCCTTACGACCCCAAGGAGAGGCTAAGAAAACTCGAAAGAGCTTATCGCGAAGGTAAGGTCTCTGAAGAAACCTACAGGAAACTGAAGAGGAAATATCTAAGAGAGATGCGGTCGCTCTATGGCCCCCCTGAGAGGCCGAGAAGGCACGTAAAGCGCGGACCCTCGACCCTGCTCTTGGCGGTTCTATTTATGCTCGCCATCTCGATAA
>CBEVRO010000010.1:0-26370 GCA_965552295.1 uncultured archaeon | reverse complement strand
GGAGATCACGTAAAAGATAGCGCAGATGACTGGGTCAAGATAACCGTCGGGTATGTGCGCTCTTGATCACCCCCGCTCTCGCTTGGACTGCAGTAAAAATGTGTTACGAAATTAATGACTTGGTGTTACTAAGAATAGAGGAGCCTCCTGTGCCTATGACCCGCGAATTCTTTTAAAAGATGTTTGATGCACCATATCGACCATACAAATGGAGATCGGCCCGAGCAAATTGCTGAAAGTCAGCCGTTCTGCTAGGGAAGCGTGTTGCAATAATGCTGTATCTCATCAGAGTATCAAAAGTGAGGAGCCCTTCGGTGGCTCGGGCGGCCAGGGTGGAGTACCCCTGAGCGCACTTCCACCTCTGAGGACGATTAAGCGCTTCATATAGTCAGCTGGCGGTATGTAGGTGGGTTGTGCTCCCCTAGACCGGGGTGCAGCCTTCTCGGTCAGGGGAGCCGAGACCGAGCCGAGCGCGTCGTGGGTCTGAGACGCGCTTCGGAAACTCTTAAACGTCGGAAAGAGGAAGCTCTCTTTGGAGCCAGAATTGGCTGAATCTACTAGAGGCAGCCCGTCTAAACAAATTTCCGCTGAAGAGGTAAGGGTTAGGCTGGGGAGACTGATAACGAGCTTCGTCAAGTTAGCCGCAGCCATGGCGCTGCTGTACCTGCTAGGTAGGATCCTCGCAGACTACGACGCGAGCCTATTCGGCTTCAGGATCCAAGGATTCCAGATTGTGGGCATTCTCAGATTCGCAGCCGTGGTCTACTTTGGCTATCACGCTCTGTCAGAACTGCTCTGGCTCCTCGACCTCTCTGCGAGGAGGCTCTCGCAAGCGCTCGGGCTGGAGGAGGTCGGCGGAGTGAGGAGGATCGGCCAGGACCTCATCTACCTCATGGGTCTAGCCCTTGCGTGGTACGGTCTCTCCCCCCTGATCTCTGCGATACCTTCTGAGAGGATCAGGCTCATTCCATCACTGGCTTTCCTAGCCCTGGGAGTCCTCTTGGCCTACGATATGGCGAAAAGCATCTACAGGCTGTTCAGCGAGAAGTTCGAGGCCTTCTTGGACCGCCTCACGGCGCTGCTCACTAGGGGACTCGCTGAATCAGAGCGTGAGCCTGATGAGGAGGTAAACGTCGGCTAAAGCCAGATGCAAGAAGGTTAGAGGAGCTCCAACCTTCATGAAGTCCCAGGGCGTGAAGTCTCGGTCCTCTCGCTCCAGTATGCTTACTGCCACGAGCGATGGAGGCGAGGCGAAGTAGGTGAGGCTCCCTCCCAGGTTTGCGCCAATCGCCAAGGCCCAAGCCATGAGCGTGGGTGAAACTCCAACGGTCTGAGTGGCCCTCTGGACGATGGGTATGAGGGTCAGGGTTATCGGGATGTTGTCGACGAGGCCGCTCGCCAGCCCGGATATCCAGAGGGTCGCGGAAGCGGATATCGGGCCAGGTAGTCTGTAGAGAGGCGCTACGGACGTGGCGAGCAGGTCAAGGACGCCGACCCTCTCCTCTGCCCCTATCAGCACGTAGAATCCGGCCAAGAAGAAGAAGGTCCCCCAATCTAGAGACCTCAGAACCTCCTCTGGCTCGGCTCCCCCCAGCCACAGCATGGCCACGCTCCCCATGAGCGCTACTATGTCCATCGGTATCCCGGTCTTGTCGGACAGCGCCAGCATGCCCACGAAGACCGTGAAGATGGTGGCGGATCTGACGAGCGCCCACTTGCTCTTGACCGCCTTCCAAGGATCCACCTCTACGCTGAGGGAGTCACCGCCCTCCGTGAGCCCGCCCGTCCAGAGACCGATGAGAGTCGTTACCCCAGTCAGCAGCAGGGCCAGAGGCGCGGTCAGCGTGAGGAAGTCGCTGAACATGAAGCCGAACTCTGAGGCAATTATCAGGTTGGGAATGGAGCTTATCATGAGGCCGATGGACCCCGCGTTGCACGCTATGGCCTCGTAGACTATCCACTTCCTGAGCCTTATCGGGGTCTGCTTGGCCACTGAGGCTGTTATCGCTCCTATGATCAGCATCGCCGGGAGGTTAGGAATCAAGAGCGTCAGAAAGGTGGACAGGAACATGAAAGAGACGAACAGGAGCTTAACGCTTCCTCTGACGAGCCGCACTATCCACAGGCCCACGAACTGGAAGAGCCCCGACCTAGCCAGGCCCTCCATCAGGAGGAGCACTCCGAGGATCAGCCTCATCGTGGGCCCGTGGATGAACGTGGAGACCGCCTCCTCTGCGCTGAAGAGCCCGTATACAAAGGAGCCAAAGTAGACGGCCAGAGCAGCCCCCAGCAGGGCGGACACAACTCTGTGATACTTCTCAGTGATCAAGGCCGCGATGGTGAAGGCAAATACCAGCAGCATGACCATCTGGCCCTGGGAGGCCTGGAGCATGAACCTACTTCCTCCTCGACCTGATGTACTTTAGAGCCAGCCTCTCCACCTCTTTCTCGAACTCCTCATCTGCTTCCAGAGCCCTAAACTCCTCTTCCTCAATTCCCTCTGGCTTGTACACCTTTACCTTAATGAATGGTTTGACAGCGTACTCAACCTGATCCTTGATCTTATCGTACTCATCCATCGCCACGTCGCTGGCCCTCTTCGGAGGCCGCTCAGCCTTATCCCGAGGTTTCTCATCTCCGTCGGTCGCTGGTGACCACCTAAGGCCATATGGATTGAGATTGAGATAAAAACTACGCATCACGACGCGGTGCCGGAGTATGCTGCCTGCGCGTCTCCCTGGTCAACGCTCCCTGAGAGGGCTTTTCCTACGTCGCTGCCGCGGGTAGCTCACGGCCAAAAAGTAGTAATCGGACCTGGGGCATCTGGTCGGGGTGGCCATGTATCGAGTCAAGGACATATCGCTCGCTCCCGCGGGAGCGGAGAAGATAGACTGGGTCTCTAGGTTCATGCCCATACTCTCTGCAGTCAGAGAGAGGTTCTCACGTGAGAAGCCTCTGGAGGGTCTGAGGGTTGCAGCCTGTCTGCACATAGAGATGAAGACTGCTTGCCTGGCTCTAACGCTCAAGGAAGCAGGCGCCGAAGTCGCTCTAGCTGCCAGCAACCCTCTGACCACACAGGACGATGTCGCCGCCGCGTTGGCCGAGCGCGGAGTGAGGGTCTACGCTTGGAGGGGGGAGAGCGAGGAAGAGTACGTTGAGAACATAAACAGGGCCCTTGACATCGAACCGAACGTCGTGATAGACGACGGAGCTGACATGCTAGCGACTCTCCACACCTCGAGGACCGAGCTGCTCGAGGATGTGATTGGGGGGACTGAAGAGACCACGACGGGCGTAATCCGACTAAAGGCCATGGAGAGGGAGGGAGCGCTCAAGATCCCAGTCATAGCCGTCAACGACTCGCTCTGCAAGTTCCTCTTCGACAACAGGTACGGAACCGGTCAGTCCACGTGGGACGGCATAATGAGAGCTACAAACCTCCTCATCGCCGGGAAGAAAGTCGTGGTGGCTGGCTACGGGTGGGTGGGGAGGGGAGTGGCGATGAGGGCCAGAGGGCTTGGCGCCAGAGTGATTGTCACCGAGGTCGACCCCATTAGGGCTCTCGAGGCTGTCATGGACGGGTTCGAGGTCATGCCCATGAGCGAGGCTGCGAAGATCGGCGACATATTCGTAACCGCAACCGGAAATGTAGATGTGATTAGGAGGGAGCACTTCGAAGTAATGAAGGACGGGGTCCTGCTGGCGAACGGGGGTCACTTCAACGTGGAGGTGAGCGTGAGAGACCTGGAGTCCACGGCTGTCCGGAAGAGAGAGGTCAGGCCTTGCGTGACCGAGTACACGATGCCGGATGGAAGGCGGCTCTACCTCCTGGGAGAGGGCAGGCTCGTAAACCTGGTCTGCGGGGACGGACACCCGGCTGAGATCATGGACATGAGCTTCTCACTCCAGGCGCTGGCGGTCGAGTACTTAGTCAAGAGGAGCGGTGAGCTGGAGCCAGGAGTCCACGTCCTGCCGAGGGAGATTGACGAGAAGGTCGCAGAGATCAAGCTGGCCTCCATGGGAATCCAGATAGACAAGCTAACCGAGGAGCAAAGGAGATACCTAGAGAGCTGGAGGGTGTGAGGGGCATTTCAGGAGCGTTTCAGGGTGTTCCAAAAGTGTACCATATCTCCTAGGATTGTCGTGATGACAGCGGGGTGGAAAACGTGATGGGTATACCGATCGGAACTCACGCGAAGACCCTGCTCGCCATAGGCCTACTGACGCTCGTGGGCACGAGCTGGGCCGCCGGCCTATCTGCGACCCCCTCGAAGAACGCCGTTGAGAAGGTAATAGAGACCTATCAGAGACTCAGGTCATACACCCTGAGCAGGGCGAATGACCTCAGAGAGGAGGGCCTAGAAGAGCAAGCGCAGATGCTTGAGGAGGCCGTGCAGACAGCCGACTCGCTGATGTTGGAAGCCAAGGAAGCCTACCAAGCGGGGGACATTGATACGGCCGCCCAGAAGGTTAGGGAGGCCTTCAACACAATCAGAGAGGCCCTGATAGCAGTTGGGGAGTCACCAGGCGAGTTAAATGCTGCGAGAAGGCTCATGGAAGCAATAGCAAGGCACAGAAGAGCGTTGAGGAGGCTCGAATCTGCTGTACAGAGGCTGGAGAAGCTAGGGGTCGACGTCTCTGACCTCAAGGAGTCTCTTGCTGAGGCTGACGCGCTCCTCACCGAGGCCCAGACCTTGGTGAGGGAGGGGAATCTGGCCGAGGCCGCGCAGAAGGTGGCTGAGGCGCACAGAATCATGGTAAGCGTGGCCAACAGGCTCAGGGAGATAGCTAAGGAGATCCTGCAGGACGAGCTTCTGGAGCGCTCCGATAGGATCGTCCAGGCTGTCGAGAGAACCATTTCGAGACTTGAGGAGGCCGAGCAGAGGCTGATCGAAGCAAACAGAACAGACGCGGCCGCCAGAGTCGCCGAGGTTCGTCAGAAGCTGCAGCGACTACTCGAGGACTTCAACCTCTACGTGCAATCGGGCGACAAGGAGGGAGCAAAGCAGGTCCTGATGGAGATGGTATCCATCCTCAGATCGATCCTCAGGTATCTCAGGGGACTGAAGGGTGAGTGAACTTCCCCCAACCCTCCTTTTTGGATACTTACTGCCAAAGTGGTCTACTCCTAGGTGTAACAGCCTAACGGCGAGACTCCAGTGCCATAGATCCAGCCGGAGAGATCTTATCTCACTCTATGGACTCAGCCTCCAGGTCATGGCATCGTGAGGCTCCCCCGCGGTCCCTAACCCCCCACATTTCTTAATGGTCACTCTCACAAGGCTGGCAAGAACTAATTTGCCGCATTCTCGATCCTTAGGGAGCGAAAGAGTGCCCAGAATTGAATATCGAGCTTACAGAGCGCGCTCTGAGGCCGTCGCCTCCACGTGTTAAAATGTTTTATAGTTACAACCTATGCCCCTGACCGGGGCTAACCATGCCTCCCCTACCAAGCGGTCCCAGCGCTTTCCTGGCGTTCAGCGTAGCTCTCCTTCTGGGAGTAGGCATCGGGGTAATTGGTTTCATGCTTGGGAGGGTTCTCGCGCCGACGAGGCGCCTCCCCAAGAAGAGGGAGAGGTACGAGTGTGGGAACCCCCCGAAGGGCAGGGCCCGCGGTATCTTCACAATGCAGTACTATCCGTATCTGATCATCTTCTTGACCGTTGAGCCTGTTGCTATCTACGGCTTCTTGGTGGCCCTGGCGGCCCACCAATACGTGACGAGAGTGGCGGGCTTGCTTGGCGGCATAATCCTACTGCTCATCCCGCCCCTGATATTCGGGCTCAGACTGGCTGGGAGGTTGGAGTTATGGTCTGTGGAATGAGCGGAACAATTCTCCTTGGAGATCTTGAGATCACAGCTAGGAAGGCCGCTCGCTGGCTCGTGGAGAAGACTCCAATAAGAAGCCTAAGAGATTGGGGCATTTCGTTCTCCCTCTGGCCCGTCCACTTCACCACGGCCTGCTGTGGGGCGGAATTTGCTGCTGCGTCAGCCCCCAGATTTGACGCCGAGAGGTTCGGCTTCCTCCCGTTTGTAGCCCCGAGGCAGTGCAACCTGATGCTGATAGAGGGGACTCTAACCAAGAAGATGGCGGAGGCGGCGATCTGGGTCTACGAGCAGATGCCAGAGCCAAAGTTCGTGATGGCTATGGGGGCATGCGCAATAGATGGCGGAATCTTCTGGAACAGCTACAACATAGTCAGGCCCAAGGACATACTTCCAGTTGAGGTGTTCATACCTGGCTGCCCGCCGAGGCCGGAGGCAGTCGCCAGAGCCGTGATCATACTGCAGAGGAGGATTAGGAGGGGTGAGTCCGTTGGGCTCAAAGTCTGAAGTCCCCGAGGAACTCAGATCCCTCCTTTCAGAGGCACTCGGAGGCCTGTCGCCAGAGATCCAAATGACGGCGGGGTCGGTCTCGGTGAAGGTCTCTCCAGAGAACCTCAGAGAGGCCGCCGAGCGGATGCGGAAGGCGGGATTTGACCACGTGAAGGCTGTGACGGCAATCGACCTGCCGGAGGCGAACGAGATAGAGGTTGTCTACCACATCTCCTCGTACACCGACCCCAGACTGTCGGGGTGGATCGTCGCCCTGAGGACGTCGGTTCCCAGGGATGACCCCAAGCTGCCTTCCCTCTATGACGTGTGGCCCAGCGTCAAGTACCAAGAGATGGAGCAGTGGGAGATGCTTGGAGTCGAGTTCGAGGGTCACCCCGGCCTCAGGAGGCTCCTTCTGCCGGACACCTACGAGGGGCCGCCTCCGCTGAGAAAGGAGTACAAGGTGAAGGTGGAGGGGATCAACGCATGAGCAAGGAGGAACACATACTGGAGCTTCTGATCGGGCCTCAGCACCCGGCCTCGGGCCACATGAGGCTCGTGGCAGAGGTTGACGGCGATGTGGTGGTTAGCCTGAGGCCGGACATAGGCTACGTCCACAGGACTGTGGAGAAGCTCGCCGAGACGAAGAAGTACATCCAGATAGTCCCTCTCGTGGAGAGGCCTCCACTGGCAGACACGGCCAACCACAACCTGGGTTACGTTCTGGCCGTGGAGAGGCTGCTCGGCATCGAGGCCCCGCCGAGGGCCCAGTGGCTGAGGACCCTGCTGGCCGAGATGAACAGGATTCACAGCCACCTGTACGGGCTTGGGATCCACGGGATTATGCTCGGCTCGTCTACCGCCTTCATGTGGGCGTTTGGCGACAGAGAGATCATGATCGAGATGGCCCAGAGGCTAACGGGGGCTAGGCTGACCTACTCCTACATGATACCTGGTGGCGTGAGGAGGGACCTGCCTCCTGGATTTGCCGGGGAGATGGAGAAGGCCCTCCGATACCTCGAGAGGAGGCTCCCAGATTACGATAAGATATTCTTCAGCAACCCCGTAACTCGAGCTAGGCTCGAGGGCGTAGGGGTGCTCACCAAGGAGGACGCCATAAGGCTCGGCATAGTCGGCCCCAACCTGAGGGCGTCGGGCGTCCCATACGACGTCCGGAAGGTAGAGCCCTACTGCGCGTATCCTGAGCTGGACTTCCAAGTCGTTACTCGCGAGGAAGGCGATTCAATGGCCAGGTTGCTGGTCAGGGTCGGCGAGATCAAGGAGAGCATCAACATGATCAGGCAGATCCTGAAGAAGCTGCCAGAGGGCCCGATACTCGAGGAGAGATACCTGAAGATGATCCCACCCAAGTGGAAGGACTGGATGGCGGAGAAGGGCAGGATAAAGATCCCGGCCGCGCTGGCATCTCTGAAGCCGCCAAAGGGAGAGGCGGTGGCAAGAGTTGAGGCGGCCAGGGGAGAGGTGGTCTTCTACATAGTGAGCGACGGATCTCCCAAGCCGTACAGGCTCAGGATGGTTACTCCGTCGTTTAGAAATGTGGTGCTGTTCGAGCACTTGATTCGAAACTGTAGGGTAGCGGATATCCCGGCAATTTACGGTAGTATTGACTACTTCCCGCCGGAGGCTGATAGATGATGCAGATAATCGAGTGGCTGTTAGACATCTTGTTCTCCCCCTGGGTGTTCGTGCCCCTAGTGTACCCAGGGCTGATATCGGCCTTCGCAGTCCTGCTGTTCATCATATGGCTGGAGAGAAAGATCGCCGCCAAGGTCCAGATGAGGTACGGACCGCTTTACGTCCTGAAGCAGCTTGGAGGCGCCATACAGCTCGTCGCCGACCTCCTCAGGTACCTATTCGCCGAGCCGATAATTCCGCGGGAGGCAGACAAGATCCCCTTCATATTTGGTCCAATCCTGCTATTCGCGTTATCTTATCTCAGTACGATAGTGATCCCCGTGAGCTACGATTTCTACGCCTTCAGGAGCGACATATCACTGCTTCTAGTGCTAGGAATAACAACTCTAGCCCCGGCATTCAACCTGGTCATAGGCTGGGGCAGCAACAACAAGTTCGGGCTGATAGGAGGTCTCAGGGAGGGCTACCTGATAACTGCTGACGAGATACCCTTGTTCATAACCGCCCTGGCCATGGCGATACTGTACGGGAGCATGGACCTCATCAGGATAGTAGAGCTACAGGTAGACTGGGCCTGGGGGATAGTCATCAACCCGCTGGCCGCCGTCACGTTCTTCGTGCTGATGCTCCTATCAACCTCTAGGTTCCCATTCGAGATTGTGGAGGCCGAGAGCGAGATCGTGATGGGACCATTCACCGAGTACAGCGGAATACTATACGGTCTCACGATGGGGGCGTCGTACGTCAAGCTCTACGTCCTAAGCCTGCTCTTTGCCATTCTGTTCTTGGGTGGCTGGGAGCCAGTGCCCGATTTCCTGAGTGAAATCTTCGTAGGGCCTGGCCTGATTCTGTTCGCCAAGGCTCTCGTGATCATGTTCCTGCAGGTCTTCATGAGGTCAGTCTACCCGAGGTACAGAATAGATCAGGCTCTGAGGCTCGCGTGGCACGTACTGTTCCCGATGTCGGTAATCTCGGTCTTCATGTCGTTTACCGTCCTAATGGGATGGTGGTTGCCATGAGCAAGAAGGAGCTCGCGATCAATAGGCTGGCTGGCCACCTAGAGGCCATCATCACAGGGTTCAAGTACCTCCTCGCGGAGCCTAGGATGACTGTTCGCTACCCAGAGGAAGTGATTGAGCTACCTGATGGATACAGAGGGATGATAGTGTACCACAAGGAGCTGTGCATCAGCTGCAGCCTCTGCGCCATGATCTGCCCCGCCGACGCCATAAAGATGTACTTAGAGCAGCCCCCCGAGCCAAAGGGCGAGGCTTCTGCCGAGAAGCCAAAGCCAAAGAGGTTTCCAGGCATCAATTACACTCGTTGCATATTCTGCGGCTTCTGCGTCGATGTGTGCCCCGCAGGAGCGCTGGAGTACAGCGGAATACACGACGTCGCCTACGAGAAGTTTGAGGACATGATATACCCGCCGAGCGAGTTTGAGAGGGGGCCTCCCAAGCCTGAGTTTGTCAGGCCTCCAAAGAAGCTCAAGCCCAAGATGGACGAGAGGAGGGGGATAAGCTATGAGCCTGCTGATTAATCTGACAACCCTCACGTTTCTGCTGACTGCCGCGCTCGCCCTGATTTCGGCGGCTCTAGTGGTGGGCCACCGCTCGCTGGTCTACGCAGCATTCTTCCTAGATATCTTGGGTACGGCTAACGCGATACTGTTCGCCCTGCTAGGATTTCCGCTGGTCGCTGTGTTCCAGCTTACCGTTTACGTCGGCTCCGCGGTCACCTTCATTCTGTTCTCGGTGGTCATGCTGAAGGAGGTACCAGGGCTCACAGTCCCAATCCGGGAGTTTGCTATAGTGACGATTGTACTGACCGTGCTGGCCCTTGCGGGCATATTCTACTCAGCGACCGCAATCCAGCCAGTCGTAGAGACGGTTGAGCTGTCGGAGCTGGCGAGCTTGGTTGTTCACAAGTACTGGTTCGCGCTCCTCTTGTCCATCCTGTCGATGGCCACGACACTCATTGAGGCCATAACGCTGGCCAGGAGGGAGGTGTGAGAATTGGTGACCCTATTCTGGTACGTTGTTGTTGCGCTTCTCCTCACAGGGATCGGCCTGTACGGACTGCTAACGCGGAGAAACATCATCAGAATGCTGATCTCAATTGAAGTGATCTTCAACGCAGCCCTGCTGCTCCTGCTGGTCATGGCCTCGATGTCCGCCGCCTACAAGCCAACTGGCGTGGTTCTCGGTCTTCTGGCCATTTCGCTGGCGTCTGCAGAGGTCGGCGTTGTTGTGTCCATCGCGATCCTAATGTTCAGGCTCAAGCGGAGCCTGGATGTTTACGAGATTATGGAGTCTAGGGGGTGAATGTGGTGGTATTGAACGAGCCGTTCCTGTTTTATGGCGTCCTTATACCCATTCTGGTCTCTATCCTCTTGCCAATACTAGAGGACGCTCTGGGAGAGAAGGGAATAGCCGCCTTGGCGACGCTGCTCCTCCTGGCGCCAACTGCGATGATAGCCTTTCTGCTCGCAACTGCAGGATTCGGCGAGCCGATAGTGGACCCAGTGTTCTTCTACAGCGACTCGCTGGGCTCCTTCAGCATGCTGTTAGACGCACTCTCCGCTCCACTGGCGATATCCATTGGCCTAGTGACGACCGCAATAGCCGTGTACTCCCTGCCTTACATGAGGCACAGGTTCGAGGAGTTCCACGAGGAGGGTGAGTCGCCGCCAGGCTGGGGAACGTACTACATGCTCTTCGTGATGTTCTCGGTTGCCATGCTCGGGACTGTGCTTTCAACGAACTTAGTAGAGTTCTACCTGTTCCTAGAGCTCTCTCTGCTGCCCAGCTTCCTGCTCATCGCCTTCTACGGCTACGGGAACAGGGAGAGGATAGCCCTCCTCTACCTGATATGGACGCACGTCGGTGCGCTCGTCTTCCTGATAGGCGCGCTGATAACTGGGCTCAACGCCGGGACCTTCGACTTCTACGACCCAGTCTCCATGCAGCCGCTCATAGGCCTGGGGTCGCTGGTTCCGGAGGGCCTCAGGATGCCAGTCGTGGTGGCTCTAACAATCGGCCTCTTCGTCAAGCTCGCCATATTCGGCGTCCACATCTGGCTGCCCTACGCACACGCAGAGGCGCCCACACCAGTTTCCGCGCTCCTGTCCCCCAACCTCATAGGCATAGCCGCCTACGCGTTGGTCAGGATCGTCTACACACTGTTCCCACTAGAGTTCACTAACCTCAAGCCATTCACGCTCCCGCTGGCGCTCTTCACCATAATCTACGGAGGGCTGATGGCCCTGGCTCAGGACGACTTCAAGAGGCTGCTAGCCTACTCCAGCATATCGCAGATGGGGTACCTCTTAGCTGGCGTCTCAACGCTGACCTCTGCGGGCGTGGCCGGAGCCATGCTCCACTACGTTGCGCACGCCGTGGGCAAGGCCCTGCTATTCGCCACTGCTGGAGTGCTGATCGTTCAGCTGCACGGCCTCAGGAGCATCAGCAAGATGGGTGGGCTGGCCACGAAGATGCCTCTGACCGCTTCTCTCGCTCTCATAGGCTTCATGCACATAACAGGCATCCCGCCATCGCTTGGCCTTTGGAGCGAGGTTTTGATCGTGACAGGAATAGCAGGAACAACGCTTGGAAGATCCACACTCTACTTCGCATCTCTATTGGCCATCCTGCTGATAGGGATAGGGCTGTCGACCGCATACGCCTTCCTAACGATGAAGAGGATATTCTTCGGCGAGCCCTCAGAAGCCTCTGGAGAGGCGAAGGACGCGGGTCTAGGGCTACTAGGGCCGATGATAGTGGTTGCGGCGGTTGGAGTGCTCCTCTTCATATGGCCCAGCATTCTCATAGATCCTCTGATGACGGCCCTGAGGCAGCTGCTAATCCTGGGGTGATACCGGAATGGACCAGCCTCAGGCCATGGCTGTGATTGCTTGGGCTCTGCCGTACGTTGGAGCGCTGCTGTCTCTGGTCCTCTCTAAGTTGGGGAAGGTCAGAGACGTGATTGCAGCCTCTATACTTGGCGTATCCGCCGTGGCAGCCACTCTGCTGGCCAAGGATGTCCTGACCTCTCCTGAGGGGCTGGTCACGTGGTCCGCAGAGTGGGTCCCAGGGCTAGGCGTCGACCTCGGCGTCTATGTGGACACGCTCTCAGCCTTCATGGCCCTCATAATAGCATGGCTCTGCTTCCTGATAGGCGTCTACAGCCTCGAGTACATGGCCGAGGATCCAGGCAGGACTCGCTACTGGTTCTTCTTCGACTTCTTCGTGGGGAGCATGCTGCTCTTGGTCATGGCCGACAACTTGCTTGTGATGTTCTTAGGCTGGGAGGGCACTGGGCTGGCGTCTTACGCGCTGATAGGGCACTGGTATACCGACGAGGAAGAGAGATGGGTAGGCGACCCCGGCAGGACTGCGCTTGGAGTGCCGATGTGGTTCCCGCCCAGCCACAGCGGCCTTAGGGCGCTTACATTCACTCGGTTGGGCGACGTGGGCTTTCTCCTTGGCATCGGAACCCTCTACCTGCTCACCGGAACCTTCAGCATCCCTGAGATAGCCCACTCGGCAGGAACTTGGGCTGCGTGGCTTGCGGCTCGCGGGCTCCTCCTGCCCTTCCTCTTGGCCTTCTCGCTAGGAGCCCTCGCAAAGAGCGCTCAGTTCCCGTTCCACGAGTGGCTCGTGACTGCCATGACGGGTCCAACCTCCGTCAGCGCCTTGATCCACGCCGCGACCATGGTCAAGGCTGGAGTGTACTTCCTCCTCAGGTTCGCCCCGATCTTCAAGCTGGCTGAGCACGAGCTGATCCACTCCATGCCCGCCGCGGCGCACGCAATCCACACGTACTTCGAGATCATAGCCCTGATCGGAGCCTTCACGGCCTTCTTCATGGCGACTCAGGCGCTGGTCGCTAGAGAGCTCAAGCTGATCCTGGCGTTCTCCACGGCCTCTCAGCTCGGCTACATGTTCCTGGCATTAGGAAGCGCTGGCCTGCTTGAGGAGTTTGCAAACGGGCTCTTGGCCGGTTTCAGTCACTTCATGAGCCACGCGATATTCAAGGCAGCCCTGTTCCTAGGAGCTGGCGCGATCATCCACACCGTCCACTCGAAGTACATCGATGACATGGGAGGGCTCTCGCGGTACATGAGGTTGACCTTCGCTGCCATGCTGATTACGGCACTGAGCCTCGCTGGCGTCCCGCCGCTCATGGGCTTCTGGAGCAAGGATGCGGTGGTCGAGGCGGCCAGGGAATCTGGCCTCCTCCTGGCATTTACGCTGGGCGTCGTGACCGCGGCGCTCACGGCCTTCTACTCCACTAGGTTCGTGCTTAGAACTTTCATGTTTGAGGAGTCTGAGAACGTAAGGCACCTAGAGGAGAAGCACAAGCTGCACGAGGCGCACCTCTTGATGCTAATCCCCTACTTCACTCTCGCCGTCGTCACGCTACTGCTCGGGCTTGCGTGGCCCGTAGTTGGGCCTGAGGTACTGGCAGAAGTCTCGAGGAACATTCTAGCGCTTGAGGAGGTGCCAGCCCACCTTGAGATCCACCTAGATCCGCAGCTCCTCGCGACCTCGCTTTCGATGGTGTTCGGAGGTATAGCCGTGGGATGGTTCGCCTATCAGACTCAATCCGGCAGAGGACTGCTGAGCTTCGTGGCCAGAACGGGACCGCTGTCCGCTCTCCAGAACTTCCTATACGACAGGTGGTACATCAACAGCCTCTACTATCGCGTCATAGTCAACGGATTCGCCTGGGTGTCCAGGAACGTGTTCAAGTGGTTCGACACGCTCGTTATAGACAACTTCTACCACAGGTTCATCCCCGGAGCCACGCTCGACGCCAGCGCGCTGGGTTGGTCCTTCGAGACCAGCGTAGTGGACCGCGGGTACCACGAGTCGCTAGTTGCGGCGTTCTCCAAGGTCAGCCGGGAGTTCAGGAGGGTGCAGACAGGGCTGATCAACCACTACCTGCTGATGTTCTTCGCGGGGCTTGTGCTGATGATCTACATCATCATTTGGGTGGTGTGAAAGATGCTAGATCCAGTCACGGCTTTTGAGGCTCTGTTGCTGGTCCTGGTGTTCCCAGGCTTGCTGATACCTCTGCTCGACAAGGGAGGCAAGGGAGAGAAGAAGTCGTCGCTGGCTGGTCCGCTGGCAGTCGTCATCCTACTGATATCGCTGGCATTGGCCCTCGTCATGGCCTTCGAGCTGTCGCGACTCCCAGAGCCGATCTACGCATTTGAGGACACGATGAGGTTCGACTCCTACTCAGCCTACCTCGGAGCCTTGGTCGCTTTTGGCACCCTGCTGGTGGCGCTGGCCTCTCTGCCAGAAGTCAGCCCGTGGCCCACCGCTCCAAGCTACTTCTCCCTACTGCTTCTGACATTGGCTGGCGTTCTGTCGATGCTCTACGTATCCGACTCGGCAGTACTCCTCTCCGCCTGGACGATCGTGGCGGTGGCCTCCTACGTGGTAGTTGGACTCAAGAAGGACGCCAGCTCTCTAGAGGGAGCCGCCAAGTACGGGCTAATGGGAGCGGCGTCCTCGTCTCTGCTGGTCTTCGGTCTAGCAGTGCTAGTCGGACTGACCGGCACCAGCTTCCTCCCGATCGAGTTTGGTCTCCCCGGAGCAGATGTGAGTCTGCTATTGCTCTGCGTCCTGCTGCTGATCGCCGCGTTCGGCTTCAAGCTGGGAGTGTTTCCGTTCCACGGCTGGCTGCCAGACGTGTATGGAGGGGTCCACCCGATCCTCGTGTCGTACATTGCTGGCGTGGTCAAGATGGCAGCGATCGCCGGACTCCTGCGGATGGTTCTGCCATTGGCACCCACGGTCAGCCACAGGTGGCTGCTGACCCTGGGGCTCTTCGCGGTGCTTACCATGACCTTCGGCAACATGGTGGCTCTGCTGCAGAGGAACGTCCAGAGGATGATGGCCTACAGCAGCATAGCTCACGCAGGATATCTATTGGTGGGCTTCGCGGCGGCGGCCGACCCGCTGGCCAGGCAGGTGGGGCTGCAGGGCGTGGCGCTCCACCTGACCACCTACGTCCTGGCGAAGGTGGGCATATTCGTTGCTCTGGCGTACCTCCTCAGGAAGGGCGTGGGACTGACCCTCTCAGACCTGAGGGGAATGGGCAGGCGGATGCCGGTGCTCGGCATAGCGTTCTCCACGCTCCTACTAAGCCTCATGGGCATGCCTCCTCTGATAGGCTTCTGGAGCAAGTTCACCTACCTGTTCTACTCGGTCGTCGACACGGCCCCCTGGCTCGCCCTGATAGGCGTGCTGAACAGCGGTATATCGGTTGGATACTACGCTCAGGTAATCAGATACCTCTACTTCGCCGGTGAGGCGCCTGAGGAGGCTCCGAGAGAAGAGCTGAGAGATCCGGAGGTGTGTGTCGTAGCCCTGACGGCTCTGCTGACTCTGGTGCTCGGCCTTGGACTGGCGCAGCCGCTCGCCGAGTTCACGGGGCCCTGAGCCCCTCACACCCCTCTTTTCTTGAGTCAGACCCTCGGTTCGATCTCCTTCAAGGCGATCCAGAATCTCCTCGGCTCCACCCACATCTCTGCCTCGTAGCTCACGAGCAGGTCGAGGTCGCCAACCCTCGCTATCCAGAACTCTACTCTCCGCATAGGGTGAGGGGCTGCAGCGCTGGAGGCTGGCGAGTACCTGTACCCCCAGGCCTCGAGCTTTACCTTACCAAGCTTGAACTTCTTCTTACCCAACCGCTTTACACTCCCGGCGGACTTATCCAGCCTCTCCCTCTTCTGCAGGGGCTCAGAGTGCAGGATGTCGTAGTAGGCCACAAAGGGCCCAAGGTGATTCTCTAGCGCGTGCTCGGCTCTAGCGAGTGGTACTTCCTCTCCCCCTATCTTGGCCCTCGCCACAGAGCCGTCTGGCCTCAACCAGAACTCTCCAGTCTCTGCATAACTTGGGAGGAACTCGACTATTCTGCAAGCCTCACCCTCTACTTCTCCCTCCCCGAGCAGCCTGAATGCCCACTCGCCCGACTCGAAACCCTGCCCCATCTCAAGCCTCATTGAGGAGACGAAATCCAGCATCGACACAAGGGCCTTGGAGACCTCGCGCATCACGGAACCCCACGCTCCTCAGGAATAAAGACGTCGATTGGTGATGGCCGCCACTTTATCTTAGTCCGGAAGAGGCTTGGGAGGGGTGCGGCTTGGAGTTCAGGCTGGCTCTTATCGGATTTGGAAACGTTGGGCAGGGGCTGGCCCGCATCCTGAGGGACAAAGGACGGATAATTAGAGAGAGGTACGGGCTGGACTGCAAAATAGTCGCGATATCGGACCCAATCAAGGGTTCAGTTTACGACGAGGGAGGGTTAGATCCAGCCACGCTCCTAGCCTTGGTCGAGAAGGACGGTCACGTCAACAACTATCCTGGCGGGGTGAAAGGCCTAGACAGCCTAGAAACCATCCGGGGGACCGATACAAATGTGGTGGTTGAGGTCACGCCGACCAACGTCGAGACGGGAGAACCTGGTCTCACGCACATTAGGACGGCGTTAGAGGTCGGCAAACACGTAGTTACCTCGAACAAGGGCCCGATAGCCCTAGCCTACCGCGAACTAATGACCTTGGCCGAGGAGAAGGGGGCAATTCTGAGGTTCGAGGGGACGGTGCTCAGCGGAACGCCAGCCATAAGCCTCGCCACGGAGGCTCTGGCAGGCGCCGACGTGCTGGAGGTCAAGGGCATCGTCAACGGCACGACCAACTTCATCTTGACAAAGATGGAGGAGGGCATGAGCTACGAGGATGCGCTTCGTGAGGCCCAGAGACTTGGATACGCGGAGGCTGATCCCACAGCCGACGTTGAGGGATGGGACGCTGCGGTAAAACTGGTCATCTTGGCCAACGTGGTCATGGGAGCCGACATCACTCTTGGGGATGTGGAGAGAGAGGGAATAACGGGGGTGACGAGGGAGGACGTCGAGGTTGCCCTGAGAGACGGCCAGAGGATCAAGCTGATTGCGTCTGCAAAGAGAGAAGGCTCCAGAGTGATAGCGAGGGTTGCGCCAACCAGGGTTTCGCTGACCCACCCGCTGGCCAGCGTCATGGGGGCCACGAATGCTCTCACGCTAGTCACGGACCACCTAGGCGAGGTTACAATAGTCGGTCCAGGCGCGGGAAGGGTCGAGACAGGTCAGGCAATCCTGTCTGACCTCTTGGCGATTCACAGGCTCTTGAGGTGAGACAGGTGAGCGGCGGCTACGTTGGAAGGATCTTGGAGGTGGACCTGTCGAGCGAGAGAGTTGAGGTCAGCCCTCTAGACGAGAGACTTGCCAGGATGTTCATAGGAGGGAAGGGGCTGGGCGCAAAGATCTTGTATGACTCGCTGAAGCCCGGAGTAGATCCACTGAGTCCTGAGAATCCGCTGATATTTGCTACCGGCCCTCTGACCGGGACGGAAGCGCCCACCTCAGGCAGGTTTGCTGTGGTGACAAAGTCCCCGCTCACTGGCATCTTCTTAGACAGCCAGGTGGGGGGCTATTTCGGGCCAGAGCTGAAGTTCGCCGGCTACGACGCTCTCATTATACAGGGAAAGGCGGATAGCCCGAAGTACCTCCTCATCAGGGACGACGAGGTCGAAATACTGGAGGCCACAGACCTCTGGGGTCTGACCACGGTTCAGACGGTCCAGACGATAAGGGAGAGGCACGGAGACAGGAGGCTAAGGGTCGCCAGCATAGGCCCTGCCGGAGAGAGGCTTGTCAGGTTCGCCTGCATAGCGATAGATCACCACCTCCAGCCGGAGAGGGGAGGACAGGCCGGCAGGGGTGGTGCCGGAGCCGTCATGGGCTCCAAGAGGCTGAAGGCGATAGCTGTTAGGGGCACAGGCAGGGTGGAGTACGCAAGGCCAGAGGAGTTCAGGGAGGCCGTAAAGAGGGCCGTGGACGCAATAAACTCCAACTCATTCATCCCAATCAGGAGGAGGTACGGTACGCCGCTCTGGGTGGGCCCAATGAATGAGATGGGAATCCTCCCGACACGTAACTTCCAGCGGTCGACATTCGAGAGGGCCGACGAGATCACCGGGGAGACGATGAGGGAGAGGATCGTTATCTCAGACAGGGCCTGCTACAACTGTCCGATAGCCTGCGGGAAGTACAGCGAGGTTAGGTCTGGCAAGTACGCGGGCACCGCCGTTGAGGGCCCCGAGTACGAGGTGATAGCGCTCATGGGCTCCGCCTGTGGCGTGGCCCCCATAGAGGCCGTGGCTAGGGCCGCCCAGCTGATTGACGAGCTCGGGCTGGACGGGATCTCCACTGGAAACGTGATCGCGTGGGCCATGGAGTGCTACGAGAGGGAGATCATCACCAGCGAGGATACCGGCGGGCTAGACCTCAGGTTCGGAAACGCAGACGCTATGATAGAGATGGTCAGGAGGATAGCGTACCGCGAGGGGCTCGGTGATCTCCTAGCAGAGGGGGTCAAGAGGGCCTCGGAGAAGCTTGGCAGGGGCTCGGAGAGGTTCGCGATGCATGTGAAGGGCATGGAGCTGCCTGGATACGAGCCCAGAGGATCCTTCGGAATGGCCTTAGCCTACGCCACGTCGGACAGGGGAGGGTGCCATCAACGCGCCTGGACCGTCAGAGCGGAGATCGAGGGTAGGCTTGGGCCCAGGTTCTCGATAGAAGGCAGGGCCAAGTTCGTGAAGGAGACGCAGGACGAGAGGGCTGCCTGCTTCTCCCTCGTGCTGTGCGACTTCGCTCCGCTGGAGGTAGGTCACTTCGTGGATATGCTGAACGCAGCCACGGGCTTCGACTTCTCAGAGGAGGAGTACCTGAGGGCTGGCGAGAGGATATGGAACCTGACCAGGATGTTCAATGTGAGGGAGGGAGTGAGGAGGAAGGACGACACGCTGCCTCCTAGGCTGATGGAGGAGCCTCTGCCTGACGGCCCGGGCGCCGGAAACGTGATCACGAGAGATATGCTCGACCGCATGCTGGACGAGTACTACGAACTCAGAGGTTGGGACTCTAACGGCATGCCAACGCCGGAGAAGCTTAAGGAGCTGGCTCTCTCTGAGCTAATCTCAGATCTACCGAGAGAATGACGTAGGCATCCCACGCGCTCGACTTCACGCTCTTCGACTTGCCGAGCTTCACTGAGTCTGCGCGCGGGGGGCATTACTCTCCATCTAAAGGCTTCTCTACTCTGCCAATCTTCCCATGCTGGCGAGTCCCTCTGCTATGTCTTCGAGGCCTAGTTGGACCAACTTGTGCCTCTTAGGCCATCCAGTCTTCCAGTCAAGCCCTCTGTACTCGTAGTACTCCTTGAGCATGACCTCCAGCTCGACCACCTGGCCCTTGCCCGGCCCCTCTGGCATCGGTTCTTCCGTGAATCTTGGGTTTAGAGTGTCCTCCTTCCTACCGACCCCCTCCCTCGCGTTAAAGGCCCTCCTGAGCATGTAGATCCTCTCTCCTGCCAGCGCGAGCTTCCTCTCGTCTCCAAGCTCCTCTATGCCGGTCAGGGCCTTAAGCCAGGGAGCAAAGTCGTCGTAGTAGTAGATCATCGGCCACATGGCTCCGTACTTGCAAGTTATCATGGAGTCCACGATGGAGTAGAAGTTCTCGGTGAGCCAGGTCAGGTACCCCTTGCCCGTCGGGTCCAGCCTGTCGTCTATCACCATCTTCTTGGCTTCCTCCTCTCCGAACCTCTCGTAGGCGTACTTCACGGCCCAGGGCAGCTCGTCGTAGGTGCAGAGACCTCTCAGGTGATCCGCCCCCCTGACGTTCACGGCGTGAGCTAAGCCGATGGACTTGTGGCTCCTGCCGTCTTGAGCCGACGCCTCCAGCCCCTTGACGTGGATGACGTATCTCTCGGTTCCCTTGCCTATCTTTCGAGCTGCCCTTAGTGCGCCCTCGGCGAGAAGGTCGCCTATCCCCTCCCTCTTCGCCATCTTGTGGATGAGGTCTATCACGAGGTCGGCGTCGCCCCAGACGGGCTTGATGCCGCCAACGTCCTCCTCGGTAATCAGCCCCTTCTCGTAGCACTCCATTAGCCAGGAGATCACCTTCCCTGCGCTGATCACGTCCATCCCGTAGTCGTTGCACAGCTCGTTGGCGTGGATTATGGCGCCCAGGTCGCTCACCATGACGTTCGTGCCAAGGGCAACCAGCGCCTCATACTCCGGCCCTCCAGTGAGCGTGCAGGCGTACTTCCCCGAGTCAACGTGGTGCACGAACTTGCACTGGAGGAAGCAGGTGAAGCAGGACTTGTGGCTTATCCTGACGGCCTTGAGAGCCTCGCCGTTGATCTTCTCGGCCTCTGGGAACAGGCCGGTCCAGTGATTCTTCGTGGGCAGTCTGCCTATGCTGTGCATGACGTCTATGAGGTAGGGCGTGCCGTAGCCCCTGATCGTGTCGTTGGCTATCTCCCGCCACTCTCCCGTGGTGGCCTTTTCATATATCCTCTGGATGACCTCGTTGAACTCCTCGAACCTAGCCACCTTGACGCCCTTGCTGCCCCTCACCGCTATCGCTTTCAGCCTCTTGGAGCCCATGACGGCTCCCAGGCCTGTCCTCCCGGCTGCGTCGTAGAAGTCAACCATTATGTTGGCGAACCTGACAAGCCTCTCTCCGGCAGGGCCTATCACGGCCGACTGAACGCTCTCGTCCCCGATGTCTTCCCATATCAGCTTGAAGGTCTCCTGGGTTCCCTTACCCCAGAGGTGGCTCGCGTCCCTGAGCTCCACATGGTCGTCGTCGATCCAGAGGTACACGGGCTTCTCTGCCCTCCCCGTTATGGCTATGAAGTCGTATCCAGCGTACTTTATCTCGGGGGCCAGCTGGCCGCCGACGTGGGACTCGCCCCATATGCCCGTGAGCGGCGCCTTGGAAGCTATAGCCAGCCTCCCAGTCGCGTGACCGAGCGTGCCAGTCACCGGGCCCGTGGCGAAGACTATGACGTTCTCCGGGCTGAGGGGGTCGATCTCAGGCCCCAGGTGGTCCCACAAGTACCTGGCAGCGAAGCCAGTCCCGCCGACATAGTCCTTCATCCAAGCTCTGGGGGTCTCCCTCACCTGGAACTTGCCGCTCGTGAGGTCGACCTCGAGATATCTCCCTGCGTAGCCCCCAACCTCCGCCATTCACACCACCCTCGGCAGGGCCATCTCCAGGAGCTTCGGTATGCGCTCCAGAGCCTTCTTCCTCTTCATCAGGTTGGCCACGGTCACTGGCACGTACTGGAGGACCTCCTCGGGGCAGAACTTCACGCACTGTGGATCTCCACCGCAGAGGTCGCACTTGATCACCTTGTTTGAGATGGGGTCCACCACGACGCCGCCGAACGGGCATACGGCAACGCAAGTCTTGCATCCTATGCACAGATCGTAGTTCAGGTTGACCCAACCGGTCTCCCGATCCTTCTGGAGGGCCCCAGTGGGACAGGACGCCACGCAGGGTGCGTCCTCGCATTGCACGCAGAAGACGGGGAAGTTCACGCCCCTCTCTGGGTCTCTTATCACAGCTATGCGAGACCGCCTGGGGTTGAACTCGCGTTCGTGCGAGAAGGAGCAGACAACCTCACACGCCCTGCAACCTGTGCACCTCTCGAAGTCGGCCACCAGCATCATTCTGACGGCCGCCAAGGTGATCGCCGGCTCGAGTGATCCAGCCTTCATAATAATGGTTCGTTTGAGAGTCTGAACCTTCACGAGACTCATCAGACTCATCTTATCGATTTGTCATTGAGAAGGAGCTTACCTCGACGCAGCTGAGTGTACGTAGATGCCTCCGGCAGGTGACTGGAAACGGTGTGGCGCGAAACCTTTTTTGGCGCCTCTACATCGCGCGTGAACTTGGAGGTGTTAACTACGTGACAAATAGCGAGGACATTAAGGTCAGGTTCAGATTCTACCTAACCGCCAGAGAGGCAATTGGGTCCAGAGAGCTAGAGGTTACGGTTCCCGGGGGGACTCTGGGCGATGCTCTCGAGGCCCTCAGAGCGAGGCTCGGCCCAAAGGCCTCGGTTCTCTTTGACGGGACCGGGAACCTAAAGAGCCACTACTCGGTGCTGATCGATGGAAACCTGATCAGACTCCCTCAAGGCTTGAGCATGAAGCTTAAGAGCGGTCTGGTGATCGATCTTCTCCCGCCGGTCGGCGGTGGCTGACGAGGAGGCGTAGCCAGATTGCGGAGAGAGAGGGCAGACGTACTGGTTCTAGGTGGGGGTCCGGCCGGCATTTCAGCCGCGGTATCCGCGAAGAAGAGGAGGCCAGAGGCGAGGGTGATACTAGTATCCTCGGAGCCCTCTCACTACATGAGGCCTGCGGTCACGGCCCTGCTTGAAGATCCCAGCATGAATCCCGAGGAGATCGTTTCGCTCGACCCAGTGTTCCTCCTCAGCCAAGGAGTAGAGCCGTTTACCAGGGGGCGTGTGACGGAGCTGAGCGACGGTTCGGCGTACGCTCGGGGGCCCTGGGGGGAGGTTGAGTTCGAGTACGACTCACTAGTCATCGCCACGGGGGGCAAGCCCTTTGTTCCCCCAGTCGAAGGAGTTGATCTGAGAGGGGTCTACTCCATCAGGACGCTGGCTGACGCTAGGAAGCTGGCAGGCCTACTTAAGCCGGGCGCGAGGCTGGCCGTGGTGGGCGCGGGCTTAGCCGGAGTCAAGCTCGCCATAGCGGCTAGCAAGAGAGGGGCCTATGTGACTCTTCTAGAGATGAAGAGGGTCCTGTGGACTGTTCTCGATCCGCCCCTGACCGACTTGGCTCGAAAGCTCGTTGAGGGGTCGGGGGTTAGGGTGATCGAGGACAAGGCTGTTGACAGGCTTTTGGAGGGGCCAGAGGCGACTGTTGGAGGTGTTGAGGCCGATGGGGAGCCCTTCGAGGCAGATCTTGTCGTCTTCGCCACGGGAGTCGAGCCCAACAGCGCGCTCGCTCGGAGTCTTGGCCTGAAACTCGGCATTCGAGGTGCGATAAAGACCGACAAGGAGATGTCCACCTCCAAGGGAGGCGTCTGGGCCGCCGGGGACTGCGCCGAGACGCTGGATCTGGTAACGGGCAAGCCCATCTACAGGCCCATAGGGAGCATAGCCTTCTTGGGCGGGAAGATAGCGGGTATCAACGCAGCTGGGGGAGGCGCCAGGTACAGAGGGTTCATCCGCAGACAGGCGGAGGATGTAAAAGGGATCCACCTAGTCTCGCTTGGGCTGACCGGCGCAGAGGCTCAGGCTCTAGGCTTGAGGTATGGTGTGGTTGAGCTGCATAGCTCATGGCCGGACCCACAACTTCCGTGGTGGCTGAAGAGACCGCTGAAGCTGGCTGTGGCGATAGCCGAGAGGGGGACTGACAGGCTCATTGGCTTCCAGGCGATCGGGGGTCCGCTAGCTAGGAGGAAGTCCTACACAATCATACGAATGATAGCAGAAGGGCGAGAGGTCAGCAGTCTGGAGACGCTGGGCTTCAAGGCAGCTTAGCCCCGCTCAACACAAAACCAAAAAAGGAGAGAGGGAGGCTTAAGACCCCAGAGCCACAAGCACCATCTCTCCACCAGTTGTAAACGTGGCTTTGACTATTCCAAGCGGAGGGGCATCGGTGCTCCACCAGAACGTGGCGCCGGGGGTAGATATCTTGTAGCAGGTGAACGTGCCAGCTGGCACGCTTATGGTCTCGGTTCCCAGGATCGTGCTAGTGGCGGTCGTGGGAGTGTACTGATACTGCCCCGGAGTCCCGGACTGACACCCCATGCCCGGAATGCAGACCTCAACTTCAACGGTCTCGCCCGTCTCGATGCTGATCCAGACGGTTGCGGTGGTGGCCACTCCACCAGCTTGACCGCTCATCTCGTACTGGTAAGTCACCTTTATGCACTCCACGCCCCTCTTGGTCTCCCTGCCCTCGACAGTCACGGTCATGTACATCTTGGGGCCCTGGGGAGTGCTCATCTCGTACTTGGCCCACGTGCCTGGCTTCAGGCTGCGCCAGAACGATGCGAAGTCCACCGCTGGAGGCTGCTCAGACGGCGGCTGCGTGGGCTGAGACGTTGGCTGTGGAGTAGGCTTGGGGCTCTTCGGAGGCTTTGGCTTCTTAGTGGGTTGGGTTGTCGGGCTTGGAGCTTCTGTGGCCGGAGGCGGGGTCGTAGTCGGAGGGGCCTCTCCTCCCGGCTTGATGTAGAAGTAGTAGAACCCCACACATCCCAGAGCCAAGGCCCCGATCAATATTAGGGCGATACCCTTAGAGGTCATACCACCCACCCGCTCTTCTCCCCGGGAGTGGGGGGAGTTGGCCTAATTATTGGCGTTCAGAATATTTGGTTTAGATGATTGGTCTATTAAATGCATGCTGCCAGCGTTAATTCGCGTGCTCCATGCTCATGATTTTGGTCAGGAGGGGCACGTTTCGCTGGGCATCCTTAGGCGCCGTGGTGCCTCGCCGCCGAGCTAGAGCAGGCGATCAAGCCCCAACGTCTTTACGGTATCTTCTCTCGGTCTCCCTTCTTCATCCCAACCCCTATACTCGTAGAACTTCAGTAGACATCTTCTGAAGTCCTCCTCACTCACGAACGCTCGTCTGCCCTTGGACGGCCCGCTCGGCACGGGCTCCCACATTCTCGGAGGCAGAATGTCCTCCCTCTGCGGATCTAGCCCTTCCCTCAAGTTGAAGAGCCTGATCAACGTCTCTATCCTCCAGCCTACCCTCAGCAGATCGCTCACGCCGTACTCCTCGCCTGTCGACGCCTTCAGCATTCTGGAGTAGTCCTCCAGCTTGACATCTATGAACACGCAGATCACCAAGCTATCGGCGACGGCCTTCTCATCTCTACTTCTAATCATGGACTCTACTGTCCCCAGCGCGCTCATATCCGGCTTCTCCCGAGAGTCAGGCCAGCCTCGCAGGTGGGAGGCGCCCACATCCGCCGTGGCGTAGCTGAGTCCAAGCCCCAGCCTGCCTCTTGGATCCCAGGCAGCCATCTCGAGGCCCTTGACGTGAACAGCCAGCTCAGGCGCCCCCAGCCTCTCTGCAGCCCTAGCGGCTCCCTCTGCCAGCAGGTCTCCAATCCCCCTCCTGTGAGCTATCGCCTCAGCCAGCCTGAGGAATGCCTCAGCGTCTCCGAATCTGAGGTCTTTGAACTCCTCGTCTCTCAAGAGGCCCTTCTCCGCGCACTCAGCAGCCAGGGCCATAACGCTCCCTGCGCTGATCACATCCATGCCGAGCCTGTTGCACTTCTCGTAGAGCCTGATCATGTCTTCTGCCCTCTCCAGGCCCAGGTTAGTGCCTAGCATCGCCATCCCCTCGTATTGGACTACCGTTATCTCGCCGCTTGGCAGCCTGTGATACTTCACGCAAGCCTTTGGGCAGAGAAAGCAAGAGAGGTCCCTGAACCGGTACTTCCTGAGCGCGGATGGGTCGTAGTTCTCGGCGTGCTCAAAGTGTGTGGTCTGGAAGTTTCTTGTTGGGAGCATGCCCAGCGTGTTGGCGGACACTACGCCCCCAGTGGTCCCGTCGTTCTGCGGACCGCGCCTACCCTCCGTCCTCCTCCAGATGTCCATCGTGATCTCCATGATCGCCTCTGGGTCGGCAGAGTCTACCCTCCCTGATCCCATGACCGCTAGGGCCTTGAGGTTCTTAGATCCCATGACCGCTCCAGTTCCTCCCCTCCCAGCCGCGTGCAGCCTCTCAGAGTGAATCACGGCGAACCTCACGAGGTTCTCTCCTGCAGGCCCGATCGTCGCCACTGCAGGCCCTCCGTAGTGCCTCTGATGAATTCGATCGTGGGCTTCGTAAACGTCGAGGCCCCAGAATTGCTCCGCCCGCCCTATCTCAGCTGAATCGTCTTCGACGTAGAGGTAGACAGGTCTCTCAGCCCTCCCCTTGATGAGGATGGCGTCGTAGCCCGCGAACTTTATCTCAGCCCCCAGGGAGCCTGAGGCGTGGCTGTCGATGAAGTAGCCAGTTAGCGGAGACTTCGTGACTACGACATAGCGTCCACAAGCTGGCAGGAGGCCGGAAACCGGACCCACAGCGAAGATCAGCGGGTTCTCAGGGGAGAGTGGGTCGACCCCCTTCGGAGACTCCTTGTAGAGGAGATACGCCCCAAGCCCCTTGCCTCCCAGCAGGTTGAGCAGAACGTCTCTCGGGATTCTCTCAACCCACGCCTCCTCAGAGCCCAGATCAACCTTGAGGACTCGCTCCTTCCAGCCTTTCATCCTCGACGCGCTGTTGATAGGACCATGGAAAAATATGTGGAGGCTGGTCTCGAGAGGTCAGCAGCGGGCTCGTTCAGACTCGCATCTAGGGGCGCCTTAGTGCCTTAGTGCTTCAGGAGCGCTCACAGAGCGTGCGTCGATACCTCCTACTCCAGCTTGAAAAGATCGAGGTAACACCTCTCTCTGAACAACCTTGTCAGGTCTAGCGGTTGACGAGTCAGATGCCATCATTGTGGTGGAAGGGAGAG
>CBEVRO010000009.1:0-30305 GCA_965552295.1 uncultured archaeon | reverse complement strand
AGGAGTTCGAGCTGGCGGTCATCTAACCTCCTCGGGTTCAGATCTGGAGATAGGCCGGCTCTCTTGAGTATCTCTCTGGCCGTCTTATCGCCAACTCGCTGGAAGTGCGTGGTTAAGAAGCTCACCAACTTCCTAGTCTTCGTAGTCTCCGAGAGCCTCTTCAGGAGTTCAAAGTCTATCCCCTTCGGATGGAACTTCGTCTCCTTTGGAGGGGGCGGGATCTGATCAGTCGTTCGTGAGAAGAAGAAGAACAGGCCGTCTGGGTCGATGAACATTATGTCAGCGTAGGGTGTGACGATTGCCGTCTGGTAGAGGTAGTCTATGATCTTCGGTCTGGCCCTCTTGTAATTCCCCTCAAAGTAGAACTCAACGGTGGTCATCGAGTCCCTAGACACACCAGCCAGGACCCTCTTGTCCAAGATTATGGGTTCGTTCCTCTGTATGTCGATCTTCATGGTAAATTCATACAGGGGCGAACCCCTTCGCCCCGAGATCACTTTGAATGGCCTGTTTGTGGTGATCTGCCCGTACAAGAGAGCCATCGTGCCTCCCAGTCCGAATGTGCCCCTGCTCTGCATTAGCCTGTACTTGGAGCTGACGAAGACCTTCCCGAAGGCGGCAGGCACATCCTCTGGACGGAGGCCTATTCCGTTATCCCGAACTCTGAGAAGGTATATCGATGTCCCATCGCCCTGGCCGTCTCCTACATTCTCTAAGGTCAGCATGACCTTCGGTGGCCTACCTGCGAGCTCGCAGGCGTCCAAGGCGTTCTCTACGAGTTCTCTTATGGCTGTGTAGGTAGCTCTAACGGGATTGTCAAATCCAGCCAACGACCTGTTTCTGTAGAAGAAATCTGCAGCGCTTATCTGTTCGAGCTCCGCAGCATCTGAACTCATTCTTCACCCTCCCCTGCTTCATCCTCCCCCTTTCTCCTCCGAGAGGTCCTCGACTCTCTGAGTATCATCATCTGCTCGAGTGCCTCCCTTTCTCTCATCTCAGCGATTTTTCTCTCCATCCGCCTGTAAGCGGTGGAGTGCCTCGACCCCGAAGCCAAGGCAATGATTGCCTCCTTGGCCGGGAGAATATCGTAATACCTTCCGATGATGGCCGCGGTGTGGCCGTATATTGATATGTCGGTTCCAGTCCTCCTCTCGATATACAGCCTAGCCTTCCCTCCCTCCCCAATTAGGCGACCCCTTATCCTCTGGAGGGCATTCTTACTACTCCCTACAAAGTCCCTGAGGTCTACGATCTCGAGAACGTATTCATCATTCAGCAGTTTGAGCGCCTTATCTGGGGAGAAGCCTCTACCAATAGCCTGGATAATTGATTGCAGCTTGTGCGGGATGAGAGGATCCTCAGGAGGTTTCTCAAACACCATCGTTACTTCGCCGGTTCCACTGTCTACGTGAATCCTGGCCCCACTGAGACGCTCCAGCTCCCTGCGAGTAGAGCCGGACTTGCCGATGAGGGCTCCCACTCTGTTCTTCGGGATCTTGATTTTGAGTTCAATCTTCAAAGGCCTCACCCCGCTTCCTTAAGAAGTTCCTCCACGAACTCCCAGGGATCGGGACCACTTATACCGAATCTCACGTTGAAAAATCGAATAACCCTCTCCACATCTCTCCTGAGCAAGGCTTCAGCCATTGGATGTACCGTGACAACAGCCTGAGAGACGTCTATGATCCAAGGCAGGTCTCTCCAGTACATGATGTTATACTCGCTGAGGTCTCCATGCACCAACTCGGCCCTCAGGTAGGATGCCCTTATGCCAGCGAGTATATCCTCCATAACTCCCCGAGGGTCACTCAGTTCTCGAATCTCCCTGAGGAGGGGCGCAGGAAACCCCTCATCTCCAATGAACTGCATTACCAGAATATTTCCCACCACGTCTATAGGCTTGGGTACCCGAACCCCAGCTTCATACATTCTAACGAGATTTCGAAACTCTTTCTTAGCCCAGAGCCGGATCAACCTATCTCTATCCTTCACTGGCACGAACCTGTAGTCGCCGACTATGTAGTCTAGGTACTTCCTGAAGTTCGCAGTAGCCACTCTGTATACTTTGATCGCTACGTCGCCCTCTCTACCCCTGCCTGCCATGACGACAGCCTCCTTCCCAGCACTTACAATCCAAGTTATATCATGTAGAACTCCCTTATTGAATAGTTTTAGTAAGGCCCTAACAGTTCTCGTGTCGAAGACTAGCTGTCTAACCTTGTAATACTCCTCATCCTTCACTTTTTTACGGCGCTTCTGGTACTCTTCCTCCATGATCCTCTCTAACCTACGCTCGATCTCCTCGTAGCCCTCGCGGGGCCTAGAGGACATCTTCCATCATCGCCCAGGATCTGTCAATGTAGCCCTTCTCTATCAGCCACTCAACCTGAGCCCTGTCATACCTGACGACTATGTCCCCTCGGTCCCTCTTGAAGGGCCATATGGAGACAAGCACGATGTCGCCCCTCTTGATCCAGTGCCTCTTGCCTCTGAGCTTGCCACGCACTCTAGCTATCCTGACTATCCCGTCGGAGCACTCGACCCTGAAGTGACCCTTGCCCACGGGCTCTAGCACTCTCCCGAATACCTCGAGATCCTCATCCGCTGGCAGCAGCTCTTCCATCTCAGCGTCCAGCGAGCTCTCAGGTTTCGAAGCCCTCTTAGACATGGGTCTCCTCCTCCGCCGGAATGACCTCTTCTTTTTCCTTCCACGCCTCCTAGCTGGCAAGTTTAACGCCGCCTTCTAAAATATTCCCTCAGACCTTGGGAACCGGAGTCTCGGCCCCACAGGCCATACACTTCAACATGAGGGTTCTCTTTACCTTCACAAGCTTCGTGTCCGGCCTTCCACATATTGGGCAGATTACGTACCTCTCTATGAACCTCTTGACCCTTGCGTCAACGAGCTGGGGATCTATCCTCCTGGACAAGATTAGCTTCCCGCCCCCAGTGACCATGTAGGGGCTACCCAACTCTCGGGACAGGTATCTGGCCACAAGCTTTGGATCTCTGTTGAGCGTGTCGCATATCTCCTTGAAGTTCACGAGGTGCGTTTGTCGGCCTTCGATCACGACGACCGGCGAGGGCGGGACGAACCTCTCGCCGCTCACCACGATCCCAGTAGGCAGCCTCTCACGGGCTGCTCTCAGCATCTCCAAGTACTCCTCTCTCGTTGACAAGGTCCAACCTCCTCAATAGCTAAACTGCAACGTACCTCCCTTGCTCGTCAAGGTATATTAACCCTTCCTCGAGGAGTTCGTCAAGAGCGCGGAGCACGGCGTCTACGGAGGGGTTCGGGAACTCAGAGGTAATCTGCTCTTCCCTCAGAGGCCCCCTGCGCCTCAACAGTTCGAGAACAACCTTCTTCACGTCAACCCTCCTCTCAGGAATCTCAACTCTTTCGGAAGAGGCAGCCGCGGCTCTTAATCTCTCTCGCAAAATCTCGAGGGCCCGCACAAGAATCCAGTTTGGATTCTCGACCTTTACCACGAGCTGAGGGACTAGGTACTTCTCCGCGCGCCACTCCCTTACCCTCCCGATGACATCAAGCACGGTACCCCTAGAGTAGGGCATCCCGCTAGTGGGGTCCATGAGTAGCTCGACATCTTGATCCCAAGCTCTGACGGATATGGATCCGGTTCCATCCTCAATGACTAACCTTACGTGTCCCATGTCGTCACTCACATAAGCGTCTACGACTATGCCCATCACGCGGACCGCCGCGACACTCTTGCCTGATGGCAGCCTGAAGTACCTCACGGGGCCGACGCTTACCTCCTCGAAGCGTCCCCCCAGGATGTCAGCGATCCTGACCTTGGCAGCGGGCATTCTTGCGGTCAGTCTCGAGGTACCCCTGATACGTGGCAAGCAGCTTTATATAAGCCAGAGTGGTAGAGTCGGCCAGCAGGGCCCGTGGCTCAGCCTGGATAGAGCGCCCGCCTTATATGGCGGCTCCCGCGACAAGCCAGAGGAGAAGCGGGAGGTCGCGGGTTCAAGTCCCGCCGGGCCCACCACCCACACATCGGGTGCGTCGCTTGGGCAAGAAGGAGCTTGTGCTAGATACCTCATTTCTGCTCGGGATCTTCGAGAAGAAGAGGCCACTGAGTGTTAGTCACGTCCTCGAGTTAGTTCCTAGTGCCGACCTCGTCACGCTCACCCCCTGCGCTGCAGAACTAGAGCTAAAAGCCAAGGAGGGAAATGTAATCGCCAAAAGGGCCCTTCAGGCGCTTGAAGAACTGGGGGTGAGGATTGTAGAAGCCCAAGGGCCAGCAGACGATGCCCTGATTGAATACGCGTCCACTGGGTCGAAGATAGTTGTCACGCTTGACAATACCTTAAAGAACAGGTGCCTTGAGCGCGGGATACCTGTGATATACCTCAGGGCTGGCAAGAAATTCGTGCTCGAGGGGCTGGCTCTATTCAGATCGTGAATATGCGGGGGTGGAGTGGTTGTATTATATAGTCAAAATGAGCGATATCGTCTGGGTCCCTCCGAGGAGGCTTGGAGAGGACCCTAGACAGGTGGCCGAGGAGGTTCTGAGGGGCCGCTACGTAGGAATGTATCTGGAGGATGTCGGACTAGTGCTCGACGTTCTCAGGGTCAACAATGTCAGCCTGGGGAAGGCGATAATCTCCAGCCCCTCCATCTACTTCAGAGCGGAGTTCGAGGTCCTCACCTTCATGCCCAAGGTCCACGAGATTATAGAGGGGGAGGTTAAGGCGGTATTGGAGCACGGCATTGTGATAACGATGGGCCCGATAGACGGGTTCGTCCACATATCTCAGCTTGGAGACGATGTCTTCGTCCACAGGGCGGGCGTCCTCCAAGGCCGGAGAACCAGAACAACCTATCGAAGGGGAGATGTCGTCCGAGCTAGAATAACCGGGGTCAGCAAGCCAAGTCCGGCGGCCGCTGCGCGTGGGGAACCAATCGTAAGAGTCTCACTCACCTGCAGGCAGCCTGGCATGGGTAAGATTGAGGAGGAGGTCGAGGAGAGTGGCGCGGCTTAGGGCCTGCAGGCGGGATAAGGCTCTGACGGACGGTGACACCTGCCCCATCTGCGGATCGACGGATCTCACGCCCAGCTGGGAGGGCGTCGTGGCTATAGTGGACCCAGTGAGGTCAAGCCTGGCGAAGAGGCTTGGGATAACGAGGTCCGGCCTTTACGCTCTCAGGGTCCTCGAGTAGGGGGCGACTTCACCCTTTAATAGGCCCCACTATAAGGGCGGGCGCCGAGGGTTAGCCTATGGAGCTAACGGTGCTCGAGAGACGCCACAACCCTCTCCTCAGGAGAGAAGAGGTCAGAGCCCTCATCTCCTTCGAGGGAGGGACTCCAACGAGGAAGGAGGTCAGAGAGGCTCTTGCCAAGGCTCTGGGCAAGGACGTCAGCGTCGTCTTCGTGAGGAGGATACTCACGGAGTACGGCGCTAGAAGGGCGAAGGTGCTAGCGATGGTCTATGAGGACAGGGACTACGCTCTAAAGATAGAGCCGGAGCACGTTGTTAGGAAGAACGAGGGACAGGCGAGCTGAGGTGATCTGATTGGTGAAGCACGCGAACGTGAAGGTTCACACCTATTACGAGATAAAGGATGGGAAGCTCGTGAGGAAGAAGAGGCAGTGCCCTAGGTGCGGTTCCTTCATGGCAGACCACGAGAACAGGTGGACGTGCGGCAAGTGTGGGTACACCGAGTTTAAGCCATCGAAGGGCTAAAGAGGCAATGTTAATTTTTCCGTAAGGGCCCAACCACGTGGGCCCGTAGCTCAGCACGGATTAGAGCGCCGGCCTCCGGAGCCGGTGGTCGCGGGTTCAAGTCCCGCCGGGCCCGCCACTTAAGGCTGGGGTGATGAGTGTGAGCGAGTCTGAAGAGGAGAAGAGAACATGCGCCGTAGTGGGGTGCAGCGAGGAGGCCGCGAAGGTCGTTGGGAGGACCTTCGTTCCAGCAATCCAAGCCCTCAAGCTGCGTCTGAAGGGCAGATCCGGTAGAAAGATCCCTCTCTGCAAGAAGCACTACAAGATGGTCAAGGAGGCCATGGAGGCCCTCAGAAGCAGGTGATCTTAAGAACCCAGAGCCTGTCGAATGCCACCTTCGTGGATTGCCAGGGAAGGGCACAGAGCCTTGCCGCCGACGCTCGCGCGAAGGTCTCTTCTAAGCCATTGTTCTCTGTTTGCAGGAGGAGCGCTAATCCATTGGGATTCATGTGCTCCCTGAGCCCTGCCAGGAACCTGTCAATGAGTCTTCGCCCTCTGGGAAGCCCTCCGGCCCAGGCCAAAGAAGCGTAGTCATTGGGATAGGGCTCTTCGGGGAGGTACGGCGGATTAAACAGCACCACGTCAAATGTCTCGCCTTGCACTGGCTCGAACAGGTCGCCAATTCTAAACTCGACAACGACGGAGTATCTGGATGAATTGCCCTCTACAGCCATTCTAGAGGAGGGGTTGATGTCAGTGGCAATTACGCGCTCAGCCCCAGCCAACGCCGCCGCGATGGCTAGTACCCCTGTCCCTGTTCCGACATCTAGGACGATTTTTCCCCGCAGGTCTAATTGCCTCAACGAGCGGACCATGAGAGCGCTGTCCTCGGCCGGGGGATACACGGTATCTGGCACGATGAGCCTTAATCCCTCAACGATGATCTCTCTCACGGATTATCACCTTGAGAAATGAGGCTAGCCTGGCGTAATGCTCTGGTGAGAGCTTGTATACCCTTTCATCGATGGGAACTGGGCACGACTCCAGAGCGCGTGAGATCTCATCGTCTCTCATTCTGAGGGACCCTCTGAGCCAGGACTTGAGCGAGGCACGCAGAGTTCTCTTCCTCTTGGCAAAGAGATGAGGCAGTAAGCCCTTTAGTAGTATAAGTTCCTCGTCGGGCGGTCTTCGGCTATCGAATCTCAGCATCACCGTGTCCACCTTGGGTCTCGGGTAGAACACGGAGGCCCTGAGAATGGCCAGAGGTCGAACTCTGTACCTGAGCTGCGTCAACACGGAGAGGCTCCCGTAGGAGTGAGTGCCTGGCTCAGCGATCAATCTCCGGCCGAACTCTGACTGAAATGTGAGAACCACTCTATCAAACCCGCTCAAGACGGTCTTGACGATAAGCTTCGAGGATATGCCGTAGGGCGGGTTCGAGACCATCACGCTGTGGTTCCCATCTGGCAGTATTCTGAGGGCGCTGCCTCTGATTACATTAATCCACTCGTACTGTCCAAACCTGTCTTTGAGAAGACGGACGAACCGCGGGTCTCGCTCTACGAGTGTGAGTTCCCTAGGTCTCCGCTTAATTATCTTCTCAGTCAGATTACCGGGTCCTGGGCCGATCTCGAGCACGCGATCCGGCGCCCTTATCTCGGCAGATTCCACCATGTAGCTGAGCGCCTCGGCATTCAGCAGCACGTGCTGTCCAGCCTCCTTCCTGAGGCTTATGCCGTATTCAGCCATCAGCAGCCTGTAGGTCTCCATAAGGTCTCTGTCTATCCCTGAGAATACGAGCACCTTACACTCGGCCTCGCCGAATTTTTATTCCCCCGGGCACTGAGGCGCGCCGAGGTGTGAAGATGCTTTCCATCCTCCAGAGGATAGACGAGGTCAGATGGCAGCTGCCTAAAGGATACAAGGCTGGCATGCGGGTTCCCGGCCTAATAATAGCCACAGAGAAGCTGGTGAGGCGCATAGAGAAGATGTGTCTAGATCAGCTGGCTAATGTCGCCATGCTACCTGGAATCTACAAGTACTCCATTGCGATGCCAGACATGCACTCAGGCTACGGCTTTCCAATAGGTGGAGTGGCCGCCTTTGATGCCTATGATGGCGTTATCAGCCCTGGCGGAGTTGGATTCGATATAAATTGCGGCGTGAGGCTCCTCCGAACTGACTTGCGCGAGTCTGACGTCAGGCCCAAGCTCAGACAGCTGGTAGACACTCTGTTCTCAAACGTCCCCTCTGGGCTTGGGAGCAGAGGGAAGATCAGGCTGAGTCCTGCTCAGCTGGACGATGTGATAGTGATGGGCGCCAAGTGGGCTGTTGAGCACGGCTACGGCTGGGACACTGACCTCGCCCACACGGAGGAGGGCGGCATGATGGAGGGGGCCGACCCCACGGCCATCAGCGCCAGGGCAAAGCAGAGGGGAGCCCCTCAGCTTGGTTCGCTTGGGAGTGGGAACCACTTCTTGGAGGTCCAAGTCGTCGAGAGAATATTCGACGAGCGGGCCGCTAGGGCCGTGGGTATAGAGGAGCCCGGCCAGATAACAGTCATGATCCACACGGGCAGCAGGGGCTTCGGCCATCAGGTTGCCAGCGATTACTTGGATGTCATGCTGAGGGAGGCTAGAAACCTCGACTTCCGCCTGCCGGACAAACAGCTCGTCTGCGCATACGCCAACACAAAGCTCGCTCAGAAGTACTTCTCAGCCATGAAGGGCGCGGCCAACTACGCTTGGGCCAACCGCCAGATGATAACACACTGGGTCAGGGAGTCCTTTGAGAGGGTCTTCGGCAGATCTGCTGAGGACATGGGCATGAAGCTGATTTACGACGTTGCCCACAACATAGCCAAGCTTGAGGAGCACGAGGTTGATGGCAAGACTGTCAAGGTTTACGTCCACAGAAAGGGAGCCACACGAGCGTTTCCACCAAGCAGGCCTGAGCTGCCCCCAGACTACAGGGACATAGGTCAGCCAGTTCTGATACCTGGCTCCGAGGGAACCGCGAGCTACGTGCTCATAGGCACGGAGCAGGCTATGAGGGAGACTTTCGGAACATCAGCTCACGGCGCGGGGAGAGTGATGAGCAGGGCCCAAGCTAAGAGGACGTACAGAGGTAGCCAGATCGTGGAGATGTTGGCAAAGAAGGGGATCATAGTTAAGCCAGCCTCCCTCGCGGTGGCTGCTGAGGAGGCTCCTGGCGCCTACAAAGATGTTGACGAGGTCGTGCTAGCTACACACAAGGCCGGAATAGCCAAGATGGTGGCTAAGATGAGGCCCATAGGAGTTGTCAAGGGGTGAACTCAACAAATGGGTTCGAAGGACAAGCCGATTGAGAGCGGGGACTTTGTCTTGGCGCACGTCACTCTGTCAGATGCCGAGACGGGATCCGTCTACATGACGACCGTCGAGGAGGAGGCCAAAAGAGCCGGGATATTCTCGCCCGATGACCTCTACGAGCCAATGCTAATTATCGTGGGGGAGCAGAGGCTATTCCCGAAGGCAGAACAGGCACTCATAGGTGCCAAGGTCGGAGAAGAGGTTGTGATGGAACTGGAGCCCAGTGAAGCATTTGGCGAGTATGATCCCAATAAGGAGAAGATCTTCCCTATATCGAGACTTCAGAAGGCAGGAATTAAGGACGTTGCCGTTGGAGACGTGATAAGGTTCGGAAACGAGCGGGGAACGGTCCGCTCGATAACCGGAGGCCGGGTTAGGATAGACTTCAACCACCCACTCGCTGGCAGGCGAATCAAGGTTTGGATGAAGGTTGAGAGGGTTCTCGAAGATCAGAGGGAGAGGCTCAGAGTTCTAACGGCGAGGTATTTTGACGTTCCAATCGACAGAGTGGCTGTTAAGGTGGATGGCGATCGAGCTGAGATTGAACTCCCTTCCGCCGCTTACACCAAGCGTGACGCGTTCGTGAGGAAGGTTAGACTGCTCTCAGCTGTAATGAAACACATGCCTGAACTCGCAAAGGTGCGATTCATCGAGGAGTTTGAGGTACCGAAGGAGAGGCAACCAGAGGAAGAGACAGCGGAAGGAACCAAGGAGACCGAGGCTCAGACCTCCTGAACCTCCAGTCTGCACAGGACCACTCGCTCCCCTCGGGGGCACTTGACCTTTTCTTTCAGCACTTCTACGACACGAACCTTGTCTCCGGCTCTAAGGCCAGGAGGACGGCAGAGGTCAATCGAGGGGCAGTCCAAGCTGCATCCCTGCGGTGGACTAAACTTCACAATGGCTCCAACCCTAGCCAGCCTCTCCCCCAAGGCCGCCTCTACCGACGGCATCGTTGCCTCTACTGGCAGCACATCGCCTCCGTGGAGGGGGCAGTGAAACCGCTTCTTCGGGATGACTCGGATAACCTCATAGACCCTACCCTCTATGAGATTGTCAACACACACTCCGCGATACCTGCAGGCAGAGCAGGGTGTCGAGGGACCAATGAAGAGGAATCGTGAGCCAGACTGGGCCAAGTACTCTGGTACGAGCGTTACAACTCTCCTGGCCAACCCTCACTCGCCTCTTTTGAACGCAAGCACCGGCCAATCCTTATTAATACGCGGCGGGTAGATCATGCGCGAGTAGACCGAGAGCCCTATTCCAGGCCACTTTTCCAACTCGGAGGAAGGTAGATGTCAGATGCTTCCCGCAAATCTCCCGGGCAAAATGCCCGTTAGGGAACCCAAGCTTGAAGAGATCAGGGAGAGGCTGCTCAAGGGCACGACCACCGTTGGCGTCAAGGCAGACGGAGGGCTCGTCATAGCGTCAGACAAGAGAGCCTCAGCCGAGACTTTTGTAGCGAGCAAGAAGGCCAAAAAGATGATTCAGATCGATGAGAGGAGCGTGGTCACAATCTCCGGCCTGGTGGCAGACGGACAGTTCTTGGTTAACAACTTGAAGACGATTTCAGCTCTCTACCGGCTTGAGCATGGCGTAGACATGCCCCTGCTGGCTAAAGCAAAGTACCTCGCGCTGCTCCTCAAGTCCTTTAGGCCCGTTATTCTCATTGCTCACATGATAATTGGGGGAATTGATGGAACTGGGCCAAGGCTGTTCAACGTCGACTTCTTCGGCACGATGACCGAGGAGGATTACCTGGCCACTGGATCTGGGTCTCCTCTCGCCATATCAGTGATAGAAGGCTCTTACAAGCCAGGGATGAGCGTGGACGACGCCGTGAAGCTAGTCTTATCGGCGATGGCTGCCGCTATGTCCAGGGATTCAGCCACCGGAGACGGAATGGACGTTGCCGTAGTCACCGAAGAGGGGGTAAGGTTCCTCTCGCCTCAAGAGATCGACTCGCTCCTCAAGGATATCGTAGGGTGAATCCTTAGAATGGCGCGAACTTCTCAGGAGACGAGGTACCTGCCAGCAGATCAATTAAAGAGGCGGGTAAGAGCAGAGCTATCCAAGCTTGGTAAGGTAGAGAAGGTAGACTTAGAGGGACCCTTCGTTGTAGCTTATGTGGAGAACGTATCAGACTTTCTGGACAATGGAGGGGCCTTAGGCGAGATCGCTCGCACACTCAAGAAGAAGATCGTGATCAGGTCTGCGAAGCCAATATTGTCGCCTGACGAGGCTCGCAGACGCATCAAAGAGATCATACCAGAGAGGGCCGAGATAGTCGACATGTACTTCCTTGAGGACACGGGAGAAGTCTACATTCTGGCTAAGAGGACCGGATACGTCGTGGGGAAGGCTGGCTCTAGTATAAACGAGGTTCTGAAGGCCACGGGATGGCGCCCGGTGGTCATGAGAGCTCCGACCATGCAGTCAACATTTCTCAATGTCCTATATGGCCTGCTCGTGGAGGGAGCCCCAGAGAGGAGGAGGAATCTGAGGAGGATAGCCAAGAGGATCTTCAGAGAACCCGTATCTCTAGGCAGAGGTCTCACGGTCACATTCTTGGGAGGGGCCAGAGAGGTCGGTAGGAGCAGCCTCCTAATACGTACAGGAGAGAGTTCAGTTCTGTTGGATGCTGGGATCGGTGTTAGCGGGGAGTTCTTCCCGCGGTTTGATCTACCAGACCTAGATCTGGACGAGCTGGACGCTATCGTGATAACCCACGCTCACTTGGATCACTCAGGAGCCCTGCCCTTGCTCTTCAAGTACGGATATAGGGGGCCCGTTTACGTCACTCGCCCGACGAGGGATCTGATCACACTCCTCCTCTACGACTACATCAACGTCTCCATGAGGACAGGCAAGTTCCCATTCTTCGGTGAGCGTGAGATAAGGCTCCTCATAAATCACATGATAACGCTGGACTACGGAGAGACTGTTGACATCTCGCCAGACATCAAACTCACTTTCTACAATGCAGGACACATTTTAGGCTCGGCGTTGGCCCACCTGAACGTACTGAGTGTCAGGCACAACATAGTGTACACAGGCGACTTCAGGTACAGGGACACGAAGCTGCTCAGCAAGGCCCACACCAAATTCCCACGTGTAGAGACCGTCATCATGGAGACAACTTACTCCGGAGAGGGAGATGTTATGCCGCCACTCCCAGAGGCCGAGAGACAGCTTATCTCCATCATAGAGGAGACTGTGAGCAAGGGTGGCAAGGTGCTGATCCCTGCCCTCTCTGTGGGCAGAGCGCAGGAGGTCATGCTGACCCTAGTGGACGCCTTTAGCCGGGGTGAACTTCCGGACATCCCGATCTACATCGACGGCATGATATACGACGCCACCGCGATCCACACAGCGTATCCAGACTACATGTCCGATTACATGAAGTCTAAGGTCTTCAAGCAGGACATAGACCCCTTCACCGAGCCCCACATAACTCCCGTGAGCAGCAGGGAGGATAGAGAGGCTATCGTGGAAGGGGGACCCGCCGTGATCCTAGCTCCATCAGGCATGCTTGCTGGTGGTCCCAGCGTCGAATACCTGGCTATGCTTGCTGAAGATGAGCGCAACGCCGTGATTCTAGTCAGCTACCAGCCTCCGGGAACCTTAGGCAGAGCGCTCAAGGAGGGGGCCAGAGAGATCACAATTAGTAGGGACGGCAGGCCGACCAAGGTAGAGGTCAAGGCGTGCGTCTGCTCTGTAGAAGGATTCTCAGCTCACGCAGACAGGGTTCAGCTGCTGAGCTGGATGGGGCGGGTATCCCCAAGGCCTAGAAGATTCATCCTGGTTCACGGGGAGGAGAAGAAGATAGCTTCCTTTAGGCCCATCGCTGACCGCACGTTTAGGGGTCAAGCTGCCATTCTAGCGCCTAGAGTTACTGAGCGGCTTTCTCTAGCATGAGACGACTACTCTTCCTTAGGACTGCTCCAGACGGCCACGAAGCTAGGAACGACTAAGAGCGGCGGGTACTCCTCCGTCTTTATGAGAACTACCTCGCCCCCCATCTTCTGAACTCTCTCCTTAAGCTGTTGAAGCGCCAGCCTCAGCTCCTGGCTGCTCTTGTTGGCCAACTCGTCGTATCGAACTATGACTATGTTGTTATCGCTGATCTCTCCCAAAATCAAGTCTATATCGGTCACGCTTCTCAGGTCTATCGGCTTGATGGCCAGCGGTTTCTCCTCCATGGCAGGTCTGACGGCTGGCACCTCCTCTAATCCCTCGAGATCTTCATACTCCTCTCCAGGTTCGTAGTAATCCTCGTACTCCTCCTCGTACTCTTCTTCGCGCCTTCCGAATAACCTCCTGAAGAATCCCAAAGCCTAACACCCGCCCTGGGCCGTCTAGTTCGCCCCATCTCGCTATTTAAAGGCTGTTGAGCAGAGGGCTTACGCGCTCGCGCCAAAGTTTATTTTCCCATTTTCAATACCGTGGAACAGGGCGCGAGCAAATGAGCAACGCGATGAAGTACCTCACTAAGACTATGAACGGAAACGTCTTGGTGTCGCTCAAGAATGGCTCTTGGGTCCGTGGGATTCTCAGGGCCTTTGACAATCATCTGAACCTAATAGTCGACAATGCTGAGGAAATGTACCACGTTCAGACGTCAGAGGGAACTGAGGTTAGGACCATAAGGCTCGGGAAGAGGATACTGATACGAGGAGACACTGTTGTCGCGATTTCAACGCCTGGCGGGATCGGAGAAGAGTAAGCTGGAGGTGTTGAAGCATGGTGAAGGGCACCCCGTCAATGGGGAAGAGATCGAGGGGCAAGACTCACATCAGATGCAGGCGCTGTGGGAGACACTCCTACAACGTCAGGAAGAAGTACTGCGCTGCCTGCGGGTTTGGAAGGAGCAAGAGGATGAGAAGGTACTCGTGGCAGAACAAGATCCCTTACCGCAGGGTTAGGGTCGTGTAAGTCGGCGGGCCGAGGACGTCGACGAGGACGTGGGTGAGAGCAGAAAGAGCTTCAGGTGCCGTAGCCCCTGGCCCTGCGTTATATACTACTCCCGTGTATCGTGCGATGGTTCCCCCGATCGTCGGAATCTTGGGGACAGGGGGCGTTGGTAAGACAACCATATCGACCCTGCTCTCCATCGCCTTCTGCTACTCCTCTCACGATGAGGGTCTGATCGTCGCAGTGGACGCTGACGTCACAGAGGCGCTTCTAACCAAGATTCTCCTCGGGCCTCATGATGGCCCTGACTTCGTTGACCTGCTGGTAGGCAGGGCCAGCCTTGATCAGGTGCTCTTAGAGCCCAATCTACCAATAGCGGCCTCAGATCTTCGTGGAACTCTCCCCAGCTTAAGGAGACTTCGCATAGTTCCTGGAGCTCACTCCAAGTCGACCGCGGTGCGGTCAATAGACGCGAAGACCCTTGCTTCGTCGCTTAGATCTGTTCGAGAGTCTTTGTCGACGGCTGGAGCCTCTCTAGCCATTGTAGACTTCCCGCCCGGGGATCCACAAATTGCTGAGTACACGGCGGCGCTGTCAATGTGGATCGATGGCGCCATTGCCGTAGTCTCTCCCTCCAGAAGACGAATTGCATCGACCGCCTACGCGTGCAAGGTGCTAAGCGAGCAGGGGGTTCATCTCTTGGGCGTGATCCTCAACAAGTTCACGCTCGAACAGCCCTTTGATGAATACGGCAACAGGTGGGAGGAGGTTGTCAAGAGATACTTCAGAACAGAGCCAATTGTAATCACGAAGGACCCCGATCTCGAGTCTGCAATGACCCAGGATGCGGTTCCGATCGAAAAACTCGCTAGTTTCAAGGCCGTCAGAGACCTCTCGAAGCGCTCAGCTCGCCTGTTCGAGGAGATAAAACGGATCGAGATCTCAGAGGGAGCATCCCGAGAGAGCCACAATACAGAACGCTTCGTCGATCTAAGCTCTCTAGACTCAACACTCAAGAGTCTCTTCTGCAGCGATGCGATCTCTCAACAACCCGCGCCAGTCTCACCATCAATGCGCGAGCAGAGTTCGCCCTCCTCTCATGGAATGGGCCGCGGTGAGAGCAGCTCCAGGAGATTTCTGTCCAAATTCGTGGCGAGACTATCTGGGAGAGATTTCCAAGTTAGGTATCCGAGTGGGAAGGTTGCTTGGGTCAGGAGGTCCGTGCTCAAGAGTGCGCTTGAGATGGCTGGCATGCACCAGAACCTGATTGATCGATACCTACAATCTGGGCAAGTTGATCTATCTCAGATCCCTCCTGCCGACCTCTCTGCGTGGAGATTCGCACTACTCGTTTCGGGACTTGATTCAATAGAGGAGGGGAGAGCGTGAACCCAAATCAGCGATTATTAGTCGCCACCGTGGCGTACGCCGTGACTGCAGGATTGATAGCAATCACCTCCTTTAACTCACCAGAATCTGCTCCTCAGTGCCCTGCGCCGAAGCTTAGCCAAGTCCTCCTAGGGTTTCTGGCAGGTGCTAGCGCGGGCGCTCTACTCTACTCGCTCTCCTTCGCCACTGCGGGAGTGGTCGGGCTGATGTTGTCTAGGGAGCTATCCACTCACCTCGCAAGTATGGGATGGCCAGGTCTCCTTACCTGCTACGGACTGATAGCGCCCATGACGTTTGGGTTTTCAGACTTTTTGAGCGTGTATATGGCCAGGACAAAAGGCTTCGCGAAGTCTCCACGCTCATTCGCCAAGTACTTGTGCTGCGCTGCCATTATGGGCGCCTCTGTGGGAGCGGGCGCGAGTACGGGCTGTGTAGATATTCGCCAAGCAGTCCGGGTTCCACATCCCATCGTTTTCGGGTCTCTATCCCTTGCAGGTCCGCTGCTCGTCTACTTGAGGACCGAGAAGGTCAAGAATAGAATCGGGTCTATAGCGCTGGCATCTGCAGCCATGACCCTCAGTCTCGCCGTACTACTCAGACTAGACGCTGAGGAGATGGGGTTCGTGGCACTCGCAGTTCCTTGGCTTATCCCCGAGAAGACCTTCACACTCCCCCCGGCTGAGCTTCCACGCCCGCACCCTGTCATTCTGCGGGTGCGCAGCAGCGACCTGAGGGAAGAGCTTGCCAAGCTGAGGGAAGCATTAGAAGGGTTCTACGTCGAGGAGGGGTCTTAGAATTGCTCAGAATCGCCGCAATCCTGGTGCTCGTGTTGGCGACCTTCATTAACCCACCGGCTGCGGCTCCGGGCTGGGCCGTGCTGGCTTGGCTGGGTCTGGAGTGGGTGAGACGGAGAAGAGCTGATAGCGCTAGAGCCAGCCTCTTAAAGAGGCTCTTAGCTCAAGCGGAGAGCATGATAAATGACGGCAGGGCAGAGGAGGCTGCCGGACTCTTACGGTCTGCTATAAGATACGAGCTAGCCGTGAGGCTCTCCCTGCCCCCCTCTGCTAGCTATGAGCAAGTCCTGGTAGCTGCCCCCTCAGAGTGGGGGGCTCTCCTCGAGGGAGGAACAGCCGAGGAGCTGGCAGATGCCCTCAAGACCTTAATCGAGAACCCTCCTTAGGCCCCCTCTTTTATATCTCCGCTTGAGGCAGTATTGGTGGTTCGCCTGAGGATCAAGAGAGCCTTGAGAGCGTTGACCGAATTTCTCGCCGACGAGAGGGGTGTCACACAGACCGTTGAACAAGCCCTCCTCATAGCTGCTACGGTGGCAGCGTTCTTCGTCTTAGTCGTCAACCCGGTGGCTGGCGTTGTAGACTTCACATGGCATCTCCCGGACTTGGTGGACAAGAAGTTCCTCGACTTCGCTCAAGAGGTTAAGGACATCCTCTCGAGGATCTTCCACTTTGGGAGCGAGCAGACAAACACCACCATGAACGTGACTCAGCCCTGAGGGTGCCTGATGCTGTTGGGAGAATCGCGAATAGCTCTCTACGCTAGGGCTGCCTTGGAGCACGGCGACAGGTGGATTGAAGGTCTAGCAGCTAGACCCTTGGAGACCTACGACGAGATTAGAGCAATGGCTGCGAGGGGAGATCGCAGGGCTAGGTCAGTCCTGGAGAGGGTTCCACCCCCACCAGCTTCCCCTAAGCCCAAGATAGACTCTGTCGTGGAGGACCTTGGCCCAGCTTCCCTAGCTCTCTCTCAAGGTAGAACTCTCTTGGTGCCAAAGAGCTGGCTCCGCGAAGGGCAAGCCGCCTCAGCCGCGGCCCTGGGGGAGTACCTGCGAGGGAAATACCCTTCGGGAGCCCCAAGACCAGACATATGGGAAGTCGTAAGCTACAGGGCGAAGATAGCCCTCAGGATGCTTGGAGGTGGCCCATACGACTTAGCGCTAGAGGCAGCCATCAGGTCGACGAAGCTTTGGCCCATTCTAGTCCTTCTACTTGGCGACGATGTGGCTGAGGTTTACGGATCGCTGGGGTCTCCTGTCTACGTGGACCACATAGTGGCTGGCAGACTCGTCGTAGAGAACCTAAGGGTCGACAACAATGACTTCGAGAGGATACGGAGCCTCGTGGAAATCCACCCCCACGGCGGAGTGGGTTACGCGAGACCTATGGCGAAGGTAGACGTTGAGCTGAGCGGTCGCCGGATCCGGCTCACTGTGGATGTACCTCCAGCTGCAACTCCGTGTTTTGACGCTAGAAACCTAGCCGCCATGTCAAGGCTCCCTCTGCCACGCCTAGTGGCCCTAGGGACGCTGAGCGTAGAGGAAGCCGCGTTCATCCTTGAGATGCTGAGCGTCGGAACTCCAGTCCTCGTGGTGGGCCCAACAGCCTCGGGAAAGACCACGCTCTGCAACGCGCTCTTGGCCCTCTCAGACCCCTCTTGGAGAATAGTGAGCGTGGAGGAAGTCCGCGAGATCGAGGATCTGAGGGAGTACGGGCTACTACACCACGCCTACTCTCTTCCTGGGGCTAGAACCGATGCCGTAATCGCACTCCTACATCGCAACCCAGACCTGGTCTTCCTAGGGGAGATATTGGATAGAGAACACGCCAGGGCATTCGCATTTGCGGCCGACTCCGGATTCAGAGTGCTTGCCACCACACACGCAGCTGACAGGAAGGGTCTGGTGAGAAAGTGGAGGTCATGGGATCTCCTAGACGCTCTTGACGGGGCGCTGATAGTTCTAATGAAAGAACGTAGGGTTCTCGAGCTAGGGACGATCTCCGAGGGGTCTTGGGAGCGCTTAGATCCAACCCCCGGATCCAATTACCTATCAATCCTCAAGTCGCTCCACGGCGCGTCTACAAATCGAGAGGCCATCGATCGCCTCAGAAGGGAGGTAGTGTGGGTTAATGGGCTGGGCTAGACAGAGAATAAGGGCAGTTCACGCATTCTGCTCTGGCCTGCCTAGTGGGCTAGCCATGGCCGTGGAGTTGGCAGATTCGCTGACTGAAGAACCCTACTCTAGCTCCTTCAGAGAGGCTCTGCTGAGATCCTCTGTGGAGGGAGATTCTCTGGAGAGAGCGCTGGAAGCGGCGCTGGCTCCACACGACGAATCCTTCAGGGAAGCGATACTCTCACTCGCTAGAGGCGCAGACCTCGAGAACTCCCTGGAGATCCTCAGGAGATTTGCAGCTGCGGAGCTGGAGAGGGAGTCCCGCGACATGACGCTTCGAGTGGGCGTGAGGACAACGCTCTCTTACACGGCTATCACGCTGCTCGTGACGGCCTCGGCCGTTGGGTCAATACCTCCAGGGAGTCTTTTCCCAATATCGCTAGCCCTCTCCTCGGTAATGGCGACGCTATCCATCCTGAGGTGGGTGAAGTGGAGGAGAGAATCTCTCTGATGGAATCCTTGGCATCGGCACTGGAGGCTGGATATCCTCCAGCCGCAGCCGTACTTGCTCTGGCGAGAACGCACCACGAACTCAGGAAGGCTGCCAACATAATCTCCGTCGAAGGGAATCTAGCCAGGGGGCTCGATGAGGTGTCCAAGGTGTTCGGGAGAGACTCGCCCCTGACGCACATCCTCCTGAGCGAAGCAGAGCCGAGGGAGCTGGGTCGACTCCTGAGGCACGCCGCCGCCTCTGCGCGAGTGATCCGCCAAGTCGAGCGCGAGAGGGAGGCAATGCTGCGGTGGCACAGGAGGGTATGTAGGCTCCTGTCCGCCGTCATGAGCGCGTCCGCCGTGATAATGGGCAGGGCAGTTCTGTTCATTCAAGCGTTAGGAGATCCGAAGACTCACGCAGAGCTCCCGCTCGCAATCACGTGCCTCGGATTCTCAGCGTTAGTACTCTCAGAGGTTGGAGACGACCCGCGTTGGCTGGTTCTCTCCCCTCTGTCTGCGCTGGCCGCTCATACGTTGATGCTAACGCTCGGTGTTTGAATTGAGCTGGCTCACTCTGCTTGGAATAGCTGAGGCTTGGCTCGCGGCGGCCATCGATGCTAGAACCGGAAGAGTACCCAATCTTCTCAACGCCTCATTCCTGGCGGTGAATGTGATGAGCTCGCTCCTTTCAGGTGCCCTGGCCAGCGTCGTCGCGTCGCTGACCTTGCTATCGGTGCTTCCCGCACTGCTCATACACAGGCTTGGTATCGGGGGAGGGGACCTCAAGCTGGCCATCGCCCTCACACCAATCTTGGGCCTCACTCCGTGGATCGGGCTGGCGTTGGCCTGCCTCCTTCAAGCCGTCAGGAGGTCTCGCCACTTCGGTTCTGCCTACCTCGCCGCTGCCATAACTGCCATATCGCCCTGGATCTAGGAGCCTCGCGGTCTCCTTCCACCTGCTCTTGCCCAGGCCTAGCGTCCTCAGGAGCGCTTTAAACGGCATCTGGGCCCCATCCTTCACTCTGAGTGGCACTCCAGCCCTCTCCAGGGCCAAAAGCACGGCTACTGCTGCCAGGTGCCTCGGGTTCCTTCCAACCAATAGGTACCTGTTTCTCTCCTCGGCCTCTCTAAGCAAGTTCATCGCCAGGAACCTGACGTGCTCTACCCTCTCGCCCAGGTCGATCCCTGACCTGCAGAGGAGCCTGAGAATGGAGTTCACGTAGAAGCCTGGATCGGCGTCTCCAAGCACTCCTATCAAGGCCTGAACAGCCTCCAAGCTTCTCATGATCTTAGCTGGTCTCACGCCCCTCAGCGTAAGCGAGCGAAGGCACTCCAGGGCCTCTGTCGTTGGGAGGGGGTAACCCAGCCTCCGGCCAGCGGCTACCAGACAGGCCGCGGCAAGAGTTAGGGAAGCCCTTCCGCCGATCTTAGATAGGTAAAGGGACATCAGCTCTTCTCCAGCTCTCCTGACGGCCTCTGGCACCTCTAGAGCATTGGCCACCATGTTGATGACTCGCTTGGATTTCGAATCTAACGCTCCTACATTCAGCCCACCTCGGATCCCCACAACCTCTGGTCCCCACACCCTGCCGCAGGCCCTGCAGACGAGCAGTCCACCCTCGTTCAGCAGAGGGTTCCCATCTACGGGACAGGTGAGGCCCGCGGGCTTTGAGCTCCCCTGACGCCTCATTCAACAAGAATACGCGCAGCCTGAGAAACGCCGAGCGGATTGGGAAAGTTACGAGGCCAGCCCCAGGAGGGCAGAGGCTAGCAGGCCCCCTCCGAAGGCAAGGATGGCAGCCAGCGCAGAGAGCCAGATCAGCAGCCTCTGGAGCCAGTCGATCTCGACCTCCAAGGCCGTCGAGAGAACCCTCGTCATTATCGCAAGAGTGAGCAGGACTGGTAGAGCCTTCCTTGAGAGGTCGGCCGCAAGCAGCACCCCTTGGGCAAACAACTCCAGAAGCCCGCTCAGGATTTCGCTCAACTCCTCGACAAACGGGTTATTTGAAGGCAGAGACGGTATGAGCATTCACCCTTCACTCTCCGCATCTACTAACCCTACAGTCACCACGTTGACTCCCAGCTCTGAGAAGCAAGCCCAGCCTTTTCGCCTCTCTAGCCACCAGTACTCAACGTCAGGGTCCTCAGCCCAGACCCTTACCACGAGCTGAACTCTGATCACGATCTCCTTGTAGTCCCCCCTCTGGAACTCTTCCACGGAGGTCCCATTCTCGGAGATCTCGAACCAGACCTTCACTCCCTCCTGTCCGTATTTCTGAGCAAGAACTCTCTCAACCTCTCTCAGCTCATCAATCGCAAGCCTGACTGCTTCGTCCGCCCCCTCCACGATTTCTTCCCCAGAGGTCAGGTACCCCAGATTGTACACAAGCTCGTCGGCAATGGCTCCCACGAGTTCGGCGGCGTCCTCGTGCGCGTCTAGTATGGTGTAATACCTCAGGGGGTGGACAACCCTGAAGGAGAAGCTCCTCCTAGCCTGAGCCTCTGCGAGCCCCCGCTTGACTCCAACCGTCACGTTCAGCTGGCCCACCACACTGATAGCGCCCTCCGCCGTCCCCCCATTGAATGCGCCGTTCAGCTCACTGCTGAGCCCACCAGGCCCTGGGTTCCTCCTCAACTCGACCTTTGCCGCGGCAGAGAACTCAGACACCGACTCAGTCTTAGCAGATTCCGCGACAAGATCCGACCAAGCCTCCAGTTCGATGTCCGGCAGATCGATCTCTCTCACGTTGACTCCATTCGTCTCGGTCATCCACCTATCCAGCTCGCACCTAAGGTAGATCAGGAGCCTGTACAGCGTTGCCTCGACCTCCAGCCAGGCCGCAGTCTGGGCCAAGGCCGCATCCACAGCTGGAGGATCGAGTTCCCCGGGCCGGGGGCTTCCGAAGACAGAGAGAGCGACGATCAAGGCGGCTAAGAAGCCGACAACCCCCCTCAAAACTCACCCTCCCGAACTGAGAGTGTGATTCAAGCCATCTGGGAGCGGCACAACGAGCTTCGTCTCAAGTTCGCACCTCATATCGATCCGTGGGCTGACCTCATGCACTCCCTCCCACACTAGATCGACGCCCCTCGACCTGAGGGCGTCCAAAATGCCGGCCGCCTGAGAGTCCCTGCACGCGACCACCCAGGCGGGACTCACCACGCCCAGTAGAGCGTAACCCACGGTCAACAAGGCCAGAAAACAGGCGAGAATCAGCCAAGCTACTCTCACGGCACCACCCCCGTGGGCACAGGGCTCGGGGTCGGAAAGCTCACCAGCACCGCGGCTATAAGAACCGCCAAGTAGAGCACGATCCACAGCATGTCCTCAGCCGCCTCTGAAGCCTCGACCGACAATCCACCACCCCAGCCTGGAGAGCAGAGACCAAGCCTCATACCCAACGTCCGAGCATTCCAGCCCTCTTCCGGGCGCTATCCTCACGGAACCGCCTGGATATGTTACAGTAACGTTGACCTGAAGGCCCTCAGCCCTGATCTCTAGTCTGCGTAGGTCTTCACACAATCTACGTTTGAACACAGCCCCTCTCAAGGCCCAGATCAGAGCGCTAGCTGCTACCGAGCTGACCAGGAGTGCTGACAGCATGGCGAGGCTGAGCGCCTCTCTGATGAGGTTCCTCAACCTCTCACCCTCAGCGCCACGTGATCCTCAGCCCAGCTTGCAGACACGCTCACGACTCCTCGCACGAGAACCACTTTGTTGGTTGGGTGCCATGGGTAAACCTCGCCGTTCAGGAGCTTGACCTCAACAGGGAACTCCACTGAGAACTCCGCGCCGGTCTCGTTGTCCCAGACCAGAACTTGCCCGCCCCTGCACTCGACCACTAGCTCAACCGGAGTGAAGGCCCTCGCGTGGCATGACCCGCCCCCTATGACGGCGGACACGCAGTTACTTATTGCTCCGCCAACCGACCACTCAGCGGAGTTGACGATCCTCGCGTCGATCTTCCTGAAGATGTCGCCAAGAGGGCCTGTGAGGAGCAGCAGGAGGATGACAGTCGAGGTTAGGGCTATGAGAGAGTAGGACAGCACCTGGTTCACATTACCCCTCTCCCGGTCCTATCAGTCTAATCAGAACCTCGATCTCCCTCTCACTGGCAAAGAGCATCCTCTCGAGCAGCTTCGCTAAGAGCTCGGCTGCCTCGCTGGCTCTAGGATTGACTACTCTGACCTCTCCAATTACCGCTCTAAGGTGCCTCCTGACCCTCTGCCTGCTGGCCTCTACGCTAGCGTTCCTCAGCCTACCCAAAACCCTGCTCAGCGAGATAAGCGCCATCACATATGTGCGGTCTCAGCAATATAAGCTGGGGCCTCCACGACGTCGGCTATTAGCCTGTTAAACGCAAAGGTGTTTGGGCGGGCAGCAAAGAGGCCAGCAGGCGCCTACCACTCTAACCAGTTTAAATAGAGCCAACTCCTCTTTGAACACGGGCGGGTAACTCCGCCGCAAGGCGGATGCGGCCTGAACTCCGGGCAACTGGGGGTAGGGTCGCTCGCCCACTTTTCATTCAACTCCTTTGCATGCTACGACAGCCCGAGTTCGTCTAGAATTTCGACCACCACAGATTCTGAGATGATCTCAGCTTTTGGCAACCTCCTTAGGACCTCGACCCAGGTCTTGTCGCGATCAAACACACTCTTGAAGATTGGAGCAGCCTCTGCAAGTCTCCCAACCCCTGCGAGCGTGACGGCCTGCCAGAACGGGAGTTCAACTACCTCTGGGGCCAGCCTTGTGGCCTCCTCGTACTCACGGAGGGCTCCCTCCACCTCACCTTCAGAGAGGAGTTCGTCTCCCCTGTTGGAATGCTCGTAGGCTTCGTGCAGCCTAAGCAGCCTCTTGAGTTCCTCGACAGGCGAGGGATGGTCCTCGACCCTTAGGTCCACTACGACATCCCTCCAGGGCCGCCCGGTGGGCTGGCCGGAGACGACGAGTATGGCGGCGGATTGCCTGCCCCTGATGTCCCCTCCCACGGCCTCTGCTGCCTCGAGCGCCGCCAGCAGCCTTGCCTTCAGGGGACCCCCGCTGGACTCGAAGGCTTCAGCCATGGCTGGCCAGACCTCTGCGCTCCTCATTAGGTTGGCCTGAACGCTGAAGCCCTCGCCAGCTACATGGCCCGCCTCTGGGATGCACAGCTCCCCTGTGTGCACCGCGACGCGTCCAGCGGAGTCTACCATCGCGACCTGCCTGTACTTCGAGTTGGGGTCTATGCTCAAGAGCGCCTTAAGCGCCTCCTCTGCGCTCTTTCCAGCCCTCATCAAGGCCAGGCCCAATAAGCCGTAAGACGGCTCGGCAAACGACTGGGTCGCCACCGCGCCGACACACGCCTCGGCCCAGGGCACTATGCTGCCGACTGAGAACCAGTGCGATTGGACGGCCACGCCCAGCTCCCCAGTCTCGGGGTCTCGGGCAACTATCGAGTACGTAGCCGTCGGACGCATGGCATAAGCTGAGCGCAGTCCTCTCTAAAATCGGTTCTGATCTGCTTGGTTTATAGCGTGATCGTGGGGTAGATGCCAGCGTTGTCTAGAGGTGGAGGGATTGCTTACGGCCTGCTGGTGACCTTCCTATGGTCCACATCCTACGTCCTGATCAAGTGGGGAGTCGAGGAACTCACCCGGCCATACTCATTCCACCTTCCCTGCGTCGAGGCGCAGGCCCCAGCTTGAGGCTCGCGGAAGTAATCACTCTGGGAGTTCTAGGCTACACGCTTGCTCAGGGGCTTCAGTTCGTCGCGCCGTCTCTCCTGCCAGCCACCACCGTCACACTCCTCCTGAGCTTCACCCCTGTCATAGTGATCGCCATTGGAATTTGCCTGCTGGGAGAGACTCCAAACAGGAAACAGGCTGCTGGAGTGGTGATGGCGCTCGCTGGCGCCGTGGTATTCTTCTCTGAGGGAATCGGACTCCACTCCCTCAGCAGCATCCAAGGGGTTCTCATAACGCTGATATCGGGTGCCGCTTGGGCATCTTACCTCGTCTTGGTGAGGAGGCGCCTGGGCACGCTGAGGTCCTCCCTCAGGATAACCGCGTGGCCGATGGCCGCCGGGGCCCCAATGAAGCTCTCAATGGCCGCTGCGCTTGGAGACTTGGTCACTCCACCTCCGAAATCTTGGGTCATCGTGGCTTGGCTCGCTGTGGTTAACTCGGCGCTGGCCTTCTTCCTCTGGAACACCGCCCTACGCTACATCCGAGCTTTCGAGCTATCGCTAATGCAGAACACGATGCTTGCTCAGATAGCTCTGCTCGCGTGGGTCTTCTTGAGAGAAGAGATCACAGCTCTCAAGTGGGTTGGAATAGGCCTAGTAATCGTTGGAGTGACCCTAGTTCAGGTGACTGGCCTCGAGGTCAAGCTAGGGCCACTAACCCTTCGTTTATAGGTTGCTGACAACGTGGCGACGCGATGAGGTCCCGTCCCTGGCTGTTCGAAGAGTTTCCAGAGCTGGAGGGCAAGATTCCCTGGACTCCGCTCGGGGATTTTCCAACCCCCGTGCAGAGGCTAAACAAGCTCTCAAGCGAAGAGGGGATCTGTGACGTTTGGATCAAGAGAGATGATCGCTCCTCAAAACTCTACGGGGGAAACAAGGTCAGGAAATTGGAGTTCACGCTAGCGGACGCCCTCGCGAAGGGGAAGAAGTACGTTCTGACGTACGGCGGGATAGGATCGAACCACGCTCTGGCTACGACCATACACTCACGCAGGCTCGGGCTGAAATCCATCCTCATTCTCTTCCCTCAGCCCGTCACGAGCCACGTTCGGGAGAACCTTCTGCTAGATGCTCACTTTGGAGCCGAGCTAATCTTGGCTAAGAACAATCTGGAGGCGACTTTGCAGACGCTTTGGCAATTATTGACGAAGAGGAGCGTCTATGTGCTGCCGCTTGGGGGATCGACTGCGCTGGGCGCTCTGGGTTTCGTCGACGCGATGCTTGAGCTCAGGAGGCAGATCGACGCGGGGGAGATCCCGGAGCCGAGGAGGATATTCTTAGCGCTTGGCACGGGAGGGACCATGGCTGGGCTCTTGGTTGGAGTCAAGCTGGCGGGGCTGGACTCCCAGGTCGTGGGCGTGAGGGTCACGTCAAAGAGGATCGGCAACGAGGAGAAGGTGGCCAACTTGGCCAACAGAGTAACGCGGCTTCTCAAACGGCACTCAGGAGCCATCCCAGACTTGAAGTTCTCCCCGTCAGATGTTAGAGTGGTGCATGACTTCTACGGCCCTGGATACGGAGTTCCCACCCCAGAGTGTGTGAAGGCGGCTGAGATCCTGCGGTCAACAGAGGGGATTCGGCTGGACCTGACGTACACGGCCAAGGCATTTGCAGCCCTGTTGAGTGAGGCGCGGAGAGGTGTTGAGGGCCCGCTACTCTTCTGGAACACGTATAACTCCGTTGACCTGTCAGCCCTTGCAGAGCGACAAGACCCGAAGACCTTGCCGAAGGAGTTCCAAGAGTTCTTCCAGGGCGAGGTACCAAGTTTTTAGCGAAGCCCAGCAAGAGAGGTCGGGATGAGGGCGAAGGACCTGATCCTCCTCTTGATAGCTCTAGTTCTAGCCGTGCTAATCTGGAGAATCGTTTGGTTGCTGGTCAAAATCTTCCTCATTCTGTTCCTAGTAGTCGTCATATACGTGCTGCTGAAGAGGTTCTTTCGATAGACACTGCTCAGACGACCTCCGGGCTTATGGCACGAGATGCAATTCGCCTAGCCGAGTTTGAGATTAAGAGTCGAGCGGCTATCGGAGCCAGAAGCACCGTCAGCATGGCGAACACCACAGCGGTGGAGTACACCTCCTCGCCGACACTCCCTATCCTAAGCGCCGCCTCCGAGGCCGCTATCACGAGGCTCAGCTTGGCCCACATCAGGGTTCCCATGGTGAACGAGACACTCTTGCTCAGACCTCGGAGCCTGGCCCCGGTGTAGACGCCGCTAAGCTTCCCTAGGTAACTGAAGACCAAGAATACCGGCAGGAGCCAGAGGTTCCCCGCTGCTAACATGGAGGGCAGGTCTACCTTTGCGCCGGCCAGCAAAAAGAATGCAGGCAGGAAGAGCGCGTAGCCGAATGACAGCAGGTTGTCGCTGAGTCTCTCTGATCCCTCAGTGAGCACCGAGATCAACACTCCGGCGAAGAAGGACCCGACTACAGCGTGAACGCCTATGATCTCGGCCAGCGCGGCCAGGACTATCATCAGAACCATGCTCAGCCTCGTCGTGAAGTGATACCTAGACTCAAGCTCCCTGAGCCTTGTAGTCATCTTTGAGTAGATCTTGAGAGCCCTGTAGAAGGGAAGGAGGAGTATTGCGGTCATTATCAGGAGGACAATAGTCTCTCCCACAGCGTCCTTGCTCTCGATCATGAAGGCCAGCATGAACATGCTCAACATGTCTGAGACGGCTGTAGCCCCTATCAGCAGCTTGGAGAAGGACATGGAACTGGAGCCTCGGACGTTGTTGAACAAGTGCTCGAGCTCCTTGGCTGTGGGGAGCACCACGCCCACGGAGGTGGTCGAGAAGATCAGCCCGGCTAGAACCGGGGAGAAGCCCGCTGCGGTTCCGATGGCGTACCCAACTGCGAAGGGGACGATCGTGGAGAGAGTTCCTATGAGCAGGGAGTCAACGGCATGTTCCCGCAAAAACCGAGCCTCCACCTCGAGGCCAGCGAGAAAGAGCAGGTATATCAGGCCGAAGTCAAAGAGGAACGTGGTCCAAGGCCCTCCGACCTGTATTATTCCCAGAACCGAGCTGCCGAAGAGTATCCCCAGACCTATCTCCAGCACCACACACGGTATTTCAGTCACTCTGGATACTAGAGGAGCCACGAGCGCCAGTATTCCAAGTACGGCCAGCGTCAGCAGTTCCAAGCTCTGGACACCTGCCTTCCATGCTACTAAGTTTCGCAGTTAAAAAACGGACCACAAGCCGAACCCCCAACTCACTCGATCCGCTCTCCCTAATGCCTCGGCCTTATAGAGAAGCTTATGCATACGCTCAGCATCTCGATTATACGCACACCTGACACCCTATCTTGTGTCTAAGCTGGTGTTCGGTCCCGTACCCTCACGCAGGTTGGGTAGATCTCTAGGGGTGAACAACATCCCACCCAAACACTGCTCATACTCCTGCGTCTACTGCCAGCTGGGCAAGACCGCTCACCTTGAGGTGGAGAGGAGGGAATTCTACCCTCCAGAGGATATCGTCAGGGAGATCGAGGAGGCTCTAGAGAGCCTCCAGGGAGATCTCGACTACGTGACCTTCGTGCCCGATGGAGAGCCAACGCTTGACAGGAATCTGGGGAAGATCATCCAGCTGCTCAGATCTCGACTCGACGTGAGGGTTGCTGTGATAACCAACGCGTCTCTGTTATATCTCCCTGACGTGAGGGCCGACTTGAGCGAAGCCGATCTAGTCTCCGTGAAGGTGGACGCGGTTTCTGAGAGAACATGGAGACTCGTGAATAGGCCTCATCCAGCCATCTCCAACCGCCTGAGGCTTGAGGGACTCACTAAGTTCTCTGAGGAGTTCTCCGGCACGCTGATCTCAGAGACGATGCTGGTCAGGGGATGCAACGACTCTACAAGGGAGATCGAGCTGATTGGGGACTTTCTGGCGAGGCTCAACCTGCACAAAGCCTACATCGCGGTTCCGATAAGACCGCCCGCCGAGAAGTTCGTTCGACCACCCACGGAGGATGCCCTCACGGCGGCGCACGAGATTCTTGCTTCCTTTTTGGGAGGGGAGAGAGTGGAGCTCCTCATGAGCTACGAGGGGCCCCAGTTCTCAGCGTCGGGCGACCCCATCGAGTCGCTGTTGGCTACAATATCGGTCCACCCCATGAGGCTAGACTACGCGGAGAGCTATCTGAGGAGGTACAACCTGAACCCAAGGGAGGTCTTGTCAAGTCTGCAGGAAAGCGGTTATTTAGCGATTGTAGAATACCTTGGTAAACAGTTCGTTGTTAGAAGAACCCTCAAGCCCGGAGAGGGCATCTCTTGATGGTGAAGATTTTGTATGTCCAGCTCCAGGCGCGTCGATGTCCACAGAACGCTCAAGGCTCTTGGTGCTCGGAACGGGTTTCGCGCGGGGGGCCGTACATCCTCAAGAAGAGGATAGAGAGGAAGTTCATGGCAGAGCTGGACCATCTGCTGAAGGCTCACTGATCTCCGCTGGGTGTTGTGCCAACTCTCTTTCTCTTTCCAAAACAAAAAAGGGGGGAGTGGGTTCAGCCCTGTACGGCTGCTTGCACAGCTAGGTCGGCTCTCACTATCCCGTATCCGTAGAGCGAGTCGTATCCTGGGTCGCCAACGTCGTCCGCGGTGGTGTGGAGTATTCCCCTCACCGTGTCGGTGGTAGCGTCGGTCTCCGTCCCGGGCGGGAGGAGATCCAACCCATTAACTAGTCTGCTGGCCTGGATCAAGGCCACGACTCCGCTGACATGCGGGCAGGCCATGGAAGTTCCACTAAGCTCCTCGTAGGTGTCGTCCGGGTAGGTGCTGAGGATGTCCACTCCAGGCGCGGCCACCTCAGGGTTCCTGTTGCTCCAGCTCGGCACTCCGTCGGTCTCGTCTGTCGCTCCGACTGCTATGACCTCAGGGTAGGCCGCTGGGTAGGATGGGTAGTCGGCGCCTTCGTTGCCGGCGGCAGCCACAATGACGACTCCGTAGTTGTACGCCGTGACTATGATGTCGTGCAGAGCCTCAGGCGGGCTGGAGCCACCGAGAGACATGGATATGACCTCTGGCGCGTCGTCCTCAGGATCTCCCACGATGACGCCGTCTCCGTCTGCGTCAAGCACGCCGTCTGGTCCCTTCAACGCGACCTCGATGGCGAGCACCAAGTCGCTCCAAGAGCCTAGCCCGCCGGGGTTTAGCGCCCTGATGGCATAGATTTCAACGCTGTGCGCCACGCCAACCACGCCTATGTCGTTGTACACGGCTGCCACGGTGCCAGCAACGTGGGTTCCATGGCCATTCCTGTCGTCACAGCCATTTCTCACCCTCCCGTTGAGAGTGGTTATGCACCAGGCCAGGTTGTCCGCTAGGTCCGGGTGGTCGGTGTCTATGCCCGTGTCGATGATCGCGACCTCGACCTCGGAGTCGCCATCCCCGTTTACGTCGGCCCAGCCAGTTGATGTGATCCAGGCGTCGGGCGCCTTTATCCTCTCAACGCCCCACGGGATAGTCTGGGGCGGTTGGCTCACAGGTCTGCCAACGAGCGCGTAGACCACGCCGTCCAGCTCGACTCTGACGACCCCGGGAACGTGGCTCAGGGCCCTTATGGCGCCCTTAGGGACGTCAGCTATCACCACTGGGATTAGCTCGAGTTCAGCGACCACCGCACCGCCCATGGCGGCGAGGCGTCCTCTGTCGAAGCGGCCCTTGTCGACCGTCAAGATCACCCTGGTGAGTCCCGCCTCGGCGTCGGAAGGAACTGCCGTGGCCGGGAGAGCGGCCAGGAGGAACAAGAGCAGCAGAGATAGAGCCGCAGGGTACTTGGCTGTCCTCAAGACTCTCGACCTGAATGATCCTGTTTGGCAGAACAAAATAAAGGAACAT
>CBEVRO010000008.1:0-34843 GCA_965552295.1 uncultured archaeon | reverse complement strand
CAAAGGAATATGGAAGTGGTAGAGTAGTATTCATTGGTAATGGCGCAAGTTTTCAGTATTGGGAACTTTCCGGTGAGCGCTTGCTGGTTAATATGATAGAATGGGCCGCCGGTTATGCACCACCTACCGAATTAACACCATCCTATCCCTCGCAGCCCAGCCAGCCCTCACAATCCCCTTCTCCCCCGCCGAGTAAGCAACACACCCCGGCACCAACCACCACAATGCCCCCTGAGAGCCCTAGCCTCTCTGAAGCTCCAGAAGGGAGAGGAGGGGTGCCCATCCTAGTCATCCTCTCTCTTGGAGTCGCCATTGCCATTGGAGCCATAATAGGAGTTGCGTGGACGAGAAGGAGCCCTCAGTCAACCCTTAAGTCTCCGGATGAGACCTTGAGACCCTCAACGCCTGAGATGGAAGAGGTACTCAAGCTTAGAGAAAAGCTTAGATCCTTAGAGAAAGCCAAGGAGGAGAGAAGAATCTCCGATGAGACATACGCCGAACTCAAGGCTAAATATGAGCGTAAGCTGAATGAGCTGCTTGGATGTTCCTCCCAACCGATTGGCAGCAGGCAGAGGGATCGAGTCTCTCACTAAGGGGGCGTAGGGACTTTATAGAATAAGGGAGAGTTTCTGATCTCTTAATGTGGACAAAATTTCTCGAAAAAGCCAGAATATTGTTAAGACTTTGGTAGCGGGGGGTGGATTTGAACCACCGACCTCCGGGTTTCTACGGGGCGACGCCCCGCTGGCGTCAACCCCTTATGAGCCCGGCGGGCTGACCAGGCTGCCCCACCCCGCTGCCTCGCCCCGCCAGTCAGACTGGTTCCCGAGCCGGTATATAAACTTCAGGTGGCCCGCGCTGATCGTCTCGCCGCTCCGCCTCTCCGGCCGTGGAAGGCCTCTAGCTCCTCCTCGTGGGTCCCTCCATCGAGACCGCTCCCGGGCCCCTCCGTGTCCGCCAGAATCTTCGGCAAGACGTCTCTCGAGTCGAGGTAAGCTGTGCAGGTCCCGTGCTCGTGCTCAAGACTGCTACCCCACCCCCTTCTCCCTCTGACTTCACGAGCCTCTCTCGCGCGGACGCCCGGCTGGAGATATAAAATGAACTCTACATTTTATAGTTCCTCGCTGGGCGCGGCTATGAGGGGCCATGCCGAAGACCGTGGTCGTGAAGGACGGGACGTACGAGCTCCTGAAGAGGCTCAAGAGGAAGATGGGGGTCAGGACTTTCAACGAGGTGATCGAGCTGCTCGCCTTGAGGGAGCTGGGACTCGAGAGGGACATGTTCGGCGTGGACAGGGGGAGGCTGAGGCCGTTCTCCCCGGCCGACAGGATGGAGGACAGGTGGTGAGCTTGGTCGTCTACGACACCTACGCCTGGGTGGAGTACTTCATCGGCTCTGAGAAGGGGCTCAGGGTGAGGGAGTACCTCCGGAGCGGGGGCGTGACGCCCTCTGTGGTCCTGGCCGAGCTGGCTCGAAAGTACCTGAGGGAGGGGTTCCGGCCCGGGGAGGTGGAGAAGAGGCTGGAGTTTGTCGCTTCGCGAACTGCAATCGCCCCAATCGACGTCGGGCTGAGCCTGAGGGCGGCCGAGGTCTACTTGCGCCTGCTGAAGCGGGCGAGGGAGAGATCCCTTCGAACGCCCAGCCTGGCCGACGCCATCGTTTACGCCACAGCGCTGGTCACGGGAGAAGATCTGCTGACGGGCGACTCTCTCTTTGAGGGGCTGGACTCCGTGATATACTTGGGGTAATGGGGTAAGTGAGCAGTTGGGAGAGAGGCGGCTAGCGCCGGAATCCGTCTACGCCTCGGCGCCGCCTCGCCAGTCGACTGGCTCACCGCTTGTCTCGAAGCCTCTCTGGTGACGCCCCTATCTCGTGCTCCACAGAGATTTGTCCCCATAGGATCTCGATAGGATCAGTTTGCGGGGGGAGAGTGCGGGCCATAGTCCGCCTTCTGTACTCGCGGGGGGATTGGGCTATGCGCCCTGCCCCGCTCCCCCGACCTGCTCATTGCGGGGCGGCTTGCACCCCGCGGCGGCCCCGTTTCACCGGTCCCCCGGAGGTCCTCTGCCTCGCCGGCGTCACGGCCATTCCTCCGGGGACGTGTCGTTTCTGTGGGCCCGCAACCCCTCTCGGGGTTCCCCCTCGCGGGGGCGCGGGGGTCGGGAGTGGGCGGACCTTCCTCAGCCCTCTCGGGCCGAGCCCCCCGGCCCGCTCTCTCCCCAAAACCTACTCGAGCCTGCGGGAAAATAAACTTCCTCGTCTGGTTGAACCCCGCCTCCAGCGGATCTCGAACGAGAAGAAGCGCCTGGCAGCGCCCCGCATAGTCGCCGTTTCGCAGACCGGCGCGTCCGCACCGGGTTCGCCCTCGGGCTCTTGGGAGTGGTAGGCTGAGCCGGTCCGGGGCGTTAGCCCCTCCCGGCTTACACCCCCACCCCATCAAGCGGGTCTTCTACCCGGGCCCTTACCCCTCCGGCAGAGCCGGAGGGCAGGCCGCCTATTTTCGGGGGCCGCTTCGGGCTTAGATGCTTTCAGCCCTTATCGGCCTGGGGCGCGGCTTCCCGGCGCCGCCCTTGCGGACGACCGGTACACCGGAGGCCCCGACACCCCGTTCCTTTCGTACTGGGGGTCCCTTCCCCTCAGGCGGCCTCGCAGCCCCAGCAGGGAGAAACCGAACTGGCTCGCGACGTTCTGAACCCAGCTCACGTTCCCCTTTAATGGGCGAACATCCCCACCCTTGGCCGCTGCTGCACGGCCAGGATGGGCAGTGCCGACGTCGGGGAAGCAAGCGGCGGGGCCGATGTGGACTCTCGCCCGCCACGGCTCCGTTACCCCTGGGGTAACTTTTCTGTCGTACCCGGCCCCCACCGAGAGGGGCACGAGTGTTCGCTAGGCCCGGCTTTCACCCCTGGATCCCACGCTTTTAGGGATCCAGTCAGGCGGGCTTTTGGCCTTGCCCTCTACGGCGGGTTTCTGTCCCGCCTGAGCCCGCCTTTGGGCGCCCCTGATACCTTTGCAGGGGCGTGCCACCCCAGCCAAACTGCCCACCTGGCCCTGTCCCGGGGTCACCCCCGGTTAGCGGCTCAACCGGAGAAGGGCGGTGTTCCATCGGCGCTTCAGCGGCCCCCTGGAGGACCGCCACATCGCTCCCGCCTACCCTCTGCATCCCCGGCTGGGCCGCAAGACCAGGCTGCAGTGAAGCTCCACAGGGTCTTCTCTCCCCGCTGGGGCGTCCCGGTCTGTGCACCGGGATGCGGGTTCACCGGCCCGCGGGAGGGGACAGCGGGCACCTCGTTAAGCCATTCATGCACGCCGATTTTTATTCGGCAAGGCATATGGCTACCTTAAGAGAGTCAGAGTTACTCCCGGCTTTCACCGGCCCTTCACCCGGTTGTACCCGGGCTTCAGGTACCGGCATTGGCCAGGCCTCATCCCCCGTACACACCCTTTCGGGCTCGCGGGGAACTATGTTTTTGTTAAACAGTCGGGCACCCCTTGTCACTGCGACCTGCGAACCCAGGCTTTCGCCCAGGAACGCAGGCACCCCCTCTCCCGAAGTTACGGGGCCAATTTGCCGAGTTCCCTCTCCCGCGTTAGGACCGATAGGCCTTGGCCTTCTCAGCCAGCGCACCTGTGTCGGTTCTCGGTACGGTCACCGGGGATCGTTCCCCACTCCCTTTTCACGGGCCCCTGGCATCAGCCAGAGCGGCACAGGCCGCCCCATCGCGCCTTCAGCCGCCTCTCACCATTACGGTACTCAGCGGCTTTCAGCGCTTGGACGGGTCGCGGGCCTCCCGCCCGCCCCCGCCTGGCCTAGCCAGAGGCGTCAGGAGTGGGGCTTGCGTTGCCGCACCTACCCCGGTGGCGCCGGAATATTAACCGGCTTCCCTTTCGGGGGCTGCGAGTTACGCGCCCCCTTAGGACCGGCTAACCGCCGGCTGACGAAGCATTGCCGGCGAACCCTGGCGCTTTCGGCCGTGGGGATTCTCACCCCACTTCGCTGCTACTACCGCCGGGATCCGCAACACACGCCGGTCCACCGGAGCTCACGCCCCGGCTTCTGCCCGGCGTGCGCGCCCGCCTACCCGACGTCCCCCTCCGGAGACGTCGCCGGGGTATCGGCGCCCGGCTTCAGCCCCGACTCATTTTCGGGGCCCCCCTCCTCGGCGGGTGAGCTTTTACGCACTCTTTAAAGGGTGGCTGCTTCTAAGCCTACCTCCCCGCTGTCTTAGGAGGGAGACGCCCTTCGGATTTCGGCACTTAGCCGGGACTTGGGGGCCTTAACCCCGGTCCGGGTTGTTCCCCTCTCGGCGACCGAGCTTCCCCCGGCCGCCCGGCTCCCCGCATCTACGGGGAGGGCGCATTCGGGGTTCGAGAGGGTGGTGGGGCCTTAGACCCCTTGCCACCCAATCGTTGCCCTACCGCGCCCTCTCCCTCCGCGGAGGCCCTCCTGCGAGAGGCTTCGGCGGGAACCAGCTATTGCCGGGCTAGATTGGCCTTTTACCCCTACCCCCAGGTCACGGGAGGGATTTGCACCTCACCACCCCTATCGGGCCTCGACCGGGCTTCAGCCCGGCTTCGCCCTGCCCAGGGGTAGATCGCCCGGCTTCTGGTCTCACGGGCGTGACTGAACCCCCTTTCAGAGGCGGCCCCCTGGCCGGTCAGAGCCGGCTGCGGGGCCCTCGGTTTCCCTGCGCCTTCGGGGCTGACCCCCTTAGGCTCGCCACGCCCGTGAACTCCCCGGCGCGTGTTTCAAGACGTACGGGGCGACCCTGGGACTCAGCCGACCTCGTACTCCGGCGTCGCCGCCGTTTCCTTCGGTCGGCCTCACCCCTTTCGGGCCGCCGCTCCTATAACCGCCTGGTTTCAGGCTCTTTTCACCCCGCGTCAGCGGTGCTTTTCAGCTTTCCCTCACGGTACTTAGTTCGCTATCGGTCTCGGGACGTGTTTAGCTTTGGAGGTCGGTGACCCCCAGCTTCCCGCGGGTAATCCAACCCGCAGTACTCGGGAAGCGGCCGCCCCCTCGTCGGGTTACGCCTACGGGGCTCTCACCCTCTATGGCGGGCCGTTCCAGGCCACTTCGGCTTCCCCGACGAGGCGGCATATGGCCGCCCCCAACGCAACCCCACATCCCCGTTCAGTCGCCTGAACGGGTTCGGTTTGAGCTGTGCCCCTTTCCCTCGCCGGTACTCAGGGCATCCCAATTGGTTTCTCTTCCTCCCCCTACTGAGATGCTTCAGTTCGGGGGGTTCCCGCTCCCTGCCGGGAGCGCCAGGGGTTCACCCCTGGCAGGAGGTCCCATTCGGGGATCCCCGGATCCACGCCCGCGTGCGGCTCCCCGGGGCTTATGGCAGCTTGCCACCCCCTTCGTCGGCGCCCGAGCCGAGCCATCCACCAGGCGGCGTAGCAGCGAACTCGGCTGAACGCGCCGGTCCTTTGCGCGGCGACTATGCGGGGCGCTCACCGGCCACATCATGGCCTTGCGCCTCGACCCCGAAGGTTGCGCCTCCGGGGCGTCATCTCGACGCTCCAGAGAGTCCGGATGCCCCTTTGCGCGGGCAGGGCGGAGAAAGACCTCGAGAATTGATAAAAGGGAGGTGATCCAGCCGCAGGTTCCCCTACGGCTACCTTGTTACGACTTACCCCCCCTCGCGGGGCCAAGGCTCGACCGGAGCATCCCGAAGGACGCCCCGGCCTCGCCCCAACCCCACTCGGGTGGGTTGACGGGCGGTGTGTACAAGGGGCAGGGACGTATTCACCGCGGTATGGAGAACCGCGGTTACTAGGGATTCCGCGTTCACGAGGGCGAGTTGCAGCCCTCGATCCCAACTACGGGCGGGTTTAAGGGATTTGCTCCCCCTCTCGGGGTCGCATCCCGCTGTCCCGCCCATTGCAGCCCGCGTGCGGCCCGGGGGATTAGGGGCATACTGACCTGCCGTGGCCCCCTCCTTCCTCCGGCTTTTCGCCGGCGGTCCCCCTAGTTTGCCCGGTCCTCCCCGAAGGGAGCCGCTGGCAACTAGGGGCGGGGGTCTCGCTCGTTGCCTGACTTAACAGGACACCTCACGGCACGAGCTGGCGACGGCCATGCACCACCCCTCAGCGCGTCAGGTAAGGTCTTCAGCCTGACCTTCATCCTGCTGTCGCCCCCGGTAAGATTCCCGGCGTTGAGTCCAATTAAGCCGCAGGCATTCACCCCTTGTGGTGCCCCCCCGTCAATTCCTTCAAGTTTCAGCCTTGCGGCCGTACTCCTCAGGCGGCCGGCTTAACGCCTTCGCTTCGACACCGGCCGAGGCCGAAACCTCGGCCGGCACCTAGCCGGCATCGTTTACGGCTGGGACTACCCGGGTATCTAATCCGGTTTGCTCCCCCAGCTTTCGTCCCTCACCGTCGGACGCGTTCCAGCCGGGCGCCTTCGCCACCGGTGGTCCTCCGGGGATCTACGCATTTTACCGCTCCCCCCGGAATACCCCCGGCCCCTCCCGCTCCCTAGCCCCGCAGTATCCCCGGCAGCCCACCGGTCTTCCGGTGGATTTAACCGAGGACTTGCGGGGCCGGCTACGGACGCTTTAGGCCCAGTATGCGTGGGGACCCCTCGAGGAGCTGGTTTTACCGCGGCGGCTGGCACCAGCCTTGCCCTCCCCTTCCTGTCCCGGGCTGTTTACACCCGGGGACAGCCGCCCTCAGCGGGCGGCACGCGGGCTCACTCCGTCACGCTTTCGCGCATTGCGGAAGTTTCCCGCCTGCTGCGCCCCTTAGGGCCTGGGCCCTTGTCTCAGTGCCCATCTCCGGGCTCCGGCTCCCACCGCCCGCACCCGTCTTAGGCTAGGTGGGCCGTTACCCCACCTACTACCTGATAGGCCACGGTCCCATCCTGGGGCCTCAGCGGGGCTACCCCCCCGCCTACTTTCGGAGCAGGGACATTCCAGTACCCTGCTCCTATCCGGGATTAGCCTCAGTTTCCCGAGGTTATCCCGGTCCCCAGGGTAGGTTGACCGTGTATTACTGAGCCGTGCGCCGCCAGGGGCAGGATTGGCCCCCAGCCGACTTGCATGGCTTAGTGCGAGCCCGCTAGGGGTCCCCTCCGGCAGGATCAACCGGTCTCTAGAGCGGCCGCAAGGCCTCTCTCCTTCTGCCCTGCCTCTATACGCGGGGCATCCGGACTCTCTCGAGCGCGAGGGATCGGGCACAGGCCCTTTTCCTCGCGCTCACATGGCTAGAGTTATCGTCACTTGTCGCCGCGACCGGAATCGCGGGGTCCTCAAGCGGTCAGGGGGTCACCCTTCACCCCTCGGACCCGCGACCGGGATGTCGCGGCAAGCCTATGGTGTCGGCCCAGCTATTTAAGGTTTATCGGAAAACCCCTCTAGGTCAGTAGGGCCTCTAGGACGGCTTTAGAGGTGTGCAGCCTATTCTCCGCCTGATCGAAGGCTACAGACTTGGGGCCGTATGCAACGTCCTCTGTTATCTCCTGGCCCAAGAACCAAGGCTGGCAGTGCATGACTATCGCTCTCTCGGAGGCGTGCGATAGGAGCTCGCTGTTCACCTGATAGGGCGGGAAAACCTTCATTCGCTCTTCCACGTCCTCCACTCCCATCGAGACCCAAGTGTCAGTGTATATGACGTCGGCCCCGTGCACGGCCCTTACAGGATCTTCGTAGATCTCTATGGTGGCTCCGGTCTCGGCCGCGATCTCCATAGCCCTGTTGACTATGCTCCTATCTGGCCAGTAGTTCTTAGGCGCGGCCACGGCGTGGTCATACCCCATCAGAGCTGAGGCCAGCATTAGGCTGTGGCTGGTGTTTGCCGCGCCGTCGCCGACGAAGACGACCTTGACCCTCTCCTCTCCAAACCTCTCCACCACGGTCATCATGTCTGCTAGGGCCTGAAGCGGGTGGAAGCGGTCGCTCAGCATGTTGATGACCGGGACGTCGGCCCACTTCGCTAGCTCCTCAAGGGTCTCGTGCTTCTTCACTCTGGCCGCTATGGCGTCGACGTACCTGCTGAGAACGGTTGCAGTGTCCCGCAGGGTCTCACCCCTAGAGATCTGCAGGGCCTCGACTGGGAGCGTGAGGAACTCAGCGCCGAGGTGGTGGGCAGCCGTGGCCATGGAGACCCTCGTTCTGGTGCTGGGTTTCTCAAAGATGCCAGCGACTACCATGCCCTCGAGCGGCCGACCGGCCACCAGGCCGCGCTTGTACGCAATGGATCTGTCAACAAGAGCTCTGAACTCTTGGGGGGTCAGCTCGGAGAGCGTCAGGAAGTCCCTACCTCTCAGGCGTCGGAGGTCCCATCCCCACTTCAAGCTTGCTCACCGACGATCACTCGCGTATGTATAATTTAACGAGATTTGCCCCCCTTCCTGCCCCTCCCCTCCTGCGCAATCGCCTGGGTTAGCTGAGCCTCTATCTGCCTTAGAGTGGCTTGGACTCTCCCAAGCTCCTGTCTAGCCTCCTCTAACATCTTGGAGAGCTCCTCCTTGGCCGTCTCTGGGTCCATCTCAGCGTAGATGTTGCCCCCGAGGTTCACTAGGACCTTGTCCGCTAGGGCTTCAGGCACTCTGATGAGCAGGAACGAGCCGATGGGGAGCAGAAACGGGCCTATCTTCCCTTCCTCAGCCTTCGCTCGCTCTAGAACGGTGAGCGTGTCGATTGCACCTTGGAGGTCTGCGATCTGCACTGCCAGCCTGTTGCTCGTGTCCGCGAGGGCTTGATACATGGCTTGCAGCGTCCCCAAGTCGATCTGCCTGGATTCCCTACTCTCGCTCAAAGCCGATCCCCGGAGACACGTAGCCAGATAGTTAAAGGTTAAGGCTCAATCCTGAGGGCTTCGGCGATGACGTCGATCTCGAGGGGGGTCGTGGGGTAGCCCACGAGCGCGCCACGCTCGTTTGCCAGCATGCCAGTCCTCACGTAGTGAACTCCGTCGTTCACGGTTCCCCTTAGGGTCTCCACGCTGAGAACCTCTGAGATCAGGTCAACCTCCTCGTCTGATGCAGTTGGAGAGATGAGGGCTCCCTTGTTCGTCGCTACTGCGAGAGAGCCCACGACGCCAACGCCGCCTATCGTGCCCCTCCTCACGGGCACTCCGAGGGCCCTCCTGATCAGCTCCAGCTCAGAGTCCCTGAACTCGGGGTGGACCACGGCTCCATAGCTGTTGGCTAGGACTGTGTTCCCCAGCGCGGTAAGCCTCACGTCTAGAACCTCAACGGGGATGCCAGACTCTTCAAGCGCCTCTATCTCGTCAACCTCGACGATGCTGGGCACTATGAGCCTCTCAGAATTGCCAGCCAGAAAAACCCCAATGAGTCTGGACCTGTAGAGGCTGAGTTCAACGGCCCTGGCGCCCAGAACCTCCCTGACCTGGGACTTGAATCGCTCAGGAGCGCCGCGTGGCACGAAGCTTACGTCGCCCACGACCCGCGCGAATATCCCCAAGCCGGGGCTGCCGTCCAGCTTGGCGCGCTCTATTGGCAAGGCAGCCCCTCACCTCGAGGGGCCGACGTTCGCCACCTTCTCCTCTCTGTCAACCCTGACGTAGATCCTAAGGACCCTCGGAGGGTTGCCGGCGCCCCTGCTCCAAATGAGCTCGTTGAGCTCCGGGTCTATCCTGATAACGTATTCGTCGTCGAGCCTCATCCTCCTGCGGACCTCTGCCTCGATCAGCTTGGCCGTCCTGGCTGCCCTCTTCTTGGGAGGGTACTTCTCTCGAACTATCCGGCCGAGCCTCAGGGTTAGATAACCCTCGTCGGTCTCCTTACCTAACGTGTCCCTGAACTCTGACATAGCCGACTCACCTCAGTCACAGCTGAAGCCTGCTCCTCCTCCAGTGCCTGAGCGGCCTCGGGCGAACCTTTCTGAGGGTTCTTATGTAGACCCAGATTGGAACCCTCTTATTGGACTTCATGGCGCTGGCATACCTCAGCTTTGAGCCAAGTGGGCGATTCCTAGCCATCCAGACCACCTCCATCAAACTATCCTTATCCTAAAATCGGTACTCGTTCTCTCAGCCAGCCGCGCGAGGAGAGCCTTAAGCTCCGCATCACTCAGCCTCCTCGTGAGCCTACCCGCCGCGTAGAGCTGCACCAAGTATAGCTTCACCTCTTCAGCGAGCCCCGGCTTCACCATCTCAAGCCTCTTCAGCCTGGCCCACGCCTCGCTGTCCAAGACCTGCCTGACGATGGCCTCAATCCTCTGCCTCTCAAGCCTGCGCCTCTCTTCCTCCTCCTGCTGTCTCTGCCTCGCCATTATTTCGGCCTGCAGTCTCTCCTGTATCCTCTGGAGCTCTTCGTCTTCGGCGCTCACGGGGCGACCACCCTCCCAGGTACCAGCCCCTGCTCCTTGATTATCTCGGCGGCCACTTTGTCCAGCAGGGAGGCCCCCTTGCTTGTGATCTTCCTGCCCCTCCCGGGGACCTTCTCAACCAGGCCGACGCTCTCCAGCTGTTGAAGTATGAGCCTGATTATGTGTCCGCTGGCCTTCCTGAAGTGCTCTGGCCTCACTCCGCGGTCCTTCCTCCCTCCGTACTTAGTCCTCAGCCGCTCTACTCCCACGGGGCCGTGCAGGTACACAGTTCTCAGGAGCGAGGCTGCCCTGATGTACCACCAGTCCCTCTGCTGAGGCGGTCTCTGCTTGTGCGAGCCAGTCTTAACGAAGGCCGCCCACTCAGGCGGCTTGATCTCATCATATTTCTTTAGCTCTTCTGCAACCCTTTCTATCAACAAATCTGCCCTCACGTCCCGCGCTGTTGGCAAGCCGATCACCTTTGCTGGCTAGCGGCTTACCTCAATCTGGCCCGCCTCCTCGTGGCATTTTAAACATTAGGTTCTGCCTCTTCTCTCTGAGATACGGCCTCCTTGTGATGCCTCCACACTTGTGGCAGTGGATCACGACGTGCGGCATCCTCTTGGGCCTGACCCTGATGGTCGCAGTTACGCCCGGTATGAGGAAGGACTTGCACTCTCTGCAGTACCTCCAAGACCACCTTCTAGGGATCCTCACTCTGGAGCGAAGCGCTATCCTCCTAGCGAGTTCCCCGTATCTCTCGGCCAGAGCAGGCCTGCTGCCGGCCACCTCGTCGGCGAGCGTGAGCAGTAGGACGATCCTCTCTCTGGCTATCCTTCTCTCCCTGAACCTGCCGGGCCTCGCGCGCCGCCTGGTCAACCCCACCTCACCCTGTAGTAGTAGAACCAAGCGACAGCCGACGCCACGGTGGAGGCGGAGAGGGTCTCTTCGTGCAGGGAGAGCTCTGTGTCAAAGATCTCCTTGACCTCTCTCGAGAAGTCTCCGGCTGGAAAGCATCCGACCACCGCCAGTATCTCCAGCTCAGGGTCGAGCACCTCGAGTGGATTGGCTAGACCCCCCTCCCTACTCAACCCGAGAACCAGGTCGGGCCTGATCTGATCGACAAGGTCCTTCAGGCTCCGGTTTACCTCCCATATGAGCGGGTCTCCGCGTTGGCCCACCCACCCCTGGGTCAGCAGCTCCTCCATGAGCCCAACGAACCTGTTATAGCTCCTCGGGGGTCTCAGCCCGCGCTTCGCGAGGAAGACTCGGCCCTCGACGGTGTGCATGACTATATCTAAGCCCCCCTCGACCCATAGCGGTGAGTCAACTAGCGCCAGCAGGGACCTGTGGACCACGTCCGGCCTCCCCCTCTTGCCAGTGGGATCCACCCTCCTGACGAAGTCGGGGCCGAGCGAGGAGGCGTCGAGCAAGATCTCAGATGGCCTCTTTCTCCTCCTTGCAGCAACCTTTGCGACCCTTCTTTCTCCGACTAGTTTCGAGGGAACCAGCTCCAGCGACGCGTCAGCCAGCAGTACCGTGAGCACCTCTCGCACTCCTCTCGACAAGCTTTTATATCGATCCCCGCCCTCCAGAGGGTCGAGCGGCCGTAGTCTAGCCTGGTCTAGGATGGGAGCCTGCCAAGCTTCTAGGAGGGGCGCAGAACGCTCCAGACCCGGGTTCAAATCCCGGCGGCCGCACCACAAACTTACTTCTTCAAGGGAAGTTGCTCACGTGAGGATTGAAGTTGTTCAAGTTGGTATCATTGATCCCTCTCGATGTCTGAACTCCTCCTTATCGTTAGCAAGAGTAGCACAGCAAGGGATCCTATAGAGGCTATTGCCAGAAGTAAAGGCGTATTCACGCGTCTAGAGTTCACGTTCTTACTCTGATTCCACTTGGATGCCCAGGCGAAGTCTCTCCCCGGTATGCGGTCTCTTGGGTCTGGAATCACATACTCTGGAGTGCAGTTGAGATCGAATGTAGCCTCTACTACCGTCTGATTCACCCAGACCTTAACCTCCGACCCGCAGGGCTGGAAGTAAAGCTCCACGGGCATCTTCTTGGGGCTTGAAGGTTGAGAACAGTGCGTGAGTTCCTGCCTGATCTCGACTCTCAATGAGGAGTCGCCTTGGACGCTCGTGACGTTGTAAGATGGCACGCATCCCTCGAATATCCACTCCTGGAAGAACCAGTTGAGGTCCCCGCCCCAGGCTTCTTCAAATGCATGAATGAGGTCTTGAGAGGTGGCTATTCCGTAAGCGTGAGAGGACGCGTAGATTCTGAGAGCCTCAAAGAACGGCTGGTCGCCGATGATGCTCCTGAGCATTCGCAGAGACCAGGCCCCTCTCAAGTAGACCGCAGCCCTGTACGCGTCAGGATCATCAGCCACCTGTCCAACGCTGATCCCAGTCGGCAGGGCCTCTCCCCCTCCCTCGATGTATAGATAGTACGGATTACCCACAAAGTCCCAGAAGCCTCTCTCAGCATCCTTTGGGCCGTAGACCCACTCGAAGTAGAGTATCTGGGAGTACTCGGCCAGCGACTCGTCCAGCCAAGGCTCTTCCCACTGGTCGTTCCCAACGAGGGAGTACCACCACTGATGCGCCGTCTCATGAGCCACTATCATCTCCAATGTCCTCTTGTCTCCCGTGTAGAAGTTCCCTGACACCATGATCAGCTGAGGGTACTCCATGCCCCCGAACCAGGCTTCGACCTCGGCCACTCGAAAAGAGGAGAAGGGGTAGGGCGAGAAGTGCTCGCTGAACACCCTGATGGCATTTAACGCGTACTGGAGCACCGCCTCTCCTCCCTCTCTGTGCTCCGGCAGGTAGTAGGAGTACACGGTGACATCGCCCCACGTCGCTTGAGAGATCTCGTACCTCCAGCTAGCCGTCAGCGAGAAGTCTCTGACGGATTCTGCCACCCACACCTGAAGTTCTCTCGACTCATCTAACTCCTCGACGCTCTTCAGGTCTCCGGTGGCGGCTATCACGAGGCCCCTCGGGACGATAACCTCCACGAGGTAGTCAGACGCCTCGCTGTAGAAGCACTCGCCGTGCTCGAAGTAAGGGTGATCTACCCAAGATCCATCTCTTAAGATGGACATTATTGGGTGCCAGTTTCCGAGAGCCAAGATGTCTCCAGAGAGGCCAAACCTGTCCGCAATGTGAGGTACCGTGATGACGAAGGACATGTTGAAGCTCACGCGATCTCCGGGACTCACGGGATCCCGGAGTAGCAGAATCAGAGTCGTGTTCTGAGGCCCAGATACGCTGTAATTCAGTACGACATCCTGGGGTCCGGCATCCTCTATGAGTATTCCGCCCCCCTGCCCGCTGAACGCATTGGGGTAGAGTCTAAGGTGAAGCTCCCTGACGGGGGAGGAGTCTCGATTCGTCCAAGTCACGACCTCCCACCCTGAGATCAGGTCAAGCGTGGGGTGGATCTCGACTCTGATGTGATACGAGGTACCTCTAGGACCTCTCTCCTCGGCAATGACGGCCAGAGGGCACAGGATGAGGAGTAAAAGCAGTATTTGGGCGGTGTAGTGCGGGGGGTGGGATTTGAACCCACGAACCCCTAAGGGACGGGGTCCTAAACCCCGCGCCTTTGACCTGGCTCGGCCACCCCCGCTCACTCGAGACCGCCCCTCGCGCGATATAAAATCCCTCCACCTACCCTCCGAGGACCTTTGCGACGACGCTCGGCACGTGCCTGGAGCTGCTCAACTCTATGAACTTACCGCCTCCGAGCCTGGCAAGCTCGGCGCAAATCTTCATTCCGGCGGCGGTCTGTCTACCTCCCCAGCTCTTCACCCCTATCACGTTGAGGCCAGCCATCTTACTGGCCACAGGCCGTGGGTCACCACCGACGTTGTAGAGGCCGTCCGTTATGAGGACGTACCTCTTGTCAGGCCTCCTGATGTGCGTGCCCTCCCTAAACGCCAGCTCTAAGGCGGCTCTCATGTTGGTGTAGCCCAGCGGCGAGATGTCCAAGATCTCCTCTATGACCTTCTGAATGGGCACCCTGTCTCTTGCCCCCTTCAGAACGAAGGGCTCTGTGTTGAACGCCACTATCGCCAGCTCCTCTGCTCTGAGCAGATGCGCGGCCACGGCCGCCGTAAGGGCGGCTGCTGTTATCTTCCCGCCCGTCATAGAACCGCTCGCATCCAGTATTATGACAGCACCCCTGCTCCTCTCGACCCTCTGGATGCCAACTATGTCGTCGTAGGTTATGTGCTCCATCTTCTTGCAGCTTTCCAGCAGCCTCTGGATGGTCTCCTCGATGTCAAAGTCCAGCCCAGGTTCATACTCTCTGAGCGCGACCATCGACCTGCCAGGCACTCTCGAGGCTATCCTATACCCGCTCCTCAGGGTAGCCTTGGTGAGGAGAGACCTGAACTGCCTCCTGACGTCGCTCCTGAGGTGCCACCTGACCTGTCTGTAGAGTCTCATCCCTCTACTGGGGTCTCTCTCGATCGCCTGAGCTAGGAGCCTGTTCATCCCTCCTTCTGATATCGCTCTCGCCACAGCGATGCTGCTCACCGACGCTAGAGCCAAGAGAACGCCGAGAGAGCCCGAGCAGGCCGCCGCAGTCGCTTGGTCATAGAGTTCCTCATAATTCAAGTCGGCCCAAGATTCTAACCCCTCCTCCGACGGAGGAGTCCCAGAGGAGCTCTTGCCGTCGATCATCGGGGCCTGCGCCGGCCCCTCTACTTCCGAAAATCCGGTGGAGATCCTCTCAGAGTCCTCAGCACTATGTCTCTGATGACCGTCTCTACGTCGTCAGAGAGCCCCTCTCTGAGCTCAACTCTGGTGGATAAGACCATCACAGCCGCTGTGACCCAGTCATCCTTGCTGGGAGGACTGTTCATTTGACTAACGACGGATGCCAGATCGATGGCAGATCTCACCGAAGCGCCTCTCCTTATGGAGGGGTCTACCCTAGTCTCGCGGACGATCCTCACGGCGGTTGAAACCACTTCGGGATCGTCGACCCCGCTCCTAAGCCTGACGATCTCTCGCTCCTCCTCCTCGCTCTGGTAGTTCAGCCTGATCAGCACGAACCTGTCCCTCAGGGCTTCAGAGAGTCTGGTCACTCCAACGCTCTCCTCTGGATTTTGCGTTGCTACTATGAGGAAGCCAGGCTTTGCTCTAAGTTCTCCGAGGTGGGGCACTATGATTATCCCCTCATCCATTACCGGCAGTAGGGCGTTCTGAGCAGACTCTGGCAAGCGGTTGAGTTCGTTGATGAACAGTATACTTCCGCTGAGCGCTGCCTTAGTCAGGGGACCTTCTATGAAAGCCTCTCGGACGTACCCCCTGCTGAGGACTATTGGTGGATCCCAGTACCCTATCAGCTTGGATTCCGTTAGTCTCTCGTCTCCATCAACCCTGATGAATTCCCTACCTAGGTGAGAAGCAACTACCTTTGCTAGGAACGTCTTTCCAACGCCTACAGGTCCCTCGAGCAGTATGTGGCGTCCCGCTCTGGCGGCGGCAAGGATTCTCCTGAGTTCTTCTCTCCTACCGACCACCTGATATCGCTCTCTTACCTCCTCAACCTCAGCGACGAGTTCTTCCTGCGCGCCCAAGTTTCCTCTCCTCTCTCCCTGCGATCCCTATCTTGCACCATGTACTAGACCCAGCTAGGGGTTAATTACACTTACTCGGGAGCGCCTTCAACTATCCTCACGCCTGAGCTAGTACCGATCCTATTTGCCCCAGCCTCTATCATGGCTACGGCCTGTTCGTAGGTTCGAATACCGCCGGCAGCCTTCACTCCCAGCCGGTCTCCGACCAGCTCCCTCAGTAGGCGAACATCCTCAACGGTGGCGCCCCTCGGCCCGAAGCCGGTCGACGTCTTGACAAAGTCTGCTCCGGCCTCCTCCACCAAGGCGCACGCAGCCTCTATCTCCTCCCTCGTGAGCAGGCCGGTCTCCAGTATCACCTTCACAACCCCCTCGGGCCTCACGCTCCGGAACGCATTGACCACTCCGGAGATGTCTGCGAGCACAACATCGTCGAGCCCGCTCTTTAGCGCCCCGATGTTGATCACCATATCGACCTCGTGGGCCCCAGCCCTCCCGAGGAGTTCCGCTTCTCTAGCCTTGGCTTCTGGGAGAGTCGCGCCGAGCGGAAACCCGACTACCGAGCAGATCCTCAGCCCACTTCCCTCAGCCAGCTTAGAGGCCAGAGGGACGAAGTAGGGGTTTACTACCACGGAGTGGAACCTGTACTTCAAGCCCTCACTCACTAGCCTGGCCACATCCTCTTCCGTACCCTCCGGCTTGAGGAAGGTGTGGTCGATCATCTTAGCAATCTCCACTCTACTGAGCTTCAATTCAACTACCTCCCCCCGGGCCCTGAAACGTCGAACCAGTAGTCAATGAACCTCCTCACAACCTCGAACGTCTCGTCAGCAGAGAGCCTAGAGGTGTCTAACACAAGGTTAAAGGGGCTGAGATCCTCTCCCAGCTTGAATCCGTAGAGCCTGTAGTAGAGTTCAGCGGTCTCCTTATCCTTTCTCACTATGGCCTCTCTGGCCTCGTCTACAGTTGTGCCATCTCTCTTCGCCACTCTCTGAGCTCTAACGTCGAGATCTGCCTTCAGGAAGATTGCGACTTTGTCCTCCGCCTCTAGGAGGTATGCCATCGTCCACGAGTCGAGAACCACATCTCCTTTCTCGGCGGCGAGCCTCATGAGTTCTTCATCCACCTTTCTGTCGAAGGATGGATCGGCTCTACGGAGTTCCATGGCCTTCTTGCCCCCTTCTCTCTCCCACCATCCCGGGTCTCTCAGAGCCTCCTCGCCGCCGATCATCGTCTTCAGGACGTTTCCACCCGAGACGTAGGCTATACCGTAGTGAGCGGCCAGCCTGCGGGCTAGAGTGCTCTTTCCACTGCCCGTGAATCCGGTGAGACATATCTTCAAGGCCCGGGCACCGCGCGGCCGGTCCCGCTCGACAATATTAAGTCCAACTCCTCCGGGCTCAGGAGCCTCCACTCCACCTCGTCCGGCCTCCACCTTGGCCTGATCAAACTCTCCTCAAGCCTGAGTGATCCAAACTGAGCGTAAGCTAGCAGAGCAGTCCAAGCTATCATGGCTCCGTTGTCTCTCAGGTACTCTCTGGGAGGAACGAGGAACTGGACGCCCCTATCCCCGCACATCGAGGCCATCTTCTCCTGCAGGCGTGGAGAAGCGGCGACGCCGCCAACTAGCAGCAACTGGCTCCTGCCCGTGGCCGCAAGAGCCCTCTCTGAGACCTCGACCAACATAGAGAAGGCGACCTCGACGAAGCTCCACGCTAAGTCGGAGGGATTCGCCCCCTCCTTCAGCTTTCTCTCGACCTCCGTCACTAGACCGCTGAACGAGAGATCCATTCCCTTGACCGTGTAGGGCAGGTCTACCCAGTCCCCTTCCACCCTATCCAGATGGGGGCCAGCTGGAAACGGGAGGCCCAAGAGCCGCCCTACCTTCTCTTGAGCGTTCCCCAACCCAATGTCGAGGGTCTCTCCTATGATTCTGAAGCGATCCTGCTCGTGCACCATGATCTGAGTGTTTCCACCGGAGACGTAGACGATCAGAGGGTCATCAGCTCTGGTTACGAGCCTCCCTATCTCTATGTGTGCGATTGGATGGTTAACCCCAACGAGCGGGGTTCCCAGGGAGACAGCAAGGGTTCTGGCGGTCACAGCCCCCACCTGCAGGGGCTGTCCGAGTCCGGGACCCTGCGCGAACCCCACGAGCCCCACATCCTTGAGTGAGATCTCTGCCTGCTCCAGCGCCCTGCTTATGACATGAAGAGCTTCTCTGGCGTGATGCTCGGCGGCCTCGCCTGGCTTAAGCCCTCCCCCTGGAGAGGAATAAGCGGACAGAGCGTTCGAGAGCACTCTGCCCTCCGAGCTAACTAACCCAACCCCGAAAGTGTGAGCGGTTGACTCAATGCCCAGAGCAATCAACTGCTCCGGAACACCTCCTCATACTTTCGAAGGATCGCCTCAAAGGGGACGGGGCCCTCCCGAATGAGAATTGGGCGATCGCCTGTAAGATCAACAATCGTGGAGGCCGGTCTCCTCGGCAGGGGACCCGCGTCTATTATCAGCTCGGCGTCTGGGAGGGCCCTCATAGCTTCTTCTGGCGTGTAAGCAAGGGGTTCCCCGCTGATGTTCGCGCTGGTGGCGGTTATCGCCTTGCCAAACCTCCTAATGAGTTCGAGAGCTATCGGGTTGTCTGGGATCCTAATGCCTATGGCCCGAGGATTAACCTCGTCTGGAACCGCCTCAGTCTTTGGGAGAATGAACGTCACGGCCCCAGGCAGGAAGGATCTCATGAAGGTCTCTGTCTTCTCGTCGAATATCGCGTACCTCTTGAGCATCTCAAAGTCGCTGACGGCGATCGTCAGAGGGCTGGTCTTAGGTCTCAGCTTAACTCGATAGACCTTGAGAACCGCCTCAACATTCTCTGCGTCAGCCCCGAGACCGTAAGAGGTATCGGTCGGGTATATGACGAGTCCTCCCCCTCTGAGAACCTCGACCGCAAGCCGGTAGCCCTCGTCGCTGCAGCCAGATCTAGCTATGATCCTCTTCACGAAGGCCCCTCTAGACGTGGCCATCCCCATGTTAAATTAATCCCTCCTGTTCGGGCTGACCGAGAGATGGACCCAGATACCATGAGCGAGTACGAGAGGATAGGGCGATTCCTAGCCTCCTTGCTTGAGAGTGAACTGCCAAAAATAGAGCCAGGAGACAGCCTACTGGACATTGCCGAGAGGATTGAGGCAAAAATCAAGGAAGCAGGCTACGAGCCAGCGTTCCCCGTGAACCTCTCGGTGAACGAGGTGGCCGCCCACTACACGCCTCCCCCAGAGGATTCCACGCTGGTGCCGGAGGGGGCTCTTCTAAAGGTGGACGTGGGCGTCAGGTCCGGCGGACTCATAGTCGACGCCGCTAGGACCGTTGACCTGAGCGGGAAGTACGAGACGCTGATAGCGGCTACCAGGGAGGCCGTTGAAGCCGCTAAGCGTGTGATGGCGCCTGGGGTCCCCGTCGCGAAGGTTAGCGCGGCGATCTACGAGGCGATAAGGAATAGAGGGCTAAAGCCCATAACGAACCTGGCTGGCCACAAGATAGAGCCATACAGGCTTCACGCAGGGATAGACATACCCAACGTACCCAGCAGGCTTGCTAGATACAAGTTCAGCCCGGGCGACGTCTTTGCGGTAGAGCCCTTCGTCACCACTCCAGAGGGAGCCGGGTACGTCGGCGAGGCTCCTCCGGGCTACATATTCTCCTTTCTGAAGAACGTGAGACCCTCAGACTACGCTGAGAGGAAGATCCTAGAGGCAGCCCGAGAGAGGTTCAGGAAGCTCCCGTTCTGCGAGAGGTGGATAGTGCCCCTGCTCGGGATAAGGGTTGAGTACGCCATCAGGAGGTTGGTCAAGCGGAGGGCCCTGAGGGAGTACGCTCCTCTTGTCGAGGCCAAGTTCACCCCGGTGGCTCAGTGGGAGAACACGCTGGTCGTGACCGACTCAGGAGCGACGTCCCTCACTGGGTAGGTGGCTGAGTTGCCTAGACGCGGTTCTCAAGCCGAGAGGGATCTGGTGCGGCTCTTTTGGAACCACGGCGTTGGCGCCGTAAGAGTGGCGGGGAGCGGCTCCACGGGCCTGCCATCAGCCGACATCGTAGCGGGCGGTCCCGGAGGACTCGCCGTGATCGAGGTCAAGACGACCTCCTCGGACAGAGCCTACATCCCAATTGGAGAGATAGAGTCTCTCGAGAAGCTCTCTCGTGCGCTTGGCGCCACGCCTTGGGTGGTTGTCAAGTTCAAGAAGCTCCGCAGAGGGGTCTTCTACGCGCTTCCGCTCTCAGAGCTAGTGCGAGGGTCTGCAGGGGCGCAGGTAACACTAGACCTTGCCGAGAAGAGGGGAGTGCGGGCAGAAATTTTGGCTCAGAAGCTGGCTGGGAAGATCTCTGAGCTAAGCGTCTAGGGCTTGAACCATACCAGTTTGTAGCTCAATATGGCGCCGTTCGTCACAACAGATATTATCAGAGACTTCCTCACGCTGGTAGCTATCCTCCCGGCTCTTATCAGCTCAACTGGAGCGATCTTCTGCTCTGCCCTGCCGACTAAGCAGAGGTAGGGAGCGTGATCTATTCCTGGCCCCTTCTCGTAGATCATGAAGTCTGCGCCGTACTTGGAGGCCGGCTTGACCACGTAACCAAGCTCCCTCCATCTAGAGAAGACCTTGTAGCGCGCCTCAGCCTCTCTCCGAAGGGAACCCATTTTCGACCTGAGGTCCTCAGCGGTTAGCTCACCCTCCTCACTCCCTACTCTGAGAACGCCTCGCTCCAGGAGGAATAGGGCCTCGAACAGCGATAGCTGGAGTGGAGCGCCGTACTTCTCCCCAGGTCTCGGCTTCTCGATCCCAATGGGGTGCCCCCAAAAGCCCTCAGAATAGAAGAGGTCCGACATCTCTGGATCCCAGACGATTACCCGATCGTGCGTAAGCCTGCCCTCGGCGATGATCCCCTCTGGCACCCTAGGTGGGCCAATTGGCTGCGGTAAGAAGCTCGTCGCCTCGTAGTACGTTACGTTCATCTCGTCGTCGACCACGGCCATTATGAGACTCTTCCTCAGCCTTCCGGCGTAAGACACGTACTCGAGTAGTTCAGAGTGCGAGATTGGTTTGTCCTCCGAGAGCGGGAGGACTAGAGACTTGGCGACAGCTCTCCCTACTCTCCCGCCCTTCGGGTACAGCCTCAAGAAGGGAGTGGCGGGCTCAACCCTAAGCACGCGACCCCTCTTCCGCAAGTCAGTGTAGACTAGGAACCTGAGGAAGTCCCTTGGATTCAGCGAAGCTATTCCCTCGATCAGCTCTGAGGGTCTGAGCTCCTTCTTCTCGGTCTTGACACAGAGAATCCCCTGCCGAACGAGTTCCGCAGCCTCGATGAGCGTGAGCCTGAGGGAACCCTCGACTAGTTCGCCGTACCCCTTCTCCGCCAGCTCGGTGAGTTCTGCCAGCTCACCCTCAACCAGCACGTGATCCTCAGCGAGGTTGCCCTCAAGCTGCGGCAAGGTCCACTTCACCTGCCCGCCAGGAGAACGGAGAGAACCTTCTCAGCAGCCTTGAGGTCTAGGTCAGGTTCTCTTCCCTCTTTGACATGCCTGACGAAGTATGAAAGCTCCTCGGCCAACGGCTCAGACCACCTAGCTCTGATTACTGTGGACCTACCCAACTCGTCGAGCGTCACCTTCTGATTGAGGTAGTCCAGCTCTGCGCTGGCGGCTGAACCTGATACTCTAACGGCCCTGTAGCTTATTGGAGTGAGCCAGTTAGCCTCTATGACCCCCACGACGCCGCTTGGATACTCCATGATGTAGACTGATACGTCCTCGACCCCCTGCCCCAGCACGGACCTGTTAAATGCCCACACGCTTGAGGGCTCTTCGCTGAGGAGATCCAGCTGCACGTAGACCTCGTGCACAGCCAAGTCCAGCGATACCCCAATCTCCCACTTCACGTCCCTCTTGGGGGATCTCCCTATTCTCTTCCCCGAAATCACGTAGATATCGCCAAGCCTTCCATCTCTAATAAGGTCCTTCAGGATCCTGTAGCCTGGATTGAACAGCTCTATGAAGCCCGGCATTACGATAACTCTCTTACTTTCCGCCAGCCTGATGAGGTCTGACAGATCCTCAAGCGACGTTGCCACAGGCTTCTCGACGAGCGCATGAGTTCCACTCGAGATCACCTCCCTCGTAACTTCAGCCAGCCTCTGCGGTGTAACCACGACACTGACGGCGTCCAGCTCTTCCTTCTCTAGCATCTCTCTAACGGAGGCGTAGCACTTCACTCTATACCAGCTGGCCACCGACTCGGCTAGCTCCCTGTTCACGTCAGCTACCGCGACAAGTTCTACCCCAGGGAGCGTCCTGTAGACCCTAGCGTGGGCTCTCCCGAACCACCCACAGCCTACGACACCCACTCGCACTGTATCCATCGGGGCCAGCGGTCGGCTAGCCAATATAAAGAGGCGGAGAGTCTCAGAGCGATGCCCTCAGCTGAGCGCGTCAGAGGGTTCCTTCAATTGATACGACCGAAGAACGCCTTCCTGGCGGCTGTGGGACCTCTGGTTGGATGGACTTCAGTCCGCTCTGGAGCAGACCTGAGGTTAGCTCTCGCGGCTGTGGTGCCTCCCCTAGTTCTGATGGCTGGGAACTCCATCAACGATTTCTACGACCTGGAGATAGACAGGGTGAACAAGCCCTGGAGACCCATACCTAGGGGCATAGTCCACCCAAGGGAAGCTGTACTGACGTACCTGATCCTCACCGCGCTTGCCGTCTCTTTAGCAGCCATGCTGGGCCCACTCATGGCTGCGATAGCCTTGCTGTTCTCTCTAGCTTACTTCCTATACGCTGCCAGGATAAAGGCCACTGGTCTGCCTGGGAACGCTCTAGTGAGCCTAGGAGTGGCTTTCACTCTAATATACGGAGCCCTAGCAGCCGGTCAGGTGACAGACAAGGTGCTCTATTACTCTTCGATGGCGTTCACGGCCAATATGGCCAGAGAGATCGCCAAGACCGTGGAAGATCTTCCGGGGGATTCCGCCGCTGGACTGCGCACATTCCCAATCGTGGCTGGCATTGCTGCAGCTAGGATGTTGACGATGGCCTTCACACTCGCGACGATAATTCTAACGCTAGTCCCCGCCGCTCTTGGTCTCTCTGGGACTATCTACAAGGTCGGCGCAGGGATGGCCTGCTTAAGCCTGGTCGTTGCCGTCGCAGGTGCGCGAGATATGGCGCCGGAAACGGCCTCACGCGTCAGCAACCTTCTGAAGCTTGCAATGACTTTGGGAATACTCTCGATGCTTTTGGACAACTTAGCATGCTAGATGAGCTTCAACAAGCTCTTTCTAGGCAGCACGCCGACTAGAATCCCATCTGGCGAGATCACGGGCAGGGCTGGTAGGCCAGAATTCGCTAGAAGAGAGACTGCCTCCCCCAGGGGGTCTTCAGGCTTGAGGGCTGGAGGGGACTCCATCATGACGTCCTCGACTAATATCTTCCGCACCGCCGCGTCCATCCTCCTAGGATCGATCTCCTCCCTGACCTCCATGAATGCGTTGGCGAGTATGAGGTCAGTTACTAAGCCGACTAACTGACCATGCACCCCCACCACGGGAAGAGCTCTAGCGCCTGTCTCTAACATCCTAGCCCTCGCGTGGACGATCCTCTCAATCGGCTGCATCCTGGGGTAATTGACTATCATTAAGTCCTTTACAGTCGGAGAGCTCTCTTCTGATAGCAGGCGGACTAGGTCAGACTCTGTAATCGCGCCGAGGAGGGCTTTTTCGTCGTTGACCACCGGCAGGAAGCTGATGTCGTGCTTGTAGAGTAATGAAATAGCTCGGTCTAGAGAGTCCTCCTCCGATATTGTAATCGGGGGTTCGCTCATGAGGGTGCTCACGTATATCCTGCGTCCGACTACACGCTGGAATCTCGCTGACCCCAATCCCTCCATGAGATCCCAGGCAGCGATCACTCCGACAACTCTGGAATCCGTCAGCACAACGAGGTGCGTGATCCCTTTTCGGTTCATGAGTTCGAGAGCCACCGAGATCTGCTCATCCTTGTCTATGCTGACAGGCTCCTTGCTCATGAACTCTTTCACAGGCTTGTCACGCCTTCGCACCAATCACGATCCCCCTCACCAGATCCGTCTTGGTAATGATGCCGGCTAATCTCTCGCCATCTGGAGAAGCAGGCAGCCCGCTGATTCTCCACTCTAGCATAAGTCTCGCTGCCTTGCCAGCGTCTGCATCGGGCCTCACGGTCACAACCGGGTTGCTCATGATGTCTCCGACCCTCGCCGTCCGCACCTCTCTACTCGCCCGGCCCACGTCGGTATCCATGATTACAAACTTCCTAGAGTAGTTGGGCATCACGAATGCTACGTCAGTCTCTGTGACGACACCAACGATTCTGCCGTCGCCCCCTAATACGACGAGGCGGCTGATCTTATTGTCCTTCATGATCTTCGCCGCCTTCTTCACGCTGTCCGTCTCTTTCACGGTGATCACGTCTCGCGTCATGAGATCCTTTACCCTGAACCGCCCCCTCATCTCCTGGGCGAAGAATCGGATGAGGTCCGTCTTGGTGATGATACCCACCACCTTCTCGGCTTCAACGACGGGCAGCCCGCTAATCCCATTCTCGATCATAAGCCTCGCAGCCTCCACTACTGAGGAGTGTGGCGAGATCGTTACCAGTTTCTTTGTCATAAACCTAGAGACGCTAGCCCACTCGGGGCTTCTCCACCTCCACGGGGCTCCTCTCCTCGCCCAGGCCTTAGAGAGATCTCCAATTGTAATTATCCCAACTGGTCGGTCCCCCTCAACTACCAAGACCCTCTTGATCTTCCGCTCTAGCATGATGTTGCGTACGGCTCTAAGGGTGTCTTGGGGGGTGACGGCAGCTACCTCTGTGGTCATGTAATCTTCGACCTTGCCCACCAAGAGGATCACCTCATTGGGGGTTCTAGACGGGGAATGTGCCCTTCCAAGAGTTCGCGAGCCTCAACCTCTCGCGAAGGATGAAGACTACGTGTGGGGCCACTCTAACGATGTCGCGAGCCGATATGATCCCCACTACCTTCCCCTCTCTGTTAACTACCACCAAGCGCCGTATGTTCTTCTCGGACATGACCCTGGCAGCCTCGATGAGATCCTCACTCTCCCCTATGAGGACAGGGTTCTTCGTCATTATCTCCTCGACCTTAACGTCCTCTGGTCTCCTGCCATCTCCTTTGGCGACAAAACGAGTTATTATGTCCCTCTCGGTTACTATGCCAACGAGCTTGTCTCCCTCCATCACTACGACGGATCCTATGTCGTGCTCCTTCATGATCTTCGCCGCTTCCGCAACGCTCTGATCTGGAGAGATCGCAATGACTTTGGGAGTCATCACTTCGCTAACTTTCAGCCCCTCGCTAACAGCATCCTCTTCGGGGGGCGGTACCAAAGCCCACCTCAATTTCCAAACCCCCTCATCAACCTACTGGGGTCACTATCCTGACCCCGCCTGAGGGCAGTAACCTCTGGAGATCTTCCACTTCGATCTTTGCTGGCACTCCCCTCCTCTTTACGGCTTCTCTCAGACCTTCGATTAAAACTCTTGTGGCCTGATCCTTTGGCAGATCCCCGGGTACGATTTCAAAACCTGCTATGATGGGACCCACCACGCTCGGTGGCCTCGAAATCACCTTGTAATCCTCCCTATGCTTGACCACTCCAATCACGAGCCCAAGTTCCCCCCTGAGATAGGAGCGCCTGCCCACGATATAGAAGGAGCCTCTAGGCAGGAATGTTCCAGGAGGGGCGTGCGTCGACACCTGATCTCCCCTAACGTAGAACACATCTGCCTGCGAGAGCCCCTCCCTCCAGGCTCGTGAGTACGAGGCCGCGTAGCAGGCTGCCTCCCTGATAGTTGCTTCATCAACTTCATCTCCACGCGTCTTGACTATCACGACGGCCCCACCGGGCATGTCCACGTGAAAGAACAGATCTCTCGGTTCCATGTATCTCTTAACCAGCTCCATGTTAGTTGAAGCGTCCAGGCCAGCCAGAACGAGCATCCCTCCAGACGATACGAACCACCTGAACCTCTCGTACCAGGCCCTCTTCTTCCTCTTCCGAATTTTGACAATGTACTCAGGCTGGGGCTCTGCGAGGCGCCTCTTTAGGTCCTCTATGATCTCCCCAATTCTGGCTGCCTTCTGCTCGAGCTTCTTGGCCCTGTCATAGAGTCTGGCCGCATTCTCAGCCGCGGATAGGCGCAGCTCCAGCTCGATGGGTCCAGAGGAGGTCTCCACCCTAACTATTCCCCGCGACCTATCCACCTCCACTCCATCTGGCTGCTCGCCCTTTCTAGCCAGCTGGAGGAGCAGGTCAACCTCACCCAGCCTCGCGAATATCTCATCAGCGGCCGCGCGAAGCCTCTCAGCCTCAGCCTCATACTCTCTGCGGAGCGCCAACTGTTTCTCCACGCTCTCCCGGACCCTATCGGTGGGGGGCTCCCCCTTTATGGACTCCACGATCTTCTCAGAGAGGTACGCGTCCAGCATCTGGTTGAACGTTCCATCGAACCTCGTTGCAATGTACCTCTCTGAGAGGACGCTGAGCGGGAATGCTGAGAAGTTCACGTACTCCTCCCCGGTAGAGTAAAGGGTCGGCTCCGGGGGGAGGTTCAGGCGATCTATGAGGGCGAGCGTGGCGGAGGCAAGTTCATCCCAATACTCCCTAAGATCACCTAACTTAGCTCGCAGATCAACGCCAGCCCTACTGACAACCTCCTCCATGTAAGGCGGGCCTATTCCCAGCCTGAAGGTCAATACTCTCCAAGCCTCAGCTTCGGAGTTCGCCTCGAATTCCCTGAGCAGGAGTTCTCTCGTGACCTCCTCAGGCGGCACGCTATCGCTAGGCGGAGGGACGTACTTCACACCCCTCCGCAGGGTTCTGGCCCTCACGGTCAGGCTCCGCGCTAGCTGGAGGATGACCCCTTGCTCATCAGTCAGCACTATGTTTCCCTTGCCAAACAGCTCCACATGCAGCCAGCCAGATCGCTCACCTTCGTATCTGAATGAAACGATCCTCTCCAGACCTCTCTGTTGAATCTCAACTATCTTGGAGCCCTTTAACGATTTCCTGAGCCCCATCGCGAGAGGGGACGGCACCTTCGGCTTCTCCCACTCTAGCTCGCTCAGGTACACCGCGCCCTCAAGCCACAGGATGAGTTCGGTCCTCCTGACGTCACGCCCTAGGCGGAGGGAGAACAGGGACTCGCTGAGCTGATAAGCCTTCTCAACTTTTAGAGGAAGCAGATCCTCAATCTCTCGCAGAGCGAACCGCAGGTCAATTCCCGCCATCTTTAGCCTGGCTGACATCCTTCAACTGTCGGTCCAGCTACGTCTTTAAAGAGGAGCCTGGCTTGGCATCCCGATCTCGAATGCCCCTCAAAGACACCCTATTCTGGCTGAAATTCTTGGCGCTCTCGGCGGCTGGACTCATCGCTGGTTTCGTCAACCTGTCGGCCGTAGAAGGCCTAACCCTCTTCTTCTTCACCGATATAGTGGTCGGTGTAGCATTTCTGACCTGGAAAAAGGAGGCTATCTCAAACCTGGGCTTGTACAAAGCCTTCAGGGAGTTTTTCATGACGGCCTTCTTGGCATTCTTGCTGATGTGGACGCTCGCCTTGAACCTAACGTCTGGGGGTGTGGCGCTCTACCTTGCCAATCCCGCCCCCGGCGTTCAGGAACTCAGGCCAGTAGTCCCAAAGCAGGGATTCCCCTACAACTCCATACTCGTTATTGAAGTGACCGAAGATGGAATAACGGCGGCCCTAGGTGCCTGCGCGCCGGTCGATGGAGGTACGATACAACTGCCAAACGTCACAGCTTCCGCCACTGAGGGAGGGATCCTGCTGACCCTTGAGGAGACTCTGACCGAAGGGGGCATGCTGGATAAGGGTTGGATAAAGTTTGAACTGGCCAACGGGACTATCAAGGTCACTCTCTCCACCGGTGAGTCCACTACTCTCGCCGTAGGAGAGTCTGCGAGCATCGCCCTGGAAGGCTACGATCTGAGGCTGTCCTCTTCGGAGTCACCTTCGGGAGCTGCGGTCAAGGCAGTGCTCGGCCCGATCCCCTTGGCTGATGCAGATTATGTCGAGACTGGCCTTGGGACTGTAATATCCTACACTAGGATCGTGAACGGAAGGTTCTGCGTGTTCTCCCCGGATGTGCACCAGTTTAAGAGGACGGTCAGGGTAGAGGATGCATACGTGGTGATGCGCGATTAATCGTTCCCAAACGCTCTCTACGTCACTGGAGACTCTAGGGCTCTAAAAACTGGGTGGGGGTGAGCCGATGGGGGGCTTCGAGTTTCTAGACTTGGGTGGAGATATAGCCTTTGAAGCCTGGGGTGAGACTCTAGAGGAGCTCTTTAGGCAGGCGGCTAAAGCGATGTACTCCTCTATGGTCGAGATAGAGAGGGTATCACCCAAGGTGAGGCGAGATGTAAAGCTGGAGGCTCCTCAGCTGGACATCCTGCTCCACGACTGGCTGGCAGAACTCCTGTTTATAACAGACACGGAAGGATTCGTCTTCTCAGAGTTCGAAGTGAGCATATCGAAGAGCGACGAGGGCTTCCGGCTCGAGGCGTCAGCTCTTGGGGAGGAGGTTGATCCAGAGAGGCACGAGGCCAAGACCGAGATCAAGGCCGTCACGTACCACGGGCTAGATGTGTCTCAAGCAGATGGCCGATGGGTGGCTCGAGTAATACTGGACGTCTGAAGAGCTCTTCTAGGCCAGCTGAGAAGGATCTTGATCAACCTCGGTTTTAGAGGAGACCCTGAGCTGCATTCTCCCCTCCTAAATCTTACATTCTTAAGGAGATGCATTGAGATACTATTAAGTCGGCGAGCATGTACAGACCCACTCCAAGAAAGGCCGCGGCAGACAACAGTCTAAGCTTGGATGGAGAGAGCATCCTGGCTAACGAGGAGCCCAGAAGGAAGGCCGAGCCCATGAGGAGGAGGGCTGATACCAAGAGGCCCAGCAGTACTTCAAAAGGAGCTCTGAAGTAAGCGGTCAGCGCTAAGACAGCCAGGTTCGTTTTGTCGCCTAGTTCCATAGAGGCCACAAGCGCCAAGGAAGCAAGGAACCCCTTTCCCTTTAAGGTCTCAACCTGCGAGCTTGCCTTTAGAGCCAGGATTCCAAAGGTTAGGAAGGCCACAGCCGACAGGAGCTTAATCAGAGGGTAGGGGAGTATTTTGGATGACAGCCCGCCTAGAGCCAGAGTTGCTACGTTTACGAGGACGAAGCCTAAAACGCATCCAACAAGAGCCCGACAAGTTCTATCTGAAGAGGATATAAGCAAGGCTACGAGTTGAGTTTTATCGCCCAGCTCGGCCAAGACTAAAAATGTTATCGTAGAGGTGAAAGCTGTGGGATCTAGCATAGACGCGATCGGAAACCGCATGATGAGTAGATTAAGTTTCTCTATTCAAGATTCTCGGACAGAAGGCAATCGTCACCCTTAGGAGATTTGCAGGACGCAGACGCCCGGCATAATGCTCCCAAGACCGCATAGCGAAGTTACAGGGGCCAGAGCGAGGAGTTCTGTGCCGGCGTAGTCTTGCTTGTTGTGGGACCCGAGGCGGGTGCATACGCAGGGGTGCTAGCAGGCCTGCTGGTCGAGATCCGCCGAGTTGCGTATGCGGGTCTCTGACATTGAACCTAAGTTTATTAACCGGGACAGGTGGTCGCTCCGAGAGTTGTCTGGGGTAATTCCCGTAGTAAATGAGAGGTGCTATGGATGCCTAGGAGGCATGGTTCACTCGCTTTCCGGCCTAGAAAGCGCGCGGCCACTCAGAAGGCTCTCTTCCGCTCGTACCCAGAGGTAGAGTCAGAGAAGGTAATCCTGGCTGGATTCCCCGGCTACAAAGCCGGCATGACCCATGTCATCATGGTAGAAGACCGCCCCGGAAGGCCGACAACCGGTCAGGAGATCGCTGTGCCGTCTACCGTGATAGAGACCCCTCCGATCAAGGTGATAGGAGTTAGGCCATACGTTAGAACGCCGTACGGTCTCAAGCCACTTACCACGCTCCTCAAAGTGGACATAACTGAGGACCTGAGGAGGACAATGACCTTCGGGAAGAAGGAGGGCACGCTGTCTAACGAGGACTCCGCCCTAAAGAAGATCGAAGAGGGGAGAGATCGCGTAAAGGAGGTACGCGTGATAGTGTCTACCCTCCCGAGGTTCGCCGCTCTGCCCAAGAAGAAGCCTGAGATACTTGAGATCCCGCTTACAGGTGGTTCCTCTGTAGGAGAGAGGCTGGACACAGCTCTACAGATGTTAGGCAGATTGATCAGAGTGACAGATGTCTTCAGGCCAGGCCAGCTGATCGACGTAACCGCGGTGACTAAGGGGCACGGTTGGCAGGGCGTGGTAAGGAGGTTCGGCGTCGAGTTGCTCAGGCACAAGGCTGGCAAGGGCAGGTGGAGGGTCGGCAGCCTCGGCTCCAGGCACCCACCTTTCGTGACCTGGAGGGTTCCCAGGGCTGGCCAAACAGGTTACCACAAGAGGACCGAATACAACAAGAGGATCCTCCTGACTGGGAAGGCTGAGCTTTCAGAGAATGGAGAAATTCTGTCGGAGGCTCAGCCGGACATCAACCCACCCGGAGGCGGATTCAAGAACTACGGCAGGGTCAGGAATGACTACCTGCTGGTCTCAGGCTCTGTGCCTGGCCCAGCCAAGAGGTTCGTCATGATGAGGCATCCAATAAGGCCGTACGCAGAGGACCTGCCGGAGCCAAAGATAGTCTACATCTCAGGGGTCGGCTACTTGGAGCAGCTGAAGGCGGCTGCGGGAGGAGGTGGTTGAAGTGACGGAGCTGAAGCGTTCACTGCTCGACCTCGAGGCTAAGGCCGTGGGTGAGGTTGAGCTCCCAGAGGTCTTCCTCACTCCCGTGAGGCCAGACGTCATTAGGAGAGCGTACCTCTCAAGCCTCACGGCCAGAATACAGCCTCAAGGCAGAGATCCACTGGCGGGACTGAGGACCTCCGCTGAGTCTTGGGGCGCGGGCCACGGGGTGGCAAGAGTGCCGAGGGTGAAGGGGAGAGGATACCCAGCGGCTGCTAGAGCGGCCAGGGTTGCTATGGCCGTAGGCGGCGTCAGAGTACACGCTCCCAGGGCGGACAAGGTGATCTGGGAGAAGATGAACAGGAAAGAGAGACGCCTGGCCATCAGATCGGCCATAGCGGCGACCGCCTCTCTGGAACTCGTCTCCGCCAAGCACAGGCTTGGCAGCCTTAGGGAGGTTCCAGTGATAGTGGTCGATGATCTAGTCTCTATTACGAAGACGAGGGAGTTCTACGAGTTCTTACTTAAGCTCGGGCTGGAGGAGGAGCTGCTCAGGTTGAAGAAGAGATTCCGAAAGATCCGAGCCGGAAGAGGCAAGATGAGAGGTAGAGTGAGACAGAGGGCCAAGGGCCCGCTAGTGGTGTACCACGAGGACGGAGGCATCGCTAAGGCCGCTAGGAACATACCCGGAGTTGACGTGGTTAAGGTCGACAACTTAGGAGTGATACACCTGGCCCCGGGTGGAGTACCCGGTAGGCTGACGATATGGACCGCTGGAGCCATTGAGGCGCTAAGGAGGGCTGAACTTCCATTTCTGAGGAGGTGATTTTATGGAGTTCGACCCTTACAAGATACTTATCCGCCCGGTGGCCACGGAGAAGGCGGTCAGGCTATTGGACACTGAAAATAAGCTCGTGTTCATAGTAGACAGGAGGGCCAACAAGCTCATGGTTAAGAGGGCCGTCGAGGAAGCGTTCAACGTGAAAGTTGTGAAGGTGAACGTTGCTATAACCTCCAGAGGAGAGAAGAAGGCGTTCGTCAAGCTGAGCCCGGAGTTCAAGGCCAGAGACTTGGCTTCTCAGCTTGGCATACTGTGAGGTGGTGTAAATGGGTAAGAGGATTCTCGTTCAGAGGAAGGGAAGGGGCGGGATACAGTTCAGATCCAGAGCCCATCTTAAGATTGGACCAGCCAGGTACCCGCAGATAGGACTAACAGAGACCGTCAGAGGCACCATAGTTGAATTCATGCACGAGCCAGCTAGGTGGACTCCTCTAGCTAGAGTGAAGCTTGAGAATGGTCAAGAGATGCTGTACATTCCGCCCGAGGGTGTCCACGTTGGCCAGGAGATCGAGATAGGTCCTGGTGCGGCCCCCGTAACTGGCAACGTCCTGCCTCTCTCCGAGATACCGGACGGGACGCTGGTCTGCAACGTTGAGATAAGGCCGGGAGATGGCGGAAAGATCGCGAGGAGGAGTGGGACTTACGCTCTAGTATTCTCTCACGACGGAGACAGGGTAATCTTGAGGCTCCCCTCCGGAAAGGACAAGATAGTCACTGGCAAGGCCAGAGCGACTATAGGCGTCGTGGCTGGCGGTGGAAGGATAGAGAAACCGCTCCTCAAGGCTGGAAACGCCTACTACAAGGAGAGAGTTCATCCGAAGCGCTGGCCAAAGGTCAGAGGCGTGGCTATGAATCCAGCAAGCCACCCACACGGAGGCGGTTCGCACAAGAGACCTGGAAAGCCCACTACCGTGCCTAGGACGGCGCCTCCAGGCCAGAAGGTCGGTCACATAGCCGCCAGAAAGACTGGAAGAGCGAAGAAGAGGGCAAAGCTGTGAGGTCTCCAAACTTTATATGGGGGGTCGCCTGAGGAGGTCTTGAAAATGCCCAAGGAATTCTACTACAGGGGGTACACGCTGGAGCAGCTCACTCAGATGACTCTCGACGAGCTGGCAGAGGTGATGCCAGCCAGAATAAGGAGGACACTCAGGAGAGGTCTCTCACCAGAGAACAAGAAGCTCCTGGAGAAGATCAGGAAGTACAAGGCCGCGGGAGTCAAGAGGGTAATCCGTACTCACAGGAGAGACATGCCGATACTGCCGGAGATGGTCGGCATGAAGATAGCTGTCCACAACGGGAAGGAGTTCATCGAGGTGCAGATAACCCCTGACATGATAGGCCACTACCTTGGCGAGTTCGCCATGACCAACAAGATAGTCCAGCACGGCAGGCCTGGCAAGGGTGCAACCAGATCCAGCAAGTACGTGCCGCTCAAGTGAGTTGAGAATCTTTCGAAGTTCGACGGTGGAGGCTTCGTGCCTCCGCCAACGCTTACTCTTTATAGCACCCTCAACCTCACCTAGCTTGACGAGTGGGAGTGCCGGGGTAGCCTAGCCAGGACCAAGGCGCCGGCCTTGAGAGCCGGTGGCCCCTCGGGGGCCGCGTGGGTTCAAATCCCACCCCCGGCGCCACACTCCAACCTAGTTCTCACAGGAACTCTTTTCTTGGGTTAATGAGAAAGAGCTAGCCCCAAACTTGGGGATCAGGACAGCATCACGATGCTGATCTTGACATCCTCAGGTATAGAGATACCCATGATCCTCCGGATGAACCTCTCATCAGGGTTAATTACGTCTATTATCCTCTTGTGAATCCTCAGCTCGAATCGATCGTACCTGTTGGTTCCCTCGCCTGAAGGATTCCTCAGCGTTGTGATTCTGAGCCTCTTGGTAGGCAGGGGAATCGGCCCTCTGATTCTGACGCCCATCTTCTCAGCCACTTCCTTGAACTCCTTTGCAGTGGACTCCAGGCTCCTCACGTTGGTGCTGACAAGCTCTATCCTGAGGCGCTCCACCATTTCCTATCCCCCAAGTCCTCTGGTTGTGCCCGATTGGACACGCAAATAAAAGGGTGGGGAGGGAGGTTACCCTACTTCTTCCTCTCCATCGGCTTGACGTCGAGCACTATGCCGGCGGCGACCGTGATACCCATGTCTCTGACGGCAAACCTACCCAGCTGTGGGAACTCCTGGTACTTCTCGATGACGAAGGGCTTAATGGGTCTCATCCTGACAATGGCGGCGTCTCCCTTCTTGATGAAGGAGGGGTTCTCCTCTATCACCTGGCCGGTCCTTGGGTCGAGCTTCTTGAGGATCTCAACGAATCTGGCAGACACGTGGCCGGTGTGAGCGTGGATCACCGGCGTGTAGCCGGCGGCGATGGCGGTTGGGTGCTGGAGCACGACTATCTGAGCGGTGAACTCCTCGGCAACGGTGGGCGGGTTGGTAGGATGCCCAATGACGTCTCCTCTCTTGAGTTCCTTCCTCTCGACCCCCTTCAGGTTGACTCCAATGTTGTCGCCAGGCTCGGCCTTGTCCAGCCTCTCGTGGTGCATCTCTATGCTCTTGACCTCGGCGGTCTTGTGGATTGGCTCTATGATGACGGTGTCTCCAGGCTTGAGCACTCCAGTCTCAACTCTCCCCACGGCGACAGTGCCCACTCCAGTGATGGAGAATACGTCCTGAATCGGTAGCCTGAGCGGCTTATCAACGGGCTTGGGCGGAGCCACGAATGTGTCCATTACCTCGTAGAGAGTTGGGCCGTCGTACCAAGGCATCTTGTCGGTCTTCCTGTAGACGTTATCGCCCTGCAGCCCGCTGCAAGGCACGAAGTATATCTTGTCGGGATCGTAGCCGACCTTCCTGAGCAGCTCAGCGACCTGCTCCTTCAGCTCCTCAAACCTCTCCTTGCTGTAGTTGACCGTGGGGTCGTCCATCTTGGTGATCGCAACAGCCAGCTGGTTGACGCCCAGGGTCTTGATCAGGAAGACGTGCTCGATAGTCTGAGCCTGTACCCCCTCACCCCTCTTCGCAGAGACTGTGAGGATGGCAGCGTCGGCCTGGCTGGCCCCCGTTATCATGTTTTTGACGAAGTCCCTGTGACCCGGGGCGTCGATTATGGTGATGAGCTTGTGCGGAGTCTCGAGCTTGGTATGGAACAGGTCTATGGTCATACCTCGCTCTCTCTCCTCCTTGAGCCTGTCGACCACCCAGGCGAACTTGGCGTCGTGAGCCAACTCCTCGGGTGGAAGCTCCTTGATTATACCGGCGTCCCAGTAGAGCCTCCCTATCAG
>CBEVRO010000007.1:0-41864 GCA_965552295.1 uncultured archaeon | reverse complement strand
TAAACTAGCTCAGAATGCTTTCAACTCTAGTAGAAGCTTCTCTATGGCTAATCATTGCCGAGCGCGATTGGGGCGCAGACTGTCATTCCTCCACTCCCTTCAGCAGTCCAGAGGAGTGCGGTCGGCCTCATGATTCATAAGGGGTTTTCAGAGACTCGTCTAGCTCGAGGTCTGGTCGCCGGGAAGCGCAGGTCTCGAGGATCACCTCTGGTTTACCCTCCAGATCCCCCTTAGTACGGCTATGAGGAGAACCACTCCGCCGGAACCCCCTCCAGCCAGAACGGGAGCTGTAGACAGGCTTGTTTCTGCCCTCCCGCGTGCAACCGATATATTCACAGAGATCGTTCTGTCTTGATTGTAGCCTTGCCTCTCCGGAGTTTGAACTTCGGGATAGCCCTGAGCTAGAGCTGACTGAGAGGTCGCGTCTTGTGGGCTGATGAGGTCACTAGGTCTCTCTGTCGGTGGTGGGATCCCAGAAGTAGCGTTCGGCTGCTGGGTTAGAGGGGGAGAGGAGGGGATCACGGCTATGGTGGCTCTATCCGTGGCACGCAGACCGCCCCCTCTGGCTTCAGCAATTATCTCGATCTCTTCGACGCCTTCGGCCTTCGCCTCATATGTGAGGGCCTGGTTGGAGCCCGGCTCCAAGTATGTTGAGTCTAAGACCTCGCTGGGCTCGGCTCCCCTCAGTTCTATGAAGATCGATACGCTCACCGGGCTCTCTCCAACGTTGCTGATATCCACTGAGAAGGAAAAGGTCTCCCCCTCCCGAACTGAGTAGGGAGCCCTGATCTTGAGGGCTATGCCCTCCATCTTGACGTGATAGCAGACCCTCGCCGTGGCTGAGAGCAATCTGCCTGTCCCCCACTCGGTCCCAGAGGCCTGGAGGGTCAGGGAGTAGTCTCCTGGCACGTCAGGCGACGCTGTGGTGAACTCGGCAGAGGCATTTTTCCCGCCTTCCAGATCTCCAATGCTCTTAGCCTGCCCGTCTAGACTCACCACGACTTCTTGCGCAGCAGCCTGCCCCACATTAGACACAGTCGCTCTCACAACGAAGCTACTCCCAGGTCTCACCGCAGCGGGGGCCGTGACGCTCAGCCTGAGTTCAGCGGGAGCTAAGATCTCTATACCGACCCTGGTCTGTGTGGACTCCACGTAGTCGGCCTCCTCCGTCCAGATCAGGATCGAGTGGACTCCCGCGCTGGCGGTCGAGGTGTCCCAGGTGACGCTGGCGTAGCCGCTGGAGTCCGTCACGTCGGTTCCTATCTCCACTCCGTCCGTCTCGTCCAAGAAGTGAACTAGAACTCCAGCTACCGGAGCGCCATTCTCGTCCGTGAGCCTGACCTCTATCGCCACCGACTGTCCCTGCACGACCTGGGTCTGAGCTAGAGCGAGGGTCACCGTTAGGCCCAAGAGGGCGAGAAGGAGCGGAAGCGTCCTCTTCCTCAATGCGATCATTCGCCTGAGACCTCTGTAACTTCTATCGTCGGCCTGATCCAGAGCTCCGCGTTGACCTGGCTCCCCTGGACGTCCACGTAGCTCCCGCCAGGAGAGGTCACGGTAAGCGTAACCGGTCCCTTCTGCCAGTCGCTGGGCACGGTGAAGCTCACGCTGAACTGACCTCCGCTAACGGAGCCCGTCGCTATCGTGTTACCATCGCGCTGAACCTCCACAGTCCCCGAACTCATGCCTTGAACCGAGCCCGTTATCGTAATTGTATCCCCCCTGTGGATCCGCTGGGGCCCGCTGGCGCTCACCACGACCAGGGCCCAGACCTCTATGGAGACCGAAGTCGAGGAGGCCTCTACGTAGAGGCTCGGCTGCTCCGGCACGTAGACCGTCAGGGTCTTCGGCCCTAGCGGGTGGTCAGAGGGTACAGTCCAGCTCAGGGTAAAGGACCCGTCTGAGCCAGTGGTTGTGGAGTCCAACACCGTAGCTCCGTCTAGGAGCTGAACAGTCGCGCCTGAGACGGGATCCCCCAGCTCGTCCCTGACCACGCCGGAGATCGTTACCGCGTCTCCCCTGTAGACCTTGGTCTGGGCTAAGGCCGGAGCCACGACGAGTGTGAGGAGCAGAAGGACCAGCAGATCCCTCTTCCTCATCCCTCACACCCCACGTGCGTGATCGTTATCTTCGGCCTCGTCCAGACCTCTATGAGTCCTCCTGGCTCGTAGGCCCCGTTGTACTCGCTGTCTCCCTCGAACCTAGCCCCGACATCGATGGTACCTGGATATTTTGCCAGAATTGTGAACGAAGCTCCTGACTCTATCTGGTGGCTGTCCGCCTCGATGTAGAGCGTTACAATCTTTCCCTTGATCTCCTGGTGCGTCTCCGCGTCCTTTAACACAACAGTGATGTTGACGATGTCGCCAACATGGACCTTCTCTGGGTAGATGAGCTCGATTATGCAGTTCTTCTTGGATGGCTTCTGAACCCTAACGGTCGCGCTAGCTGACGTCCCCTCGTACTGAGAGTTGCCTGCGAAGCTTGCTCTGACCGTGTAGGTTCCCTCCTGAGTCGGCGCCGTAAAGACTACGCTCCAGCCCCCGTTGCTAGATGTTGTGGCGGTCTTCATCTGGCCGTTGAAGGTCACGGTTATTGTGGCCCCGGCTATAGGGTAGTTCCACCAGTCGCTCTGGCTGGCGTCGAACAGGCCTCCACCGACGCTGAACGTCTGGCCTGGCTCGACTGTGCTTGGGTTCGCTGCTATGGTCAGCTTCGTCGGCTTCTTGCTGGGCGGGGGGTTGTCTCCGCTCCCTCCTCCACCGCCGTCACTGCCCCCGCCGCCTCCTGAGTCGCTCACTGTGAAGGAGGCGCACCTAGTGATCTTCTGATACCCGCCGCCGTTTGGAGCGTCTCCGTCGAAGACCAGTGAGACGCAGGAGGTCCAAGTTCCGACCTTGTCGGCCGTCACACTCCAAGACTTGGTGCAGCTGATTGGCATGTCTCCTGGGGTCCACTGTGGAGATATGTCGTAGTACCTCTCGTTTCCATCAGGATCGGTTGTCCTGAAGACTGCATATACAGTCCCTGTCTGTACACCACTCACGCTGATAGAGGCCGATGCAATGAACGAGTCCCCCAAGATCCCAGCGCTAGGGGACACGGACACCGAGATGGAGTATGTGGGAGCAGCCACACAGATTCTCAGCTGCACGACAAGAAGTAGGATGGCAGTTAGCAGGGCAGCTAGACGCCTCATCGTGACTCCAAATCCTTAGTCTCCTCTCACTTTTGCAGGCAACAGATGGAGAAACTAATTCTACTCTGAGACCGTCAGCTCGAAGGTCACCGTCCCTCCCCTCGAGTGAGGGGGCCCTGGATCTGGGCACCTGAGCCTTGGGGGCTGTCCGAGGCCAAGATCCTCTGGGTCGTGCCCGTGGCCTAGGGCCCAGATCAAGCTTAGCATCCCGCTGAGTGCATGGAGGCAGACCTCCCCGCCCAAGCTGTCTAGCTTGAATCCCTGCCTAACGACGAAGCAGTCTCCAACCCTGTGAACAGGACAGTCTCCGCTGACCTCCACAACCTTCACCCACACGTCTGGCATCAGGTCAGCCTCCTCCAGATTCTCCATGTACCTCGGGAGTGAATAAAGAGGACAACATCGGGAAGCAGATTGGCGACGGCTTCGATTACCTGCGGGTTGTTGTCGTGGAACTCTCTCACGTCCCACGATCTGGATAGTCGCCTCACGGCGTCGATCTTGAGGTCGACCTCCGGCCTCCTGTCCCCGTCTCTCCTCATGTGGAGTTCATCGAACGGGACTCCGGCCTCTTTCAGCTGGCGAATCGTCGCTCTTCTCAACCTCTCCGGCCTACCCGTGATGAGTATTATCGCAAGACCAGCCCTCTTCTTGCTCCTCACGAGCTCAACGACGTTAGCATAGGGAGAATCCAAGGTGAGGAGTTCCTCGCTTAAGAAAGCCCTCCAGAATGATTCCCTGCGTGAACCGCGCAGTCTCGAGGGATCAGAACCAGGTGCTCCGGCCCTCTCGAGAGCCTCGCGAAGTCTGCGGCTGGCGTCAAAGAGCGTGTCGTCGATGTCGAAGACGGCTGCGGGTCTCCTCATTGCCAAACAGTGAAGGAAACCTAGAGCTTATTACATGAGGGCTGAGTTCCATTTGAGAGGCTGTGGATTCGAGAGGGTTAGCCTCCCCACTTCGGTCTCACGTGGCTCCTCGCGTACTCGATGAACTCCTCGGCCGTCGCAAATCGCTTGTTGCAGAAAGCTGTGTAGAAGGGGCTTGGTCTACCCTCGCCTCCCCAGATTAGGTACACATCCTTGCCCAGAACCCTGTGGCCGTACATCATTTCGCAGGCCACCCCTGGAGAGGGGATGCCGAGAGGGTTGTATACTATCACCATGTTCGCAGCTTCGATCATTGAGAAGTCCCTCTTGACTATCTGGCCTTCTATTAGCGGATCGACCGACGCAAGCTCCTGATATGTGTACTTGTAGACCAGTTCCTCTCCCTCGTAGCTCACCTTGACCTCGAGCTCCTCGTCAGGGTCTGGCTCCCCGCCCTGCTTCCTGACCTTGTTCTCGTAGTCCTCCAGCACAGAGAGCAAAACTCCCTCCATCATCGTCGCCGGGTCAAATATGACTATCCCAAGCTCGTTGAGCTCGTCCACGAAGTGGTTCTTCTTCTCTTCAAACTCCCTGAAGACGTCGGGAGGTACATGAGTCATCGGGAAGCTCAGGTAGGCCTTAGGCTTCTGAGGATTAACCACGATGTCTGCGAACACTCTGGGAGGGTGCGCCCTCGCGATCACGTAGAACTCGGCCTTCATCCACCTAGCCAGCTCCTCGACCATAGCGGTCTCCTGCTCCCTCCACGAGGCTATGTCCCTGAGCGTGAATCTCTGAGTCCGCCACTCTGGATCTGAGGCCAGCCGCTCCTTCACAGGCATCACGTCGTCGACTACCACGATGAAAGCATCTGGCCTCAGCGTCATGACATCGTCGAGGTCGAGGCCGGTGATGAGCGTGCCCCCCCAGAAGAAGGTTGCTGGGGACCTTATCATGTAGAATCCTGGCTCGCTCTCTATCTCCCTCCGGAGTTGGGCTACGGCCTCCTTCCTTATGGTAATCAGCCTCTCTCGCAGTAGGTTTAGGACGTTCTCTTCCGTGATCTCAAGCCCGTACCTCTCGAGAGCCACCTTGGCCATTCGGTCAAAGAGTCTGGCGATGTGCACGTCGTATCCCCACTCTCTGGCGAGCTGAGCCGCCCCTAGCATTCTCTCGTACGTCCCGCTTCCAGCCGGTCCTGAGAATATTACGACCCTGCTCTCTCTTGGCACAGGCCGCCCTGCTGGAGGTTGAAAATGAACATATCGGACTGGAAGGTGACCCCGTCTCCCTTATCATGGTCCCACGTACCAACAAGACGCGTGGGCATCATACTACTCGTTCGGAGAGGAGAACCCGATAGTGAGGAGGCGGTAAGGCTCGCCAAATCCCTGGGTGTTGAGGTGAGGATAGTCTACGCGGATGATCCTAGGGTGGCCCCGTTCTTGGTTCAATCAGTTGGAACAGCCGTGACTCCAGCTTTGGTTACTGAGAGAACCGTTCTCCCTGGATTAGAGTTGGTTAGAGGATTCCTCATGCATGCGTCAAGGTGCTGAAGGCCTAATAGACAAACTCCAGCTCCACACCCCACCTGCCGGCCTCAGCTGAGAGAGTTCCCTTGATCTCTTCAAACCAGTAATCACACTTTCTCAGCTCTGAGTAGAGCTTCAGAGCTCGTGGGTTGTTGGACAGGGCTCTCTCGATCATCGACCACACGCCAGGGCGAAATCTGAGCCTATCCACGAGCACCCTATCTGGTTTGATCTCCGAGATCGTTCTGAAGAGTTCTCTCGCCTGAGTGTCCGTGACTCCGGGCAGTATCGGTGATATGAAGGCGAATGTCCTCACGCCCTCCTCAACGAGCTTCTGGAGCGCCTTCAGCCTCACCTGCGGGCTCGGCGTCTTAGGCTCCAGAGCGCGGAGGATCGGCCCCCCCAGCCCGCTAACTGAGAACCCAACCTCTACGTCGCCAGCCTTCAGGAGGTCGATGTCTCTCAGGACTAGTGGGGACTTCGTGAGAACTGAGACGGGAAAGTCCCCGCGCTTGATCAGCACCTCTAGGCACCTCCTAGTCAACCTGAAGGTCGACTCGATCGGCTGATATGGGTCTGTTGACGAGCTTATCTCGACCAATCCTGGCCTGGCCCTGTCCAGCTCCCTGGAGAGAACCTGAGGGGCATTAACCTTTGGGAACACGTATTCACCCCAGGCCAGACTGGGGAACCTCCTCGCGGTCATCCAAGCAGAGTAGCAGTACCTGCACCCGTGCCCGCAGCCGTAGTATGGGTTCACCGTGTAGTCGATCCCCTCAATCCTGCTCTTTGTGAGCACGGACTTTGCGATGGCTGGCTTTATCAGCAATCGATTCGTAAATTATGTCATCCAGTATTTACCTTTAGCGCCCTCTGGCGCTTCGGCGGTTCGATCGACACCGTCGCACTGTTAAATATGAGCGAGGGCGGGCCTGAGTGATGCGAGCCGCGGCCGTTGCCTTGCTCGTCGTCCTGTTGCTTCAAGTCGCCGTTCTCTACGGCATCCCTAGGGTTGGTCAGAAGGTCCAGTTCACGCTTGCTACGAAGGACGGACAGGTAGTCTCGTCAGATAACATCCCTTGGGATGCCTTGGTCCTAGTGTTCTTTCAGTACAACTGTCCTCACTGCCGGACTGACATGCCAGAGATGGTAGATGCGCTGAAGGCCTGCAGAACGCCGCTAGAGTACAAGGTCATAGCCGTGGGCGTCAGTAGGAACTTGACCGCAGACTATGAGTTCTTCTTGACTCTCCCGGAGAATGACTGGCTTTACGCGGATGGGACTACAGAGTTGGCTCAAGCTTTTGGCTTGAGGGTGACCCCCACATGGATAGTCCTCGACTCCTCTGCCAAGGTCGTTCTGGCAGAAGAGGGAACTCCAGAGAAGGACGAGATGTGCTCAATACTCGGCGGGGTCCTCGGAGGATCGGGTAGGTTCCCCTACCTACTTGTTGGCTCCTCCGTCGACGAAGAGGCGGCCGCGGCCTTCTCCGCCAAGGCCGGCGGAACCGTCGTCAGGAGCCTCCCCGAGCAGGCATCCTACCTAGTGGTAGGAGGCCCATTTGCCCACGCCGGAAAGGGTGTGGTGAATCCAGCGAAGGAGGCAGCCTCTAAGGCCGGAGTGTTCTTCACGCGAACCGCCTCTGGTATGATGATGGAGGTTAGACCTGCGGGCTTGACCTTCGCAGTTACCGGGGCTGACTGGGCTAAGAGAGACTACGCCGTAGTGTTCGCAGTGATGAAGGGGCTCAGGATCGTAGCGGGAGCAATGGGGTGCACCAGGTACGGCACGAGAGCCGCCCTACTCTGGCTCGAGGCCCACATAGACGACTTGAGGCCTGGGGAGGGTTACGTACTCTACTGGGAAGACCTGAATTCAGACGGGGTAGTCCAGGCTGCCGAGATAAGCGTGGTTCAGAAGTTCTATACCCCCTGAGGGACTCTCACTACACTAACAACTCATTCAGAGACCTCAAGATGTAGCCAGGCTTTACCTGTGAGGCCTCAACTTCTTTTAAGGTGGCTACGCCGGTTAGGACCAGTGCAGAGTCGAGTCCCACGTTCCTCGCTCCAATTACATCCGTGTCAAGCCTGTCCCCCACGACCAAAACCTTGGACTTCTCTATCCCGAGCACGCTGAGAGCGATTTCGAAGATAGGCTTGTAGGGCTTCCCTACTATCAGGTCAGGCTTCTTTCCAGAAGCAGCCTCTAGGGCCGCAACCATGGTGCCGGCTCCAGGCATGAGCCCCCGCTCAGTTGGGAAGGTCCTGTCGGGGTTAGTGGCGACGAAGTCGGCCCCAGCCCTGATGGCGTTGGCCGCCGCTCCTATCTTCCAGTAAGTGACGCCGGGGTCCATGCCCACGACCACGGCGTCAACGTCGCCAGCCCAGCACCAGTCCTCATTGACGAGTCTGTGCCCCTGCAGCATGAGTTCAACGTAGAGTCCGACGTCGCCAAATGGGTACACTTTCAGGGGCCCTCTCTGCTCCCTAAGCAGCTTGGCGGTCGCAAAGCCGCTGTTGACTACATCCTGCTCCCTGACCCAGTCTACGCCAATCTTACGCAGTTTCTCGACGTATTGGGCTCTGCTCTTCGTGGAGTTGTTTGTTAGAAACACTATCCTCTTCCCTAGTGAGTGCAGCGAATTTACGACGCGTACCGCGTCCGAGAACACCCTCTGGCCAGCCCAGAGGACCCCGTCGAGATCCATGAGGTAACCTTCGTATCTCTCTGCGATATCAGGCATCGAGGTGAATCCACTGTCCATTCATTATATTGAGGATCTGTTCAGCAACTGCCAGAGGGAACCCTTTGGGGCCCGGCATGGAGCACACAAAGGTCGCCGTGGTGATCCCAGCATACAACGAGCAAGAGACCGTGAGAGAGGTAGTTGAGCGAGCTAAGGATCACGCGAATCTAGTAATAGTCGTGGACGACGGAAGCACCGACGCTACTGCGCGAGCCGCGTCCTCAGCTGGAGCGACCGTCTTGAGGCACGACGAAAACAAAGGAAAGTGGGCGGCCCTTAGGAGAGGTGTTGGAGAAGCTCTCCGTCTTGGCGCGGACGTAGTCGTGACCATGGACGCCGACGGTCAGCATCTGCCAGAGGAGATACCATCCCTGCTCTCTGCCCTAGATCAGGCCGACGTGGCAGTGGGCTCTAGGTCTAGGGGCGGTATGCCCTTCATCCGAAGGCTTTCTAACGCCATAACCACCGGAATCCTTCGCTTTGTCTTCGGGGTGAGGGTAAGGGACTCTCAGTGCGGTTTCAGAGCCTACAGGAGACGCGCCGCAGAGGTTCTACTTACCGTTGAGAGTGATGGCTTTGAGGGGGAGACTGAGTCTCTCGTCAGGTTGGCTAAAGCGGGGATGAGGTTCGCTGATGTGCCTGTAAGCACAATTTATGCGGGAGAGCAGTCTAAGATCAAGGCTACGAGAGATATCTACAGGTTCTTGAAGACTGTTGTGAAGCTTCGCCTCCGAGGTGTATGAGAGATCTCCGGGGCATCGCGAGCCATTTGGGATTCAGTGGGGGTTAAAGCTTCTCTATAATCGATATTAGTCTCTCGGCGGCCGTTTCGATCAATCTCCGCCCCAGCTCAGCGCTAGCCCTCTCAGGATGCCCCCTGATCCTCAGCTCTCCAGCAGTCCCCCTCGGACTCGTGAACCAGGTGCACGTACCTGTAGAGCTGGTCGGGTGGCTGGTACTGCACACTAGACCCAATCTTCTCCTTCCTGACAAGATCCTCCCTGCATGCGAGCATGATCGACGTCTCCCAGCAGCCAGCGTGCGTATCGCCCTCGCCGCAGAACTCCTCTACCTCGTCACGGATGAGCGTCTTAACCCTCGTTAGGATGACCTTTACCCCGTGCTTCTCGCCTAGCTCCTTGCACAACGCGCTCAGAGCGGAGATGGGCTGACCGCAGACGCTTAGGACGACTATCTTGCTAACGCCTATCTCAGAGAGGGATCTGAAGTAATCGTCAAGCAGGTGACGCATTGTCTCAACCCTGAGGGATACTGTGGGGCTGCTCGTTCTGAACAGGAAGGCCACGGGTATGGGAGGAGGTAGCAAGACTTCTCTCCTCCTCGCGACCTCTTCTGCCACGGCAATGGCAGAAAAGAGGTCCATCCCACTGGCAGGTGGACACCGTGAGCCTCTACTGTTCCGATGACAACAATTGCAACATCCGTTTTGCCGACGAATTCTATCAGTTCATCGGCGGTAAACTCATTCATCCAGAGAGGCTCTCTTGAACTCACCATGGTTCACTTCGCTTTATCTCCTCTAATAATAACCCTGCATAGGCATGAGACGTCCTCAAGTCAGGAGGAGGTCAAATGCCAACGCCTGAAGGGCTATCATGAAGACTGCCTCGCCCACGTCGATCTTGCCGTCATCCCTAATCGAGAACTTAAGCAGGAGTGTTGAGGCGGCTGTCACTCCGAGCTGGGCCACGACGTAGTCGTCTAGCGGAATTGGCACGACGATCCCGACTATTCCAACGGCTAGGAGCGCCAAGGTCGTGACGCTGCTCAGAGTATTCCCCAGACCCACCTCGATTTCGCCCTTGGAGGCAGACACTATGGCCACTCCGTGCTCGGGCACCGTCCCGACGATTGCGATAGCCGTAGCGGCGTGTATCACGTCGAATCCTCTCAACGTCACGAGCTTCTCGACGAGCCGGACGAGAACCTCTGCAGAGACGAATATGGGGATCGTTCCCATTATCGCCACTAAGAGGGGCTTAACAGCCCCGCCCCGCTTGGCCTCACGCCGCTCGGCTCTAGAGGCCAGTGTGAGGATGTATGATGCGTACGAGAGAACGAGAATCACGCCCACGCCTCTGGGGAGATGGTCTGAGTGACCTGTGAAGAGCCTGGCCATGGAGACTAGAGCTAGGGCTAGATATGCGGTGAGGGTAAATGCCACGGCGTTAAGTTCATCTGTCAGAGCCTCTTTTGGCACTTCTATCGCTTTAAGCCCTCTCTTAATCGCGCCCGCAAAAGTGGTGGCGGACACCAGGAGGATGCTCGTTCCAACGCTGATCATCACGGCCAGCACGGCAACCTCCACGACTTCTGGCTCCTTTGAGGTGAGTGCGGCGGCTATGAGGGCTATCTCAGGGAGATTCGAGGCTAAGGAGCTGATGACGCCAGCCACGTAGGGCGGCGACCCCGTAACCTCCGCGAAATCTACTAAGGTCTCCACGCAGACTTCGGACGACCTAGTTATGAGCCAGCCTAAGATCACCAGAGAGACGGCAAACAGCAAGAGTGGATCAATATAGACCCTCGCCGAGAAGTAGCCCCACACCAGTCCCAGATCCGCTGCGCTGGCGACAGCCAGGAATGCCAGCTCCCGCTTACTCACCTTCATCTCCCCCTCTGCACGCTAGGAGACTCGGCTCCTCTTGGCTCACAAACCTCGAGCCTGGTCTCTCATCGTATCCGACACTTGAGGGAGAGCCTAGCCTCATGAAGATTATCTGCACGATCCTCATGCCTGGGTAGAGCTTCACGGGAACGACGTTCTCATTGAATATCTCAAGGACTACTGGGACCGGCCTCCTCATCCCCGTACCGGGGTTCACCAGCCCTGCCGCGTGGACTATGATTCCCATTCTAGCGACGCTGCTCCTCCCTTCTAAGAACGCGGCAAGGGACTTAGAGATGGCGACCCTCTCGATCGTTCTAGCCAGCACGAACTGCCCAGGCTTGAGTGTAAAGGGCTCATCTCTCGTGTCCACGAGTTCTGCCCCTCTATCAACGGTCTCTAACCGGCGCGGATCGACCACCCCATCGCCCTTGAACACCCTGAAGACGCTGTCCAACCTCAGATCTACTGAGCAAGGTCCTATGCTCTCCGGATCGAGAGGGTCAATCGAGATCTCCCCTGTCTTCAGCGCCTCTCTTATCTCTACGTCTGAGAGGATCAGTGCAAACCCTCCTGACTCGGAAGCCAGGAAATTAAACGGTTTCTCCGGTCACACTCTTCAGAGTCTCTCTAAGCTTCTCAAGCTCGTCAACCGCTATCTCCCTCTGCCAGTCCTCTATATTCGGAATCGTTAGCAGGGTCTCTATCGCCTCGATCGCAGACCGGAGGTGGCCAGCTATGTTTCCCTCCTCCCAGCCGATCCCGTTGAACAGCTTAGACTGCCTCTCAGAGAAGTCTCCTGGCTGGTCAAGACCAGGGACGTAATGGGGGAGGATGTCGGCAAAGGTCTCGAGCCCAACCGTGGCGCCTAGAGGCTTAAACTCCCTCTGCGTCGCCCACGCATGTAAGTCTGGTCCATACAGCACCATGTCATAGTCGTTTGATGCAAGGTCAGCAAGGTCGACCAGGGCAATCACCGTGACCTCTTTGACGCCCTTCGAGAGCGCCTCCTCAGCTATCCTACCTGCAGCCACGCGTGTGATAAAGCCGTAGAGAACAAGCTTCTCTACCTTAGTCCCCTTGCGCTCAAGCTCGTCTAGAGCGCGCATCAGTGAGACCAGACCTGTTCTCCCCGTAGCTTCGGTATCTGGTTTGAATAGCGTGACTTTGGTCCCTCTTGGCGCGTTGGAGAAGTCTGCGAACGTTACCCTAACATCTTTCACGGACTCGCCTCTGTGGTCCCTGACGCTCGTCACAACGTACTCTGGTCTGACATAGAGATCCCTAGTCTCAACGCCCGCCTTGCTGATAGCCTCCCTGAGCCTGTAGCCTAGCCCCGCTCTCAGCACATGAAGGACGCAGGCTTGACCCTCTAGCAGACCGAGGCGCGACATGATAGCAGCAGCCTGGAAAGCGCACTCTGAGCACCTAGCATCGAGTTCGCTCCCGACGACGTGAGGCCAAGCTGCAAGCTCGCGAGCTTGTTTAGAGTCGAGCAAGTAGATGTCCGCTCCTATGTCGGCTCGCACTCGGTAAGCCCTAAAATCCCCTAACTCGAGTTCAGGAATCCTGACCGGCGATTCCACGTCCACTCCGTACTGATCAATCAACTCCTTGAGGTTGACCTTGCGACCGCGAACCTGCGCCTCTATTGGTGCCCTCCCGCGCTTGGATATACGCCAACAAAAACCTTGCGAATTCATCCCTTTAGCTTGGCCGACAGGATCATCATCGTTAGGTCAGCCAAGCCGTCTTGGCCAGCCGACCTCAGCTCCTTCTCTATGACGTGAATCACCTCGCTTCGATCTATTCTGAAGACTCTCTCGGCTTCGAGAAGAGCCTCTGCGGCGAATATCACAATTTCCTCCTCTTCTGCAGTTAGTTCAGGCGAGATTATGGCCTTCTCGAGAACCTCGAAGCTGGATCGCATGCTCTCCCTCTCCAGCTCAGGAAGTCCTCTCCAGTAAATCTCGGCCGCCGATCTGATCGCTTTGCTGACCGCTTCCCTGTCTACCTTCTCCCCAGCTAGCTCTATTGTCCTCAGCGCCTCAAATAGCGACAGTATCGCTAGGCTCATGACCATCACCCGAGGGGGCTTTCTCGCAAACGGGCTGCGCCCCAGAGAGCCAATGGAACACCTTACTGAAAACGTCAGACGCCTGGCTTGAGAGGCTCTCGAACTCGAGGGTCTCTGCCCTAGCCGAGAGCAGGAGTTCTGCCAGATCCTCTATTCCCTGGAGTATGTCCACCGGCAGATTCACACGCCTGGCTGCCTCCACAAGCTCCTCTGCGGTCTCGCTCAGGAATTCTCGAGCCTCCTCGTGCTCCACAGCCTCAGCCACAAAGGCCATGGAGGCCCTAGCCAAGCTCGAACCCAAGGAATAGAAGGCCCTCTCCTCTGGATCCATGCCAAGGTAGAGGATCCACCTCGTGGATCTGATCGTCCTGTCAAGAGCCTTAGACCTCCCCTCTATCCAGTCCCCCTCCCCGGCAACGAGTCTCTTCCTGAACTCGTCCACGAAGTCGGCCTCCCACCCTCCGAGCAGGTCCACTCCAAATGCCCTGAAGGCAGCCGATATCACCGAGAGGTGATCAAGCATGTAATCTGCTAGATCTTCGCTAGCTTCTGACCAGCTCTCACCCAATATCGGGATTAACATCAACATGAGGGTGGAGCTGTAGCCGAAGTGAAACGCGAGGAATCTGTGGCCGCTGTCCCTCTCGGGCATACGCGCAGTCTCAACCGCAGTTGGGGATATAAATACCGAACGGCCAGCATCGCGGTGCGGTGCGTCCCGGGCTGTAACCTCTGCTGTCTGGACACTGATATGCCCCTCACGCTAGAGGATATAGTGAGGATCAGCAAGCTGGGATACGATCCAGCTGAGTTCTCCGAGTACAGGAGGGGGGCGCTAAGGCTTAGAAACGTAAATGGTCGGTGCTACTTCTTAGATTCGAATGGGAAGTGCAGAATATACCAGAACAGGCCGTATGGCTGCAGGGCCTATCCCGTGGTCGTCGAGGCTGAGACTGGAGAGTGTGTGCTCGACGGGACTTGCCCAGCCGTAGAGACGGTCGAAGAGGAGGAGTTCAAGGAAAAATGCTCCATTGCTAGGTGGGTCGTCGCGAACATCATCCGCGGGTAGCTAGACCATGTACGACTCCAGCCCGACTTCCTCAGTTAGGGGGAGCGTCAACCTGACTATCTCCCTCCAGACGGGAAAGGACACGTTGTATACGGGCACGCCATTCACCCTAGCCTCCTTTGCGCCATTGTGCGCGTGTCCGTGGATTACCAACGCTGGTCTCCGCCTCTTTATGACCCGCTCCAAGCCCGGGTGGCCCAGTCGCGACCAGATCTTGGGGTTCTCTCCTACTAAAGTCTTGAAAGTCGGTGCGTAGTGGGTCATCAAGATGGCCTTGCGCTCCCCGGCTTCCGCCAAGAGCTCGTCGAGCAGACTAACCCTCGCTCTGTATATCTCTTCTATCCCGGGTATGTGCTTGCTCTGCCAAGTCGTCGGCCTCTTCAGACTGCCTCGACTTCCCACAATCCACAATCCAAGGCCGCGTATCTCCACCTCTACACCCTGATCATCTAGCCACTGCACTCTATCCCCGTAGGTCTCCAAGAACCTCGGCTTGAGGTCGTCATACTCCTCGTTCCCAAATATAGCCAGGATTCTGCTCCCTAGGGATTCTAGAGGCTCTAGAACCTTGGCAAATTCCTCCACACGCCCTCTGTAGACCATGTCTCCGGCCAAGAGTATCAGGTCGGGGGTCCCTTCGAAGGAGTCGACTGCGCGTAGAAATTCGTCTAGGTACTTAGGCGAGTGAATGTCTGCCGTGGCTGCAAGAACGACTTGAGCCATCCGACATGAGTGCGCGTTCGAGTGTATCGTTTATTCCTTACTCAGGATGAGAGACCGCGTGGGCAGCGATAAGAGTAGAGCTGTCAGGGCTCTGAGAAAGATACTCGAGCTGTACTCAGGCCGAGAGCCTTGGTGGAGGAAGGAGGACCTCTCTCCGTTCTGGATAGCGGTTGCCATAGCGGTGTCCCCTAGGACGACTTCTAGGCTTGAGGAGGAGGCGGTCAAGAGGCTCATGAGGAGGTTCCCAAGGGGCGCCAAGGATCTGGCGGGGGCTCCTATTGAGGAGATAGAGGACGCGATCAGGATATCCGGCATGTATAAGTCCAAGGCTAGAGCGATCAAAGCTCTCGCGCGATGGGAACTTGAGGGGCCAGGAGTGGCCTCGCTGTCAAGGTTGAAGACAGAGGAAGCTAGGGAGGTGCTCAAGTCACTGCCCGGAGTTGGAGACAAGATCGCCGATGTTGTGTTGATGGCTCTAGGTCACCCTGTCCTGCCGGTAGACGTTCACGTAGAGAGAGTGACCAAGAGGCTCGGTCTCGTCGAGCAGGAGGCTGATTACAGGAAGACCAGAGAGGCTCTTGAGAGGATCTTCTCATTGGGCGAGCGGATGAGGGCCCACTTCGCGATGATTGAGTTTGGCAGGACATTCTGCAGAGCAAAGCCAAAGTGCGACTCGTGTCCTCTTAAGTCAGACTGTCCGTCTGCGAGCTAAAGGTTGAGGCCCGATAAATTTATGAGGCGGATCGTAGCTGCCGGCCCGCGGCGTGGGGGCATATGCCAGAGATAGTCTGCCCTTCGTGCGGGGCCCGCTTCTCCATCGAAGAGGTTGATTACGACGGTGAGGCGTCGTGCCCCTCCTGCAAGGCGCTACTTCACATCGTGATAGGCCAGGGAGAGATCGAAGAGGTAGAGCTTATTGAGGAGGGCTACGACGAGGAGAGTTGGCTAGAGGATGAGGACCTCTGGGAGACTGAGGAGGAGGAAGAGGAGGAGATCTGGGGGCTGGAAGAGGAAGACTTCTGGGAGGAAGAAGAGTAAGACCCTCACCAAGCTATAGAGAAGCTAGTGAATTCGCCGGTAGGTTCTGACCACTCCTCCACCACGGAGTCTACTCTCGCGAGCATGGGTCCCCTCCTGCACAGCTCTACCAACTTTCGTAGTGCTGATTCCTCTCCTTCGGCGACTACCTCAACAGTCCCGTCTGGAACGTTCCTGACGTAGCCCTTTAGGCCCAAGGATCTTGCATTCCTCCACACGAAGGCTCTAAATCCAACCCCTTGGACTACCCCACTGATCCTCAGTTTTACCCTCTTCTCTGCCATCATCGAGCCCCCGGTGATTTTCCTGAGCCGTGAAAAAGTGGGGAAGGGTGGGGCCGGGGAATCACTCTTTGAGGCCCGCCTTCTGGAGTAACAGATCCCACTCGTAGTCTACCATCTCTTGGATGCGCTTGAGCAACCACTTGTTCTCTGGCTCGAACAGGTGCCTGAATCTGCGCTGCGTCTTGAGGTACTCCTCCACAGGCTTCTTCTTCTCAGGGTTCTTGGCGATAGCCAAGCTCGGCGAGGAGAGCTTCCACTCGACTCCGTTTATTACCTCAAACAGCGGGAAGATGCAGGTCTCGACTGCCAACTTGGAGATCGCTATGGACTCCTCTGGAGCGCAGTACCAGCCTCTGTTGCATGTAGAGAACGCTCTTATGAAAGCCGGGCCGTCTGCCTCCAGTCCCTTCCTGAACTTCATCAGAGCGTCGTTCCAGTAGTAGGGCGACACAGTGGCAACGTATGGGGGTCTGTGAGCGGCTATTATGTCCACGAGGGGCTTCTTCCAGACGGGCTTGCCCGGAATCTTCTTGCCAGCGGGCGTGGTCGTAGTCCAGGCCCCGAGGGGCGTGCTCCCGGACCTCTGGATTCCCGTGTTCATGTAGGCCTCGTTGTCGTAGAGGATGTACAGGAACTTGTGGCCCCTCTCTATGGCCCCAGACAGCGCCTGGAGTCCTATGTCGTAGGTTCCGCCGTCGCCCGCGAAGACCACGATGTCGTAGTCCATCTCTACGTCAGGGTCGTTAGCGAACCTACCAACGCGGAGCAGCTTCCTCTGAGCAGCCTCCACTCCAGAGGCCACGGCTGCAGCGTTCTCAAACGCGTTGTGGGCCCACGGGACCTCCCAGGCTGTGTAGGGGAATATCGTAGTCGCGACCTCCAAGCACCCAGTGGCGTTGAGCACTACTATGGGCTTCCTGGCGGCCATCATGAGCTGCTTGACTATGACGCCTGCCACGCAGCCGGCGCAGAGCCTGTGACCCGGAGTTATCCCCCTGAAGCCCTTCTGGTGCATCTCCTTCGCGATCTGCTTGATGTTAGGAACCCACTCTACCTTGCTCATATCACCACCCCCCTCACTCCCTCACCCCTGGAAATGCTATCTTGGGCTTTTCTGGCTCCTCCTTGGCGCTGAGCACCTCCTCTGCTATCTTCTTCAGAAGCTTAGGCGGCATGTCCCTTCCTCCGAGGCCGTAGACGTAGCCCAGAACCGGAGGCCTGTCCCTGAGGCTGTAGAGAGCCGACCTCACCTCTAGGAAGAGCGGGCCTCCCTCTGCGCCGAAGCTAGCGCTCCTGTCTAGGACTCCGACCGACGAGACCCCGGACGCTAACTTCCTGATCTCGTCCGCGGGGAAGGGCCTGAAGATCCTGATTCTCACGGATCCCAGCTTCTTGCCCTCCTCCCTGAACTCGTCCACGACGGCTTTTAGAGTACCCATCGTGCTGCCAATCCCTACTATCAGGGCATCCGCGTCGTCGACCTTGTACGGATCTAGCATGCCGTCTCCGTAGGACCTGCCGCTTATCTCGGCGTACTCCTTGTGGACCTGCCTTATGACGTCGGGGGCCCTCCTCATGGCCTCAATCTGCTGCATCTTGTGCTCGAAGTAGTAGTCGTAGAGGTCCAGGGGCCCTATGGAGATCGGGTACTTGGGGTTGAGCATGAAGGGGATCTCCTTTTCGCCGTAGAACTCAGGCAGCTTGATCTTTGCAACCTTCCTGACTCCAACGAAGTCGGACACCACCTCGTCCGGCAGGATCTGAACGTTCTGCATGGTGTGGGATATCAGGAAGCCGTCGAGCATGACCATGACCGGTAGGAGTACATCCTCGTGTTCGGAGATCCTGAATGCCTGAATCACATTGTCATAGGCCTCCTGAGCATCCTCGCTGTAGATCTGTATCCAACCGGAGTCTCTGGCGCCCATTGAGTCGCCGTGGTCGCAGTGGATGTTTATCGGGCCGCTCAGGGCCCTGTTGACTATCGCCATCACCACCGGGGTTCTCGTTGAGGAGACTATGTAGAGAATCTCCCACATGAGGGCGAGTCCGTTTGCAGCAGTAGCCGTGAACGCTCTGGCGCCAGCAACGGCTGCCCCCCAGGAGGCGCTCAAGGCGCTGTGCTCGCTCTCAACCCTGATGATCTCGGCGTCCATCTCTCCGTCGTGAATGAACTCTGCAATCCTCTCCATGATTATGGTTTGAGGAGTTATCGGGAAGGCGGCAACCACGTCGACATTGCTCTGCTTAGCCGCCCAGGCAACCGCCTCATCTCCATTCAGGGACATCATCTTCTGCTGAACGACCTTAGCCACTCAAACCACCTCCCTCAACCTCTCACCATCTCTATGGCCTTCACGGGGCACTCATGGGCGCAGATCCCGCATCCCTTGCAGAACTCATAGTCGACAGTGGGGTGATTCTCGCCGTCCCAGATTATGGAGTTATCTGGGCAGAACATCCAGCAGAGGCCGCACTTGACGCACTTGTCCTTGTTGATCACCGGTTTAAATACTCTCCAGTCCCCCGTCTTGTACTTGACAGCTGGCTCGAATGGGAGACCTCCTATGGGGATCTCCTTCCACCCCTTAAGCGCGGACATCACACCGTCACCTCCACCTTTGCGGGCGAATGAGCAACTTCGTTATGAGCCCTCCTGACTGCCTTAACGTTCTTCTCGCCGATCTCTCCCTTCCACCGCTTTCTGATGGCCTCTTCGACGGCTTCAATGGGAACTACTCCTGTTGCCCTTATCACAGCCCCAAGCATGGGCGTGTTGGTCACGGCCCTTCCTATCTCTTCTAGGGCTAGCGTTACCGCGTCAAGGGTCCAGACGTGTATCGAATCAGGCACGTTGAGTCGAGACCTGAGCTCCTCCGGGGACTCGCCTGTGTCTGCTATCAAGTGACCTCCAGGCTTCAGGCCCGCCAGTATTGCATTCCCGGAGAGGAGGGTTCTGTCGATCACTACCACTATGTCGGGCTCTTCTATCATGGAGTGGAGGACTATTGGTTTGTCGTCTATCCTGTTGAAGGCGAGGACCGGCGCTCCTGTTCTCTCAGGACCGAACTGTGGGAAGGACTGGGCGTACTTACCAACGTCAATGGCAGCTGCCGCCAGTACGGCCGAGGCGCTCCAGACACCCTGCCCACCTCGGCCGTGCCACCTGATTTCCAGCATTCAGGGGACACCCCACTTTGTGATCCTGGGGATGTAAAAAACCTTGACACACCGCTCTAGAGACGCTCCTGAGGGCTTCTGGTGCACCAACGGGAGATATTTTGGCGTCGAATGCTGTGCTATAGTGTCCATAACAGGCTGCTATTCGATCTGAAATCCAAGAAGAGCCGCATTAGAGCGCAGAGAGCCCGAGATAACTTAATTATGCCGTCCTCAAAGGGCGCCTCTGAGGTGATCGTTTGAATCAGCATGGAAACGCTCACGAGAGGATTATCGACGAAAAGACGGCAGCCGACCTAAAAAGGCGGCTAGAAGCAGAGATGAAGGAGCCCATAACCGTCGTCGTGATAGTTGGATCGGTGAACGCTGAGTACAGCAACTGGACGGCTCGGCTCGTTAAAGAGCTTGCAGAGCTGAGCGAGAAGATTCTGGTTAAGATCGTAGATGCCGACTCTGAGGCTGGCGAGGTTGAGAGGATTGGCATGGATCCAAAGCGCACTCCCGCCATACTCATCGGGCCAGAGAAGGTTTCCGTGAGATACTTCGGCGCGCCCTCTGGGTACGAGGCCTGGGGGTTCGTCGAGACGATCATACAAGTCTCAAGAGGGGACAGTGGGCTCTCCTCAGAGACCGTTGAGACCTTGAGGAGGCTTGTTGAACTCGGCAAGAGAGTGAAGCTCCGGGTCTTCGTCACGCCTACCTGCCCCTACTGCCCCCACCAAGCTCTGCTAGCCAACAGATTCGCAATAGCTGTACCAGAAGCCATCGAGGCGGAGACCGTGGAAGCTTGGGAGAATCCCGACATGGCCGACGCCCTGGGCGTATCTGCGGTTCCAGACACGGCGGTGTACGTGCAGGAGGAGGGAAGGTGGGTGCTGAAGAACAGGCTCATTGGAGTGCAGCCAGAGGAGAAGTTCGCGGTTGACGTCGTGGTGTCAGCTCTGGGGGAGTGAGAACTTGCCGTCCATACTAATCACAAACGACGACGGGGTCAATTCCCCGGCCCTCCGTTCCCTGTGGAGATCCCTTCTCGATAGAGACCTCGGAGATGTCACCTGCGTGGTGCCTGAGAGGGAGGTCAGCGCCGCCGGGAAGGGAGTCACCCTTCACAAACCGCTCAGGATACGGGAGATCTATGTCAAGCTCAGGAGAGGGCGCTACGGCAAGGCCTACCTAGTCAGCGGAACTCCTGGCGACTGCGTGATGCTCGCCCTTGGGGAGATAATGGCCGAAAAGCCTGACGTCGTGGTCAGCGGCATCAACCTTGGTGATAACATAACCGTGGACAACCTCTTCACCAGCGGAACGATAGCTGGCGCCATACAGGGCGTTTTGAACGGCATCCCAGCGGTAGCCTTCTCATCAGAGATACCTGAAGCGCACAGACCCACGACTCCCGAGGCCTTTGCAATGCATGGGAGAGTGGCTGGCGAGATCGTCGCGTGGATGCTGGAAGAGGGCTTACCGGAAGGCGTCGACCTCTTGAACGTTAACTTCCCGTTTAAGATATCGGACGACACGCCCGTCAGGCTGACTAGGCTTGGTTGGACGAAGTTTGAGAACTACATTTTGGAGAGGCTCGATCCCAGAGGTAGACCTTACTACTGGATCGGCAGCAACCCGCTTAGCGTTGGAGAGGGTCAAAGGGGAACCGACCTCTACGCGCTCATGGTGGAGAGAGCGATTTCAATAACCCCAGTGAGGCTGCAAGCTACGTTCCCGCTCAGGTTCACGGACAGAGATTGTGAGAAGATGAAGAAGATGTCTGCAGAGGCCCACAAGAAGCTCCAGGACCTGGTCTCAAGGCTGAGAGTCCTCCTCCAAGAGACGGCGAAGATGCGAGTCCCGAGGAAAGGGGAAGGAAAAACGTAGCTGGCCTCTTGGTAGGCATCTCAAGAAGTTAGGAGAGCCTGTGAGGCTCCTCTCTTGACGATCAGACGTCCAGGGCTGTAAAGCCATAGGGGGTCTTCAGCGCTCTTTTGAGTTCACGGTCCAGAGCTAGGAGGAAGACCTCCAACGTGGGCTCTACCGTCGCCTCCAGCAGGTGACCTGCCACGACTTGGCCCTCGCTGGCCAGCACGACATGGATGTGTGGGAAGACCGTCCCGTCTTCCTTTATGGAGATGTTCCCGATTAGCGACACAACCTCGTGGAATCCCTCAACTGCCCTCTCTCTGTACACGCCCTTCTCAAGGTCAAACACTCCCACTCTAGCCCTAGATACGCCGCCTATCGCAAATACCGCGCCTCCGTTCACTCCTAACTCCTTGGCCCTCTTCGCTATTGTCGACAGGACTTCTTCGCCAGGATCTAGCCTTATAACGTGGACCTCGCGTACCTCGGCCCTCATCAGCCCTCACCTATTGGGTATAGCAGCGGTAGCTGACCGCCTTGAGGTGAGAGAATCACGATAAATCTAGTTCCGTTGGCCAGGATTAGAGTTGTGTTCCTCTCATACTGAGCGGCTATCATTCTCTGCTGAGCGGTCAGCTTCTCCTGAATAGCCTCCACGAACTTCTGCGGCAGTCTTATGTTCCCCACGTAGACCTCGTCTATTGTAAAGGCGCCGCCGATCGTTGGATCGGCATCAAGGTTCTCCTGAAGCCTCTGCAATATCTCATATCCAATCTCCTGCCTAGTCTCGGCAAGCATTACTGCCTCGTACCGAGAAACCACGTCCCTAGCGGCTCTCCTGATCTCAGGAATTATGAGCTTGTCCTCACAGTCGAGGTCTGGGTAAGCTCTCACCAGCTTCGGAGCGTAGTCAGGGTTAATGTGCCACCTGACGGTTAGGTCTACCCAGGCTTGAAGTCCGTCCTTCGCCAGGGCCTCTATCGCGGGGTAGTCGCCCACACCCTTTCCCCACCCTCTCTCTGGCATCTCAAACTCTCTGTCCACATGTGAACCGCGTCCGCTGCGACGTACACCGATTTCACAATCCGCCACGGAGCTTTGAATCCTATCTTCGGCCCCAAGACAGGTTTCTCCGGGATGTAGCCAGTAAAGGGATCTACTAGGACTCCCGCGTATCCCAACTCGACCCCCCACAAAAAAAGACTCGACTCAGCGAGAGAACAAGAAAAGCAGTCAGAAGAATTATTAAAAGGATTTTTGCTGTGGATGAGCGACCTCCCTTTGGAATCCTTACCTCAACTCTGTCGGACATTGTACTTTGTTATAAGAGCTATTGGGTAACAAAGTTGAATTCGCCATTCTGATCTGCTCTCAGCCCAGCGCTCATCGTCTCTCGTCGAGGATGAGTGAATACAGTCGGTAGGTGGAAAGCAAGATGGCTCGCAGCCTACCTTCGATCTTCGTTCTTACGCTGCTCGTGATTCCACCCTCCGCGTTGGCCACGTGCCAAGATGTCGCGAGGATACCCTTCAGGGCCTACCCAGACGAACTCACCTTGAAGGGCGTCATCGGTCCTGGGGAATACGCTGGGACTGTGAGCGTAGCAGGTGTGACCGTTCACTGGATGCACGACGGACAGAGGCTCTACATCGGTCTCTCGAGTCCCGGTAAGGGGTACGTCTCAATAGGGTGGAGGAAGTCCGGAGAGGGAGGGTGGGCCAACCTCATCGTGGCCTGGGTTGAGGGTTCTGGAGCTGTGAAAATCGAGGATAGGAAAATTCGGGGCGGGGAGAGCTCTCTGGACGATCAGAATGTGTTGGCTGTGGCTGGTAAGGAGGGCAGCTCTGGAACCGTGATAGAATTCGTCTACCCTCTAATGACGGGCGATCCCTTCGACCCAGTTCTCAGGCCTAGCGATACGATAGAGGTAAATGTCGCATACCACGCGGAGTCAGACGATCCCAGCCAGCCTCCAACCTCTCAGGACTCCGTAACTGCCGTGCTCGAGGAGACACCCTACCCCGGGAGTGAGGCATTCTGGCTCGTCGCGAGGTCTGACGTAGACGCCGAGATGAACTCCGACCTCGCTCAGCTGTTCTTCTTCGGGCTGAAGAGAGAGCGTGTGGGTGGGCTTGAAGTGGTGTTGGGCGGGCCAGCCGTTAACGAAGACTGGCCAGATGGGTTGGTTGAGTTCGTCAAAGCCGGGGGCTACTACGTTGGGCTGAAGTACGTGGGAGTAACTCTCATGGCGGAGTACGGCTACAAGGACTACGCCGCGGTGATTCCGGTCAAGTCGGGCGATCAGATCACACTGTTCGTTGGAGGAGTTACCAGGTATGGCACGAGGGCCGCTCTGCTCTGGGCTGCCACGAATTTCCAAGCCGCTCTCACGGCGAACCTCACGATCGTCTACTGGAGAGACAAGAATGGAAACGGTGAAGTGGATCCGCTCACAGAGATCATGGTGGAGGCTAGAGCCTGAAGGCTCAGTAGGTGGGGATCTCGCCGTCTATGAGGCGCTCCACGAACCTCCCTATGTCCTCCAGCTCTCTCCTCATAACCTCCTCTACCGCTGACTTCACGTCCTCTATAGAGACGCCCCTCTCCACGCACACCTCAGCGGCCGCGAGGGCTGGGTCGTTTATCGGGTGACCAATCCTGCTCAGGAGCCACACGTAGGCCTCCTTGATTCCAGACACCTCCTCATGGATCTTCTGAGCAATGTGGTGGGTCAGAACGTTGTAGATCTTGCCAACGTGGCTCACAGGATTCTTCCCGGCGGCCGCCTCGCTGCTCCTAGGCCTCATCAGCGGGATCACCCCGTTTACACCATTCCCCCTCCCCACCTGGCCCGAATCGCCACCCTCCGCGCTCGTGCCGAGAACCGTCAGGTAAACCCCTCCAACACCTCTACCTGGCCTGTCGAGAGTGTTGACGGCGATGTTTATCTCTTCGAAGTCGTATCTATCTCTGACGAAGTTGTTGAGCTCCTCTAGAACCTCACCCTTCATTCTGAAGTACTCTGACTCGCTCGCTACGTATCTGTCCACGAAGGCCAGGGCTACCGTTATGTCAAGCCTGTTTCCCACTCTGTAGCCCATCACCTTCACGTCTTCGCCAGTTTCTGGGTGACTCTTCTTGAATTCTGGGGAGTTAAGGAACTTCTCCACCTCCAGAACCACTCTCTCGGTGCGAGAGAGGGGAGCGTAGCCTACCGCTGCCGAGGTGTCGTTAGCGCCGAGGGGTCCGCTCCCCCTCTTGAAAATGTCTGTAAGCTCGGCGCTCCCGGGCTTAAGCTCAACTTGGTACTTGACATGCTCATCCGGATCCACGAACCTGAGGTTCTCTCTGATCCAGCTCTTGGCAGCCCGGATGACGATCTCTTCGATTGGTATCTCCTCCCCAGCGAAGGAGTTCGTGGCTCGATCGCCGAACACGATGAGCATTGGTTTGATTACTCTACCCCCGCCGAAGGCCGGTTCCGTGACGCCGGCCGCCAGTAGCGACTTGTCAGCGTTGTAGTGGAGGAGACCTCCAAACCTCCTCAGGTACTCTCTGCTGAACTCCAGAGAGACCCTTTCCATGATCGCGTCGCAGATGGTGTCTGGATGTCCGATACCCTTTCGCTCGACGATTTCTATGGGCTGATCGTCCATTGGAACGCGAACAGACTCTTCCACGACAACTCTAGCCATCTGGGATCAGGCCAACGGGCTATTGTTTCTCCTAAATAAAGCTCAGCCCCATGTTGAAGCGAGTGCTAGTCGTCAGCCAATTTGATAGAGCGCACAAATGAGTCCAAGATGTCAATTACCTCCCCGAGGGTCTCAGCCGAGAGGACGCGATCCACCAGCTTCTCGGCAGACTCCTTGGTGATTGATCTTATCACCCTCTTGGCTCGAGGGATGGAGGACGGAGCCATGCTTAGCTCGTGTATTCCCATCCCAACCAGCAGCGGGATCGATCTCGGATCACCGGCCATCTCTCCACACATTCCGACGTGAATGCCCGCCTCGTGGGCTGCGGATATAACGGAGTGAATCGCTCTTATCACAGAAGGCTGGAGGTGGTTGTACAGCTCGCTCACAAGCTCATTACCTCGATCGGCAGCCATGATGTACTGAGTAAGATCGTTGGTGCCGAGGCTGAAGAAGTCGACCTCCTTGGCAAGCTCTCTAGCCAGGAGGACGGCGGAGGGGGTCTCAACCATTATGCCAACTTTCACGTCCTCCTTGAACTCTTTGCCCTCTTTCCTAAGCTCTGAGATGGCCTCTTGGAGGATCTCCTTCGCCTCTTTCACCTCCTCTAGAGTCGCGACCATGGGGAACATAACCCAGAGGTTCCCGACCGTCGCAGCCCTCAGTATCGCCTTCAGCTGAGTTCGAAGGATCTCAGGTCGATCCAGCGTGACGCGGAGACCCCTCCATCCTAGCATTGGGTTGGGCTCCTCAGGCATTGGGAAGTACGGCAGGGGCTTGTCAGCTCCTATGTCAAGGGTGCGGACGATTACGGGCTTCTCGCCGAACTTCTTCGCGATCTGCTGGAGCGTTGCGAAGATCTCGTTCTCTGTGGGGAATCTGCGGCCGTTGACGTACATGAACTCCGTTCTGAGGAGGCCGACGCCCTCGGCTCCCATCTTCAAGGCATAGTCAACGTCCTCCATGCCCCCTATGTTGGCGAACGCTCCCACAGCATGCCCATCCAGCGTTACAGCCTGCAGCGGTGCGTATTTCATCAGAGTGAGCTTCTCCTTAATCTGCTCTGACATTCTGACCTGATACCTCTTCATGGTATCCCTGTCAGGTCTCACTATGACGAGACCTTGATCCCCGTCGACCACGATCATGTCGCCAGCCCTGACGTGGACCGACAGATCCTTCAACCCGACTACCGCAGGTATTCCAAGAGTCCTGGCGACGATTGCTACGTGAGACGTGGGCCCGCCAGTGTCGGTGGCGAAACCTAGCACCTTTGACTTGTCGAGCTGGGCCACGTCGCTGGGGAGAAGTTCACGCGCCACAATAATTGATTCCTCAGGCGGTGCCGAGATCTCGTCTATCTTGCCCTTAAGGGCCGTTATCACAAGTCTCTTGATGTCCCTGACATCGGCTGCCCTCTCCCTCATGTACTGACTCTCCATCTCCTCAAACAGCTTCGCCACTCTCTCGAGCACCACATCGACGGCGTACTCAGCGTTCACCAGCTGCTCCTTTATCATGACCTCAACGGGATGTAGGAAAGCGGCATCGTCCTCTAGGATCATCAGGTGAGCCTCGTAGATCTTGGCCTCCTCATCGCCAACCTCGGACCTGACTCTGTCCGCTAACCCCTTGATGTAGCTCCTAGCCATGGTTATGGCGCTCTTGAAGCGAAGAATCTCAGACTCAACCTGCTCCGGAGAGATCTGTTTCTTCTCCGCTTCCACATATCCCCTTATGTAGAGGTATGCCTTACCTACCGCCACTCCGGGCGAGGCGGGAATTCCCTTGAACTCACGGGGGCCCGCCCTCAACCTATTCAGCCTCCCCAAACCTATCCTCGACTAGCGACACCAAGGTCCGCACCGCATCCTCAGCGTCCTCTCCCTCAGCAATTATCGTTATCCAATGCCCATACTCCGCCCCAAGCGAGAGGACGCCCAGAATGCTCTTTGCATCGGCTTGCTTATCATCCTTTCTAACGGTAATCTTCGCCTTGAACTTCTTGGCTGTTTGAACGAACAGGGAGGCTGGCCTAGCGTGGAGGCCAACTTTGTTCTTTAGCTGCACGGTAGCCTCTGCTCGTCCCATTTAGAGCCCACCAAACGTCCTCGGTTTTTGTCATGGACACTTAAATACTTGCCGAATCAGAAATCCGGGGCATGTCGGTCAAGATCTCCGGATCCCTCCTGTCAGCCGACTTTTCTAGGCTCGGTGAGGAGGTTAGGAGAGCTGAAGAGGCCGGAGTGGACGCCTTGCACTTTGACATAATGGATGGCTGTTTCGTTCCAAATCTCTCCATGGGCGTACCCGTCCTCAGGAGCATCCGTCCTATCACTAAGCTTCCGCTCGAGGCGCACCTGATGATCCGGGATCCCGAGCGCTTCGCGCCGAAATTCGTGGAGGCCGGCGCAGACTTGGTCTACTTTCACGTGGAGGCGGCTAGGAGGCCCTTCTCCTTAATCTCGCGGCTGAGGGGGATGGGTGCTTGCGTAGGAATCGCTCTCAATCCGGCCACCCCGCTATGCGCACTTGAGGAACTCCTCAGGTACGTCGATAGAGTGCTTGTGATGACCGTGGAGCCTGGATTCGGAGGGCAGAAGTTCCTGAGCGGCATTGAGGATAAAGTGAGAAGGCTAAGTGAGAGGATCGCCGAGGCCGGTGTGGAGGTGGAGATAGCAGTCGACGGGGGAATCAATCCCAGCACTGCGCCGGCCGTAGTCGAAGCTGGAGCTAGGATCTTGATAGCTGGCTCGGCTGTATTTGGCGAGAGAGACATAGAGGAGGCCGTGAGGCGACTCAGATCGTCCGCTGAGTCTGCTTTGCGCTAGCCATCAGGTGATCAAAAACTATAAGAGTGACTTGTACCTTTCGCATTCGGTGACAAGCCTTTGGCGAGGCTAGTCGTGGAGATAGAGGAATTCAAGGGCGTATCTATTGAGGAAGCGCGTTCTCTGGGATTATCTGATGAAGATCTCCTCTGGATGTACAGGAAGCTCGTCGAACTGAGGAAGTTCGAGGAGCGAGTCGAGCAAATCTACCTCTACGAGGCCAGAATTCAGGGAACCGCTCACCTGTACTTCGGCGAAGAAGCCGTGGCCGTTGGAGTTGCCAAGGCCATAGAGGGGAGAGGCTACATAACGAGCACGCACAGAGGACACGGCCACGCCCTGGCCATGGGAATACCCGCGAGGGAGGTTATGGCCGAACTCTTTGGAAAATTCACAGGAGTGGTCAGAGGGCTCGGAGGGTCGATGCACGTAGCCATCGACCCCGAGAGGAGGGCTCTGTGGTCCTCAGCCATAGTGGGCAGCGGGATACCTATCGCCGTAGGAGCGGGCCTGGCGTTGAAGTACAAGGGTGAGAAAAGCGTCATCGTGAGCTTCTTCAGCGACGGGGCCACCAACACGGGAGCCTTCCATGAGGCCCTCAACTTGGCGTCGTTCTGGAAGCTGCCGATCATCTTCGCGTGCGAGAACAACCAGTGGGCCATATCGATGCCTGCCTCTAGGTCTGTGACCTGCGGCAGGGTAGCCTACAGGGCGGCCGCTTACGGGATGCCGGGCGTGATAGTAGACGGAAACGACGTTTTGAGCGTGTTTAAGGCAACGAAAGAGGCTGCCGATAGGGCGATTAGGGGAGAGGGACCTGTGTTGATTGAGTACCTCACATATAGGCTCAAGGGACACGGGGTTTACGACAAGGCTCCATACAGGCCCAAGGAGGAGGTGGAGGAGTGGGCCCACAAGGACCCAATCCCCAGGTTCGAGAAGCTCCTCCTCGAGGCTGGAGTTGCCTCAGAAGAAGACCTCAAGCGGATACGAGAGGAAGTAGAGGCCGAGATAGAAGAGTCTGTCAAGTTCGCCGACGAGAGTGAGTATCCAGATTTCAACTGGCTCTGGGAGGTGATCTACGCATGAGCGGTGGGGAGCGAATCCTGACGTACGCCGAGGCTATAAGAGAGGGCCTCAAGCAGGAGATGCAGAGGGACCCAAGCGTAATCCTCTTGGGAGAGGATATAGGAGCCTATGGCGGAGCGTTCAAGGTGACCAAGGGGCTCCTAGAAGAGTTCGGCCCTGAGAGAGTTCGGGATACTCCGATCTCTGAGATAGCCATCGTGGGCGCGGCCATAGGAGCCGCGCTGATGGGCCTTAGGCCAGTCGCCGAGATAATGTACATGGACTTCCTCCCCATAGCGACGGAGCAGCTCGTCATCCAGGCCGCCAAGATGAGGTTCACGTCGGGTGGAAAGCTCAAGGTTCCGATGGTGGTCAGGACTCAGTACAGCTTGGGTAGGGCCCACGCGTCTCAGCACTCAAACTTCTTCCCGGCTTGGTACATGAACATCCCTGGCCTGAAGGTGGTCCTTCCGTCGACCCCCTACGACGCGAAGGGGCTCATAATAAGCTCGATCAGAGACGACAACCCGGTTCTCTTCATAGAGTCGGCTCTGCTCTACTACAGCGTGAAGGGTCACGTGCCCGAAGAGCCCTACGAGGTTCCAATAGGCGTCGCTGACGTGAAGAGAGAGGGAAGCGACGTAACGATCGTTGCAGTCTCTAGAATGGTGCATGAAGCTCTGAAGGCCGCCGAGGAGTTGGAGAAGAAGGGAATCAGCGTCGAGGTCATAGACCCGAGGACCTTGAATCCGCTCGACAGAGAGACTATAGTTAAGTCCGTTAAGAAGACAGGTAGAGCCGTAGTGGCAGCGGACGACTGCAAGACCGCGGGCGTCACAGCCGAGCTGGCCGCCACCATAATAGAGGGCGCCTTCGACTACCTAGACGCCCCAATAATCAGGATCGCCTCGCCGGATATGCCGATCCCCTTCTCCCCGCCCCTAGAGCAGAAGTATATGAGGTGGGCCAAGGACATCGTCGAGGCGGTGGAGAAGATCGTGTGAGGGGGGATAGTTCTTGCCAAAAGAGGTGCTGATGCCCAGGATTGATCCTGGTATGAAGAGCGGGAAGCTAGTCAAGTGGCTCAAGAAGGTTGGGGACCAGGTCAAGAAGGGCGAGGAGATAGCAATTGCGGAGGGGGAGAAGACCACATTTCCAATCGAGTCGCCAGCAGACGGAATACTGGCCCAGATACTGGTAGAGGAGGGGCAGGAGGTCCCCGTCCTGACCCCGCTAGCAATCGTTGCCGAGCCCGGTGAAGAAGTCGCGCCCCCGAAGGTCGTTCCTAGAATCGCCGAGGAGAGGATCAGGGCGAGCCCAGCCGCTAGGAGGCTGGCCGAACAGTATGGCGTCGACCTATCCAAAGTAAGGGGCACTGGACCAGGTGGGAGGATAACCAGAGAAGACGTGCTCCGGTACCTTGAGGAGAGAGAAGCTGTGGTCGAAGAGGGGCCTAAGATACTGCAGGAGATTGAGCTGACAGGGGTCAGGGGCACTATCGCCAGGAGGCTCTCAGAGAGCCACAGGGAGATCCCGAGCGTTACGATAGCCATGAAGGCCGACGTGTCGAGGGCTTTGGACCTCAGGAGGAAGATGGCTAAAGAGGGTAGGAAGTTCTCCATCACAGCGCTTATTGTGAAGGCAGTCGCCAAAGCGCTGGAAGAGCACAGGATGCTGAACTCGGCCGTCAGAGACGACAGGATATTGGTTTACGAGGACATTAACATCGGCGTCGCTGTGAGCATACCCGACGGGCTCGTAGTTCCCGTGATCAGGAGGGCCAACGAAAAGAGCGTATTGGAGATCTCAAAAGAGATCGAGAAGCTGGCTGAGAAGGCCAGAACCGCAGGGCTCTCCCCAGAGGACGTGATGGGTGGGACCTTTACGGTGTCCAATCTTGGCGCTGAGGGAGTCGAGATCTTCACGCCGATAATAAATCCACCTCAGGCGGCCATTTTGGGCGTAGGGACTATTCAGAACATGCCAGTCCTCGGAGAGTCCGGCTCGGTGGAATTTAGACCCATGGTACACCTGTGCCTAGTATTCGATCACAGGGTCGTAGATGGGGTACCCGCGGCCAGGTTCTTGAGGCGAGTAGTCGAACTCTTGCAGACCCCCGAGAACCTCGTCTGAGCTGGCGTTGGAAAGCCAGCTCAGATCTTCTCTTCTTACTTCTCTCGCCAGGCTACTGTTTTCCTTCCAGTCCCTCGATCTTAGCCGTGAACTCCTTCTTGAGCGGCACTCTAATGCCAGGCAACCAGAAGAGCTTTGCCTCGTAGTATCCAACCATTCTGAGCCTAATCTCCGGAGGGAGAGCGCTCAGGTTTTTCATGGGGAGAAGCAACACTCTGAAGGAGCTGCTCCTCCCCTTAACGAGACCTAAGGAAGCTGAGAGGTTCTCGAGACTCTGACCCGTTCTGGCATCCTCTAGGGTCATGCTCGCCGTCACGAACAGCGGGTAGAGGCCGTCATTCTCGAGTGAGAAGTTCATAGCTATGCCCTTGAACCCACCGCTCTCATAGACGTAGACCGAGACGAGCTCAAGATTGGAGTGAACGCTGAAGGCCGAGTGGAGCCACATTCCAGCGAGCACTAGAACTACGAGGGAGATCGTGAGTTCCTTCCTATAGGCCCTTAAAACGCTCAAATCCATTTTGTACCCCGTCTACTGAGTCCTGAAGTTGATTGAACGAAAAATAAAAAGAGAGGAGGGGATGCGGCTGGTTCTACTTCTTTCCGAAGAGCAGGTAGAACGGCAGGAAGAGCACGAAAGTCAGCGGGTTGGTTCCGTCGCAGATGCTGGATATCAGTGTGGCGCCCTCTGGGGCCTCGAATCCAGCCGCGAGGGCGGCCTGAGTCACGTAAGGCGCTAGGAATGTGCCTATGTACATGGCTGGGATCAGCACTATCGTGCCGATTATCACGGTGTGGATCACGTTACCCCTGACGATTGGTACTAGCATGCAGACCATGAAGGGCAGGACCGCCAAGTCGGCCAGAGGCAGGAACTTGTTTCCTGGCAGGATGAACGCCAGTGCGATCGTGATTGGGACTAGTATCAGCGCGGCTGCGATGGCGGTGGGGTGACCGATGGCGATGGCGGAGTCCAGCCCTATATACATCTCCCTGCCGCCGTACTTCTCCTCGAGGATCTTCTTGCCAGCCTCGGATATAGGGACAAGCCCCTCCATCAAGATGGCAACGACCTTTGGCATTAGGTACATGACGCCCGCCAGCGTGACGCCCGTGTTCAGAATGCCAGCTATGTCCTTTCCAGCTGGGATAGCCAGCAGCAAGCCGATTATGAAGCCTATGACCATTGGCTCTCCCAGTACGCCGAGGCGCTCCCTGATTGCCTCTGGGTCGGCCCTAACGTCTCGTATTGGTGGTATCTTGTCAATTAGCCACTTGATGGGTATGCCTATCGGAACGTAAGCTGCTGAGAACCCGTGGGGCAGCGATATCCCTGGTATCCCAAGCATCTCCTGCACTCCTTGGGCCGTCCAGTCTCCCAGCTTGAACACGATTATCGCGTTGATCGCTGAGGCGATCAGACCGAGCGGTACGCTATCAGTAGCCATGGTAACTAGGGACCCGGTGAACGCGAAGTGCCAGTAGTTCCAGAAGTCTATGTCCATGGTCTTGGTCAGGCCGAGAGCGAGCATGATGATGTTGATGATGAAGTCGATTGGGATCGTGAGGGCACCTACGATGGTGCCCCAGGCGATGGCCGCGGCAGAAGGCCAGCCGACGTCTATGACGGTCAGCTCGATGCCGGTCCGCTGAACCATGGCCTGAGCCACGTCGCTCATGGTTCCCCACAGCAGCCCTATCACTAGGTTGATGCCCACGAAACCGCACGCGATTGTCAGCGCCGCTCTGAAGGCTCTGCCTGGTGGTATCTTGAAGGCCAGACCCACTATGAATAGGATTATTGGGATCGCTACTGTCGCTCCGAGTCCCAGAAACCACTGAACTGCTTCCACTATACCTGGCATGATCCGTCACCAGCCGTCTTCTTCGACGGCTGATTTTGGTGATGTCGACACTTACTAATAAAGTTACACGCGACGAGCAAACAGGAACGACTTCTCGGAGGCCGACTGCTTAACTTGAGTTATCTCAGACTTTGTCGAGAATAGTTGAGGCTTATGAGAGGCTATCCTAACTAAAAGAGTAAAAATAATTGAGTATGGCCTTCAACTAGCCCTTTAGAGGTCCTTAACCTCAATGCCAACCGTCTCGAAGATCTTCTTGAGAGTCTCCTTCTCACCAATTCCTGTGAGGAATGGAACCCCGCTGACCACAGGAATTCCCCTTGCGGCCTTGTCGGACACGGGGGTCGTGGCAACAATTACGTCGGGTTCAAAGACATCTATCTTCCCAGTAACCTCAGCGGCCTTGCACTGCACTATCTTGACCGGTATCTTGAGCTTATCAAACGCCTCCTTAAGCTTTCCGGCCACAACCGTGGCCGTAGCAATAGCAGTTCCACAAGCAACAAGGATCTTGATCTCTCGCGTCGCAGAGGACATTATGGGTCCACCCCAGGATTCAACGCGGCGGTGCTACATATTTAATAACGTTTCTAACGTGCACGATCCAGCGTCACCTTGAAGCCAGCTTCTCCTTGAGGATTTCTACGACTTCTTCTTCGCTCTTTGCCTCAACTAGCTTCTTTACAGTCTCAGGGTCCTTGAAGACGTCGACTAGCTTCATCAATGTGGTTATGTAGGAGTGCGGATCCTTTATTGCTGGCATAAAGACAAGCTTAACGGGAATGCTCGCCTCAGGGTCGTCCATCTTTCGAAAGAGAACTTCCTTCTTGAGGCGTGCGACGGCCAGGGCTGGACTGTTGACGTGTTCTACTCCAGCGTGAGGCAGAGCTGCGTTTATCCCACCCTGAAGCTCTAATCCGGTGGGGACGCTCTTCTCCCTCTCGAGCGTCGCAGGTATGAATGTCGGCTTTACAAAGCCATTACGCTCTAGAAGACTTCCCAAGGAAGTAATCACGTCCTCAGCGGACTCAGCATTGAGATCTAGGATAACTAGTATGTCCATTTCCTCCATCTCAGATCGAGCAGAAGGGCGCGCATATTCTTTAAGTTTCCGTTCATCTCCAACATGCTATGCCAATCAGAAGACCTGAAGGGCCGCTCGAGTACGAAGCTTACTGCACCTGGAATGGAAGAACCGGGGGCCGAGTGAAGCTGCAGAGTGGAGTCGAGTATGATGTTGACATGTCCGAGGAGTTTGGGGGAGCTGGAGAGGCTCCATCACCAGACGAGTTCTTCATTGCAAGCGTCAGCGGCTGTATACTGACTACGGCCCTGTGGTTCGCTGAGAAACTCGGGGTCAAGCTGTCAGAACTCGCAGTCAGGGCCAAATCGCGGGTGGAACTCGTGGGAGGCGGCTTCCAGATCACAAAGCTCTGGATAACTCTCAGAATAGCTGGTCCCTCGAGAGAAACCTGTGAGAAGCTGGCGGAGCTGGCCGAGAGGTACTGCCACCTCGCTAGGACTCTGAGGGACTGCGTCGACATTGAGTTCACGGTGGAGATATCTAAATCCTGAGGCCTTGCGCAACTCCAGGTGAGCAATGTGTCCCACAAAGTAGCTCACTGGAAAGACGTTCCAGAGGAAGAAGTTGAGGGCGCCAAAGGGCTGTACAGGAGGTGGCTAATCTCTAGAGAAGACGGCGCTCCCAACTTCGCCATGAGGCTCTTCAGGATGGCTCCCGGCGGGAGGTCTGCCCATCACTCACATGACTGGGAGCACGAGGTCTTCGTGCTCAGCGGGAGGGGGAGGGCGAACGTCGGGGGGATGACCTACGACCTCTATCCGGGAGTCTTCCTGTTCATTCCTGCTGGGGTAGACCACTCATTCGAGAATGTTGGCAGAGAAGACCTTCTGTTTCTGTGCATGGTGCCCATCAGGAGTGTACCTCCACAGAGGTGAGCCTCCCGCGCTCGTATACGAGTATAGAGGCATCCACACCTCCGTACTTCACTCTCCTCCTCTCAACGAGATTCAGCGGCTCCATGGCCCTCTCAAACTTGGGGAGCGCAGGACCTCCCAATATGGCAGCGGCCCTCAGCTCGAGTCTAAGCAGCAGAGCTTGAGCTATTCCCCGAAACGCCGCCTCTATATCTCTCCTCCTCCCAGTTCGAAGCTCGTAGGGTGGATTTGTTGCGAGGGCGCCTATCCTTCCCACCCTGCTTGGGAGTTCGGCGGCGCTGAACACGGAGAATGTGATGGAATCACCGACTCCAGCGGACAGCGCGTTTAGTGCGGCGCCGGCCACATGCTTGGGGCTGACGTCCGAAGCGTAGATCACCGGGCTAAATTCCCGTTTCGATCGCGAGTCGACTCTGTCAAGCACGTCCTCGAGATCCTCCTCGGAAAATAGAGCCAGCTTCTGGAGGGGCCAGCCGCGTCTCCTCCTCCACCTGCCTGGAGGGATTTGCTTGGCCGCCAAAGCCGCCTCTATGGGGATCGTCCCGCCTCCGCACATTGGGTCTACAAGCGGAGTGCTGTCGTCTCTACGCAGTCCATCGAGCCAGCCCGTTAGCCTCACAAGTGCGTAGGCCACGACGGGGCTGAGAGAGGCAGGATGTTGGTATCTCCTGTACCCTCGCTTGTGAAGGCTCTCTCCAACCAGATCTATTCCGACGAGCATCGAGCTGCCGGACACGTAGACTCTGACTATCACGTCGGGCTCTTCGAGGTTAGCCCTGATCCTCCTTCCAGTCGTGGATAGGAAGTGGTCTACCACGGCTGCCCCAACTTCGGCAGCCACGTCGGGGCTCCTGTAGGAGTGGCTCCCGACCCTCTCCGCCCTCACCGCAAAAGTCTGATTTGGCGAGAAGTAAGAGTCCCACTGAACTTGCCTGGCTATCTCGTAGACGCTTTTTATGTCCATGGGGTTGACTGTCCCCTCTCCAACGAGTAAGAGAACCCTGTTGGCTGATCTCAGGGAGTAAACTAGCTCCAGCGTCTCTTGAGCTGTGGCCTCGAGTCGAAGCTTCCCTGGCACAACAAATTCTGGAGTCAGGCCAAGTAGCTCCTCGATCTCCTCTGCCATGACGTCCTCGATTCCGGGAAGCGTTACGCAGAGCAGGGCGAACTTCAACGCGCTCACCTTACATGGCCGCCGCCTCCTCCAGATCCTTCATCAGCAGGGCTTTCTCGTAAGCCTTCACTATGTCAGTTCTAGTTAGGATGCCTATGAGCTTCCCGTCCGCCAAGACTGGAAGCCTCCCGACGTCAAACCTGAGCATCTTCTCGAGGGCCTCCTGAACCGATTCTTCTGGGGTCACTGTGACCGGCTCTCTGTTCATTACCTCACGAACCCTGATCTTGCTCCACTGGCTGGGGTGAGCCCTCCTCAGGTCTGAGAAAGCGACCATGCCGACCAGTCTCCCGCGCTCGTCGACCACGGGGAACCCCATGTGGTGCGTGCGGAGCATCAAGTCGTGAAGTTCCTGGAGCGTTGTCTCCGGAGACACGCTCACAACGTTCGTGACCATGATGTCCCTCACCTTGAGCCGCTCGAGGGCGCTCAGCCCCACTATGGGAACCCTCTTCCCTCTCTCTTCAAGCCTCCTAGTGTAGATGGTTGACTCCATCAGAACAAGCGAGAAGAAGTAGGAGGTGGCACAGACAGCCAAGAGAGAGGGAATCAGCTTGTAATTGCGTCCTAGCTCTGTTATGATGACTACGGCGGTCAGCGGGGCCCGCGTCGCGGCCGCGAAGTGCGCTGCCATCCCGGCCAGAGCGAAGAGCTCCGGCTCTGGGAATAGAGTGGGGTTGGCGGCGTTCAGCAGGCGGCCCAGCACTGTGCCTATGGCAGCGCCTATGAACAGTGTGGGCGTAAAGATCCCTCCAGATCCCCCGGAACCGACCGAGAGGGATGTGGCGAATATCTTGACGAAAGCCAGTGTGAGGAGGAGCGCAAGAGTCCCCTCCCCAGCCAGAATCCTGTTCAGCCCGTCGAAGCCAGGCCCCATTATGCCCCAACCTAAGCTCCAGAAGCCTATCACTCCAGTGGCCAGGCCCCCGATCACCGGCTTCACCCACTCAGGAATTCTCCAAGCTTCGAATCCGTCCTCGAAGAAATACAGGATGTCAACCCACGCTCTGGCCACTATCGCCATTGCAAGACCGAATGCAAGGAGGACGAGCAGCTCCATGGGGTTGGGTAGAGAAACGTGAGCGGGGATTGCTATCACGGGCTTTGCCCCCCTCAGAGTCCAAGAGACCGCTACCGCGGAAATTGCTGATACGAAGGCTGGTATCAGCTCTACGGAGTAGACTGCGCCGAGGAGGATCTCTAAGCCGAACAACACTCCTCCTAGAGGCGCGTCGAAGGCTGCGGCTATTCCAGCAGAGAGTCCGGCGATGAGAAGAAGCTTCCTAGGCCTCGACGGCATCTTGAGGACACCGGCTAGAGACGAGCCGAAGCCAGCCCCAACCTGACCTATTGGTCCCTCTCTTCCGGCGCTGCCTCCCAGGCCTATTAGCGCTCCAGAGGCCAGAATCCTCGCTATAGGAACCCTGAGCGCTATTCTGCCCTCCTTAAAGAGGAAGGACTCTATTACATTGGGAATTCCGTGGCCCTTGACCTCTGGAGCCATCTTCCACGTTATAACGCCGGATATTAGGCCTCCGATGGCCGGCGCCAGTATGAGGCCCAGGTCCAACGGACCCGCTGTGAACCTACCCTTTACAAACTCGAGGAGTTCTCTGAACAGCTCTATTGCTTCGTCGAGAGCAACGGCGGAGAGCCCTGCCACGACCCCCGTGATCACAGCCGAAAGCTCGAGCCTGCCATACCTCCTCGTGAGCCCAGCGATACGCCTCCAGAATATCTGCCTCCTCAGCTCTCTGCGCGGCTCTATCAAGCTGCTCGCCCCCCCAACGCTGTGTCCTCTACTGTCACGTCGGCCATCGCCGATCGGGCCCTTAATTATTGCCCCAACCCCACGGGTCGGGTGCATCAGGGTTGATCCCAATATCGAGACCCCTAGTAGGCGACGAGGAGATACGTGCGGTCTCTGAGGTGCTTAGGAGTGGGATGCTGGCCCAAGGAAAGCGGGTTGCAGAGTTTGAGAGCAGATTCGCCAGCTACATCGGCGCCTCTCACGGCGTAGCTGTCTCGAACGGAACAGCCGCCCTTCACATAGCCCTCCTTGCCGCGGGGCTTGGGCCGGACGACGAGGTTGTGACCACTCCCCTGTCCTTCTTCGCCACCGCCTCGACTATACTCCTAGTGGGGGCCAGGCCAGTCTTCGTTGACGTGGACTTAGAGACGTACAACTTGGATCCCGGAGAGGTAGAGGCCGCGGTATCTGACAAAACGAAAATGATCCTACCCGTGCACCTGTTCGGACACCCAGCCGACATGGATCCGATAATGAAGATCGCAGAGGAGAGGGGCCTGCTAGTCTTGGAAGACGCTGCTCAAGCCCACGGTGCCGAGTACAGAGGAAGGAAGGTGGGCTCCATAGGGCACATGGCTGCGTTCAGCTTCTACCCCACAAAGAACATGACGACGGCTGAGGGAGGCATAATAACCACCAACGACTCCGAGCTCGCCGAGAAAGCGAGACTCATTAGGGATCACGGTCAGAAAGCGAAATACGTACACGTCCTGCTCGGGTTCAACTATAGGATGACGGATCTGCAGGCGGCCATAGGTCTAGTCCAGTTGAAGAAGCTGGAGCAGATGAACGAGAGGAGGAGGAGCATCGCTAGAACCTACATAGAGGAGCTATCTAGGCTGGACGGATTGGAGGTCCCAGTCGAGAAGCCGTGGGCTAAGCATGCCTGGCACCTCTTCCCTCTGCGTGCCGTGAAAGTGCACAGAGACAAGCTGATAGAGGCCATCAGAAAGAGAGGCGTCGACGCCAGGCCAAGCTATCCTTCTCCGATATACGAGCAGCCGGTCATGGCAGACCTGGGCAAGAAGGGAGTCGACCCGCTCTGGTTCGCTAGGTCGGGCGAGGCGTTCAAGAAGAGGAGCTGCCCGAACGCCGAGAGGCTGGTGAGGGAGACCCTGCTTATCCCCATTCACCCGGGGCTGTCTGAAGAAGATGTAGAAAGTGTGGTGAGGGCTGTAAAAGAGGCCTACGCTGAGGTAGCTTGAGGAATCATAGAGAGGACCCTTCGAAGGGCTCTAGCGAGGGGTATGCCGACCACCAGACCTGAGGCGGCTTGAAGCAGGTTGCCCGGCAGCTCTGCCAAGGCTGCGCCAAGTCCGTATAGCATCGTCTCAACCAAGAAGTAGCCGAGTACCATCTCGCCAACCGCCGCGGCGGCTCCAAGCAGCTCTATCCAACCCCCTCTCTTACCGGCGACCCCCGCTATCGTGCCCTCGACCCCCTTTATCACTAGTGTGAGAGGGGCCCAGTGAGGGTAGCCGCCAATGAGGTCTGCTAGAGCGGAGCCCACGCCGCCGGCGAAGCCTCCTATGGATGGACCCATGGCGAGGGCCCAGGCAATTACTAGCGTGTCGCCTAGGTTTATGTACCCTCTAGTGGCTGGTACGGGCACCTGAACTACGTACGTAGCTGCGGCGACCAGAGCGGCGCCCAGCCCAGCTAGTGCGGCCCACCGGGACTCAGGCATCTTCTAACCCGGCAATACATAAGATCAAGAACTTATATATCAGTCCGAAAGCTTATACATGAGTTGACTTAGCGATGGGCATTAACTGGAGCCTATCCTGCCCTAGGTGCGGCTCCGAGCTCGATGCCAGCAGGGTCAGATCGATGTGTCCCAAATGTAATGAGCCTCTCTTGTTTGAGCCAGATTTGAGTGAGCTGCAAGGGGCTCTCAGCCCTGAAGAGCTGGCAGCCAGGCCGACCGGCGTCTGGAGATACCGCGAACTGCTTCCGGTGAGCGGGAATCCGATCACACTGGGGGAGGGCGGGACCAGGCTCCACAGGTGCGTCAGACTCGGCGGGGAGATTGGTATCCAAGGTCTGCTTGTTAAGGATGAAACCAAGAACCCGACTGGCTGTTTTCTAGACAGAGGTTCCACTGTTTTAGTGTCGAGAATTGTTCAAGAAGGGTACAGAGGGATAGTTGGAACACTCAAGGGGAACCTAGGCGCCTCCCTCTCGGCCTATGCCGCCAGGGCTGGGATTGGGAGTCTGATCAGGCTTGATGGACCCACGGATCCAGCTAAGCTCTACCAGATGATAGCGTACGGCGCCGAAGTAGTTCCTCCAGACGGGGAGTTGAGGAAGCCGGAAGGTTACTACGAGGTTCTGAATTCCGACCCTCTGCTCGTAGAAGGTGAGAAGACCTTAGCCATAGAGATCGCAGAGTCCCTTGGCTGGAAGGAGCCCGACGTCCTGATAGTCCCGGTGGGGAGCGGTAGCCTGCTCACAGCCGTCTGGAAGGGATTCTCTGAGCTCAGAGAGATTGGGCTGACGAGCGGGGGTAAAACCAGGATTTACGGGGTTCAGCCCCATATCGACAGCAGCGTAGCGCTCGATCTTCACTTCCCAAAGCCAGATAGGAAGTTCCAAGCTGAGAGGGCGGCTTCAGAGACGGGTGGTAGAATTCTGACGGCCTCTGATGACGAGATCATAGAAGCCTCGCGGAGGCTGGCTAGAACCGAGGGAATATTTGCGGAGCCCGCGGCCGCGTCAACTCTCGCGGCCGCCGAGAGGCTCCGGCTCGAAGGAGAGATCTCGCCTGGAGACGTTGTAGTTCTCGTTGTGACAGGGTCCGGTCTGAAGGATCCTTCTGCAGCCGTCAAGGAGCTGGAGAGGCTCCACCTCATCGACGCCTATCTAAGGGGTGAGGTCTCGGGTAGACCCATCGGTAGGACGAAAGCCATGATCCTCAAGCTACTAGCAGAGAAAAGCATGCATGGCTACGAGATCTGGAGGAGGCTTAGGGCAGCAGGTTTGGACCTCTCCCTCCCAGCGATCTATCAGCACCTGAAGGCTCTCGAGGAAATGGGAGCCGTGGCAAGAGTTCAAAGCATCTCTGAGAGCGGTCGAACCCGAGTGGTATACTCGCTCACATCGAGAGGCAGGCTCCTCTTAGCTGCAGGCGAGTGAGCTAGCGGCGTCGTTATTAACTCCTTGAAAGGAAACTCCGCTAGGTGGTTCGTTGGACGCGGAGGAAGTGAGGGCGAAGGTACTTGCGGCATTGAGAGGAGTGTACGATCCGGAGATCCCGATAAATGTGGTGGATCTGGGACTCATAAGGGAAGTCCTCGTTGAGGAGGGAGCAGAGGGCCCGCTCGTCAAGGTCAGGTATACGATGACCGCCCCCGGCTGTCCCCTTGTCCAGATGATCTCCGAGTTGATTAGGAGCGCGGTGCAGGCTGCGGCAGGTGAGGGGGCCAAGGTAGAACTCGTCTACGAAGATTTCCCACCCTGGACCCCTACAGACATGACCGAAGAGGGGAGAGAGGAGTTCAAGAAGAGATTCGGATACGACATCATGGAGTCCTTCCTGAAGCAGTGGGGAAGCGTTGAGAATTACATAGAAGCCGTCAGAAAGGCCCTGGGCAAATAGAGGACTTTTTACCGCAGAAGCCTAAACTTTCCTAGATCGAACTTGACCGATGTGAGGGATCTGTTGTCCTCCCTAAGGGAGGATCAGCTGAAGAAGCTCGCTAGCTCCCTAGGAATAAGGGCTGAGTTCAGAGACAAGTCGGAACTTGTGGATGCCATCTCTAGAGCCGGCATCACTGAGGAGGACGTGAGGAGAATCCTGGGATTTCCGCCTCGCGGACCAGCGGACCCATTCTCAGAGATAATCGCTAGGTTGGAAAGAATTGAGAGGGTTCTTCGAGAACTCACGGCAGAGGTCGCAATGCTCAGGAGAATTTTGGAGAGTTCTTCAGGGCCTGTGAGGCCTCCATTCCCACCTCACGAGCCTTCTCCGCCCTTTAAGCCGAGGTGGCCCGGAAGGTTTCCGCCAGAGGACTTGGGAGAAGTCTAACCCACCTCTGCAGAGGCTGCCAGCGCAGAGCCAATCAGCACAAGCGCGCCCCCTATCGCCACTTCGAGAGCTGGCACCTCTCCAAGGAAGATCCAGGCT
>CBEVRO010000006.1:0-42688 GCA_965552295.1 uncultured archaeon | reverse complement strand
TCTTGCCGTGTACACCGCCTTCACTCAGCCGGGAGACGTGATGATGGCCCTCCCGATAACTAAAGGCGGGCACATAAGCATGGGCCCGCTATACGGCAAGACCGGGACTAGGATAGGGGGCACCGCTGGAGCTGTGCACGGCCTCAGGGTCGAGTACCTGGCCTTCAACAACGAGGAGTTCAATATCGACGTCGACGAGTCGATCAGGAGGGTTGAGAAGTACAAGCCCAAGCTGATAATGTTCGGAGCTTCTGAGATCCTCTTCCCGCAGCCGATCAAGGAGATAGCTGATGCGGCCCATGCAATAGGGGCCCACGTCAACTACGACGCTGCGCACGTCGCTGGTCTAATTGCCGGCGGCAGGTTCCAAGATCCCCTGCGTGAGGGAGCGGATAGCATGACGATGAGCACCCACAAGACGCTCCCAGGCCCGCAGCACGGAGCCATAGTGACGAACGACGACGAGAAGTTCGAGTTGATCAAGCAGGCCTGCTTCCCTGGCTTGCTCAGCAACCACCACCTGAACGCGGTTGCAGCCCTTGCAGTCGCCTTGGCTGAGATGATGGCGTTTGGCAAGGAGTACGCTGACCAGATCATAAGGAACGCCAAGGCTCTGGCTCAGGCCCTCTACGACCAGGGGCTGAAGGTGCTGGGAGAGAAGAAGGGATTCACAGAGTGCCACCAGGTGCTGATCGAGGTGGCGGACATTGGCGGTGGGCTGTGGGCCGAGAAGGTTCTCGAGGAGGCCAACATCATAGTCAACCGAAACCTCCTGCCGTGGGACATCAAGAGGGGGAGGAACTTCAGAGACCCCGGCGGCGTGAGACTTGGAACCCTGGAGGTCACTAGGCTGGGGATGAAGGAGGGAGACATGGAGGAGATCGCCAAGTTCTTCAAGAGGGTCTTGCTCGACAAGGAGGACCCGAAGAAAGTCGCGAAGGACGTCGCTGAGTTCAGGAAGAACTTCAGGCAGATCCACTACGCCTTTGAGAGCGCCAAGGAAGCCTACGCCTACATACGCCTGAGGTAAGATCTCGAGGGACCTGCTCGCGCGCTGAGCTACGCTTGGCAGAGTCTCGCTAAGACCTCCTCCAGCTCGTCTAGGGAGCTGATCACTGCGTCAGCGGCAGGAGGTTCTCTCTTAGGCTCCCGAGCCAGCAGGACGGCTCTCATCCCCAGCGACTTTGGGGCCTCGACGTCCAAGTAGGGGTCGTCTCCGACCATCACCGCCTCCTCCGGGGATAGGTCAAGCTCTCTCAGGCACTTTAGGTAGATCCTGGGGTTTGGCTTGACTGCGCCAGCCTCCACGCAGGTCACCAGAGCGTCGATGTGGTGCATGATAGGAGCCAAGTAATCCGCGGCTCTGAATGAGGGGATCGTAGTCACCACGCCAATCTTGTACCTTCTGTGCAGTCTCTCAAGGACTATTGGTACCTCTGGGTACAGTTCTCCCCCTTTCCTTCTCTGTAAAACCTAACGAACTCTGACAACTCAGATTCCGTCAACTCCAGCCCCAATCTCCTCAGCACCTGGCTGAGGAACTCTGAGTAGCTCCTTGGTCTCAGCTTCGGACAGTCTATGAACACTGCATATTGGTAGGCCGCCTTGAACTCTTGAAAGTAGACTTCGTACCCCAACTCCCTGAGAAAAGCCGACAGCTCGATCGGCCCCGCCTGCCCAGAGCTAACTAGCTTGACTAGAGTCCCCAAGAGATCAAATATCACTCCCCTAATTGGCATGCCCAGAAGGATCACCAGCCCACGCGAATCAAGCCCCCTTATTCTGACTCTGAGCTTTTCGAGTCTTCAGGGAGCTGCTCAATATCGACTTCTGCGTAGATAGGCCCCTTGTACCCGCAGTCTGGGCAGACCCATATCTCAGGCGTTAGCCAGCCTGAGAAGGGTGAGATCCTGCGGAGCTTTGTGCTGCCGCAGAGCGGACATACTTTGATCCTCCTCTGCTTACGCTTCTTCACCATAATCACCAGAGTGGCGGGCCTGGCTTCCTCCTCGTTTTCTCAAATCTGGGCGGTCTTGGAGATATTGGGAGCTTGAGTTCTTTAACGTCCTCTGGCGTCATAACAACCAAGAAGGTCTCCGTGCCAAATCTCATCCCTGCGAACTCTGCTGAGAACGTGTATGGGTAGAAGAAGAACAGATCCTTCGGAACAGTCGGATCTGATGGGAGCTCTAACCTGATCCTTGGTTCTCCCTTCAGAATTCCGGAGTCGCCGGCCGCCAGCGTCCATGTGTACTCTCTTCTGTCGCCGTCTATCTCGAGCCACTCCCTCACACTCATCTCAACCGTCACGTCTTCAGGCCTGATGTCCCCAACCCTAAGCTTCCCCAAGATCTCGTCTCCAGGGTGGTACCTAGTCTTGTCTAGCACGATCCAGCCCTGGTCTTCTGAGAGTTCCTCAGGGAGTCTTGGGAACACCTTGATTCTCACCGTGGACCTGGGAAACAGCACTCGACCGCCGAACCTAGGCACGCCGAAAGTTAAGGCCCACCTGACCTTATGGGCCCTCGTAGAGATGGTTGGCGGTAGGTTCGGTGGGTACCTTATCTCAAATCTCCCGGGCTCGAGCCAGAAGCTGTCGGAGTAGAGCTTGCGAGCGCTTGGGATCTCCTGCCCTCTGGTCAATAGGATGGAGGCGAACCACACCGAGAAGACGACGTACACCCTCTCATCTTCTACTCGACCGACTATGGGCTCACCTTGGGTTATGACGGTTCTCTCAATGCTCACTCTGGCCCTGGGCATCGAGCACTACCTCCGCCACATACGTGTCCCTCAGAATGTTCGGCTTCTTCAATATGCGAATTCCCTCGTAATCTGTCTTAAACAGGTGGAGCTTGTGCTTCTTGGGCTCCAGCCCGTGCTTTACAATTACCTCGCGCAGCTTGGCTATGAGCCTGTTGGCGGTCTCCCTCAGGATCTTATCCCTGCCTGGCCGCTTCTTGAACTCCTCCCTGTAGAAGTCCTCGAGCTTCAGCAGACTGTACCACCTCAAGACGAACACCACGTAGAGGATTGCCGTAGACGAGTAGAATAACCAAGAGGACCATTCTTTGCCACTTATTGAGATGAGCAGGCCCACCATGAAGCCTAAGAGGGCAATACGCAGCAGGAGCCTCACGACTAGGAAGACCGCTGACCACTTTTTAGCCTCTGAGTTGATTGCGGGGAGGTTTATAACGTAATCTGCAGTTTTCTCAAACTTCTTTCTCAGACCACCCTTGAAGACGTCTGACAAATCGCTTGCTCTGCGGTCCATTACCTCTCTTAGCTTCCTTAAATCGATGTTCCGGCCAACCCTGTAACCATCGGCTGCCTCTATGAGGAATGCTATATCCTCAGCCAGCTCTTTTTGAGGTTTCTTTTTACGTAGGACCAATCGACCACCACCGCTCGCTTGTCATGATAAAGCCCTCACTAAAACGTTTCAGGGCGACCAGTCAAGGCGTTTGGTCGAAAGAGTTTTAATATAGACTCTTGCTATGGACACCAGCCGTATTATACGGCATTAGTCGAACCTAGGGGTTCTTGGGGGTGTATGTAGATGTCTGAGGCCCCGACCCTGTTCGTAAGGAGGGCTTCAGGGCTGGTCAGGACGGTGGGGCCGTTCACGGCCTTCATGATAGTCTTCACGCACACCGTCGGTGGAGGTATTCACAAGCTCGCTATCATAGCTGCATACGCGCACCCTGACGCGTTCGTGCCCTACGCGTTCCTGGTTACTGGTATTGTGGCCATGATACCCACCGCCCTGGTCTACACCATGCTGGGCTCCATGATGCCCAGGACTGGAGGAGACTACATCTTCATTACCAGAGGTCTGAGCCCCGCCCTTGGATTCCTGGCCTCCTGGGGCTTCTGGTTCACCGAGGTTCTGAGCTATGGCATCATAGCTTGGTACAGCATTGACTTCTTCGTTAGCGCCGCTACCGCAGCTGGAATCGCTCTGAAGAGCGAAACCTGGCTGGCGAGAGCCCAGTGGATGGCCAGCAGAGAGGGCCACTGGGTTCTAGGACTAATCTTCGTGATAGTCTTCGGCGCAATAGCTCTGCTCGGAATGAGGATCTACGGCTGGATAATCAACATTCTAGGAGTCGTCGCCATAATCGGTTGTCTGAGCAACCTGCTGATCCTAGGAGCGTGGGGAGTCAACACAATCGCTGGCTGGAACTCCATCTACGGCGCTGGCGCTTACGAAAAGATAGTCAACAAGGCGTTTGAGATAGGAATGGCCGACGGAGACCTGCCCGTCGCCGCCTTCACTTGGGGCGGCACGATGAAGGCCAGCATCGGCGCCATCTGGGCCTACATAGGAATCCTGTCGGCGGTCTTCGTCGGCGGAGAGCTGAAGACTCCTGCCATGTCTCTGCTCGTCGCTCAGGTGCTCGGCACGATCATCATAATGGCCTACTACATCGCTCTGCCCTTCCTAGTGTACGGCGCCTGGAGGGTGCCCGAGAGCGTCCTCGCTCAGGTGCCCGGCGCCCTGCAGTACCTGCAGGCCAACGGCATACCGACTGACAGAGTCTACTTCACCGCACTGTATGCGTACCTTAAGGGTAAGCTAGGCGATGCTGGCCTGGCGGCCCTGCTAGGAGTGCCTGAGACCTGGCTGCTCCCGCACAAGGTTGTCACCAGCTTCACCATCCCGCTGGTGCCCAAGGGCATGGAGTGGCTCCAGGTGCTTAACGGCACCCTAGTCGGCATCATCCTGCTGAAGGACATCCCGGCGTTCTTCGTCGTCGCCAGCAGGATGGTCTTCGCCTGGGCGTTCGACAGGTTCTTCCCGGAGGTCTTCGCCTCCGTCAACGAGAGGTTCCACAGCCCGCACTGGGCCATCATCCTCACGATGATAGGAGGCATCGTGGGAGTCTGGCTGACCGCTCAGGGAGACTGGGCCGCTGCAGCGGACACGACCAACTTGTACCAGTTCGCCGTCATGATGGCCTCGCTGGCCGCTGCCGTGCTACCGTTCTTGAGGTCTGACCTCTACGAGAAGGCTCCGTACAAGTGGGAGATCGGCGGCATACCCGTGCTCAGCATACTCGGCGCCTACTGCTTCGCGGTGAACTTCTTCTTCTTCTACGTGGCCACCCACGAGATCTTCTACTACTTCGGCGTGTTCAAGCTGATGGTACCGATCCACCAGGCCTTCTGGATGGGCCTTGGCGCCTTCATCTTCATGGGCTTCTTGGCCTACAACCAGAGGCGTGGCATAGACGTCAGGACCATCTACACGGAGATTCCGCCCGCGTGAGGGCTTTTCTGCCCTCTCCCCCTATTTTTGTTTCACCCCTCTGGGCGTGCCCCGAGAAGGAAGGTTCTCTGTGGCATTTTCCTGCTAGCAGGTCACTTTTATTTGATTACATTTTTGCATGAACTGGCACCGCTCATAGAGGTGAGTCGTTTGAGTTTCAGGATATTCTTCTCAGCGGATACCCACGGGAACACCGTGGTTTGGAGGAAGTGGCTGAGCGCGGTAAAAGTTTACAAGGCAGACGTGCTGATTTTCGCTGGCGATCTCACCGGGAAGGCCATAGTCCCCGTCTATGATTATGGGGACCGCTACGAGGCCGAGGTCCTCGGCCAGAAGAGGAAGGCGACCACCAAGGAGGAGCTTCAGAAGCTCCTCGACTTCATTGAGGGGCTCAGCTACTACTACATCGTGGCGACCCCTGAAGAGATACAGGAGATAGCAGCTGACCCCAACAAACAGGCGAAGCTTTTCGAGCAGCTGATGAAGGAGAGGATGAAGAAGTGGCTTGACCTCATTATCGAGAAGCTCGACCTCAACCAGGTGCTGCCGATAGTCATGCCTGGGAACGACGACGAGCAGTACATAGACGAGGTCATCAAGGAGTACGAGGACAGGGGGATCGTCTACCCTCTCGACAAGGTGGTAGAGACCCCTCTAGGTTACGCCATCATAAGCCACGAGTACGTGAATCCAACCCCTTGGAACACTCCTAGGGAGGCTCCTGAGCCGAAGCTGAAGAAGATGCTGGAGAAGAAGATAAAGTGGGCTATGGACAAAGGGTACACGAACTTTGATAAGATAATCTTCAACTTCCACTGCCCGCCCTACAACACGAAGCTAGACCTGGCACCCAAGCTCACGAAGGATCTGAAGCCTGTGTACATCGGCGGCAAGCCCGTGCTGGTGCACGTGGGCTCCAAGTCCGTCAGGGAGGTAATCGAGAAGTACCAGCCCATACTGGGGCTGCACGGCCACATACACGAGAGCTACGCTAGCGACAAGATAGGCAGAACCGTGGTGCTCAACCCTGGGAGCGAGTACAGCGAGGGGATCCTCAGAGGCTTCGTTGTCGAGTTCACCGAAGAGGGCCTCAAGAACTGGTGGAAGATCGAGGGGTGAGGGCGGGTTTCCCCAATGGCCGGCGAGCACGAGGGTATTCACTTCGTCGAGCTAGACCCCGAGCAGTTCGTGAAGGAGTGCGTCGAAATAGTCAAGAGGGCCCAAGACAAGGGGATAATCATCAGGATTCTCGGGGCCATGGCGGTTTACATCCACACCCAGGACAACCCGAGGGCCACGGAGATCCACAAGACCAGGTTTGGCGCCGGCGTGCCGATGTTCACCGACTTGGACCTGATGGCCTACAAGAAGCAGAAGAAGCAGATCAAGGAGTTCTTTGAGAAGGAGCTCAAGTTTCTGCCAGACAAAATGATCAACGCGCTCTTTGGAGATAAGAGGCTGATCTACTACCACCCGCAGGGGAAGTACCACGTCGACATCTTCTTCAACAAGCTTGAGTTCAGCCACGACGTCCCGTTTGGCGAGAAGCCCGGCCAGGGGAGATTGGAGCTGAGCTTTCCCGCCATCTCCCCCACGGATGTAGTCCTGGAGAAGCTTCAGATCCACGAGATAAACCCAAAGGACCTCGTCGACTTAATCGTCCTCTTCCTGACGCATGAGATGACCGAGGAGGAGGGCGACGGGAAGATAAACGGCAAGTACATAGCCAAGCTCCTAGCCGAGGATTGGGGCTTCTGGTACGACGCTACGCAGAACCTGAACCTCGTGAAGAGGTACGCCGAGCAGATGGTTCAGGAGGGTAGGCTCAAGCCTGAGGAGAAGGAGGTCGTGGTTAAGAAGGTAGACAAGCTCCTCGAGATGATAGAGCAGGAGCCCAAGAGTAAGAAGTGGATGAAGAGGGCCAAGACGGGAACGAAGAAGCAGTGGTGGAGAGACGTAGAGGAGGTCGTGAGGTAGTAACCACCCTCACCTCAAAATTTTATCCGCTCCTCTGAGACCAGCTCAGGATGCTCGACTTAGAGAGACTTGTGGGGAGAGCCTTAGACCTCGGGGCAGAGTTCGTAGAGATCCGGTGGCAGAGGAGCACAACTAGCAGGCTATTTGTGGTGGATGGAGTGATAAGAGAACTCAACACGGGGATCGTGGAGGGCGTTGGGATAAGGGCGCTCGTGGGAGGCGCCTGGGGGTTCGCCACAGTTCACGGCGGGGATCCAGAGTCGGTCAAGAGGGCTTTGGAGGAAGCTGTTAGCCTGGCCAAAGCGTCGGCCCGGATGAAGTCAGAGAAGTTCAGGTTGGATGCTCCCTCGAACCAAGGTTCTTGGTCGGCGCGAGTTCGTAAAGACCCGGCTGAGGTAGGCATGGAAGAGAAGATTAGGTTTGCTCTCGAGTTAAACGACTCTGCCAGGAGGGTCGACCCCAGGGTGAAGAACGTCAACGTAGGCTATGCCGACACACACTCTCAGGAAGAGATCGTAAACAGCCTTGGGACGAGGGTCAAGCAGGAGACCGTGAGGACCAGGGCGGCCGTCCAGGTGTTTGCGCACGAGGCAGGGATAACCGAGCGAGCCTTTGAAGCGGTGGGTGGGCTCGGCGGCTTTGAGGTTGTGGAGACCGAGCACGCTCGGGGCATCGGCGAGGCAGCAGCGTCTAGGGCGGTAGGGTTTCTCTCGGCAAAGTCGGCTCCGGCAGGCCCCTTCAGAGCGATACTGGATCCAAAGCTGGCTGGTGTTTTCATACACGAGGCCTTTGGACACGCCTGCGAGGCAGACGAGGTACTCGCTAAGATGAGCATACTCGAGGGCAAGATAGGGACCAAGGTTGGCAGGGAGATAGTCAACGTGGTAGACGATCCTACAATACCTGGACTCTACGGGTCCTACGCTTACGACTCGGAGGGATCTCCGGCCAAGAAGAAGTACCTAGTCAAGGAGGGCGCGCTGAATTCGTTCATGCACAACTTAGAGACGTCGTCTCGAATGGGTGTCTCCCCGACTGGAAACGGCAGAGCGACAGACTACTCACATCCGCCTATAGTGAGAATGAGCAATACGTTCATCGAGCCGGGAGATTGGACTTTCGATGAGATGCTCTCAGAGGTTAAGGAGGGGATATACGCGGAAGGTAGCCTCTATGGCTACACTGACCCAGCAAAGGGAGAGTTCGTCTTCAAGGCTGAGGGTGGATGGCTGATAAAGAATGGAGAGCTCGTTGAGAGGCTCAGAGAGGTCGCCATCACTGGAACGATTCTAGAAATCCTCCACAACATATCGGCCGTGGGTAGAGACCTCAAGTACGATCCCGGTACCTGCGGTAAATTCGGCCAGTGGGTTCCGGTCACTACAGGCTCGCCTCATGTGCTAGTAGATAGAGTCGTCTTCGGAGGGATGAGGTAAGATGTCGGAACGCTTGCTGTCGATCGGTGAGTCTTCCGTCAGGAGAGCCCTGTCCGAGGGTGCGGAGGAGGCTGAGGCCTACCTGATATCCGGCAGGACCATCGTGGCAGAGGTCGAGAAGGGCGAAATCAAGACGGCTAAGACTGAGGTTGTGGAGGGTATAGGGGTCAGATCGATTGTGGGACATAAGGTGGGCTTTGCTTACTCCGTCAGCTTGGGTAGAGCGAGCGAATCTGCAGTAAGCTCGGTAAAGAACGCGAAGGCCAGCAAGCCAGATCCGGATGTAAAGGGACTCCCAAGTCCCTCGAAACCCAGCCAGGTTCCAGGCCTCTTCGACAAGAAGGTAGCCGAGCTGGATGTGAGCGATGTGGTGGAGTACCTGAAGGTCATGGTGGAGGCCGCCTCCTCAAAGAAAGGAGTGATCTCGGTCTCCGGCGCGATGAAGGCATCTCACTACGCAGTCGCCGTTGTAAACTCAAATGGGATTTCCGTAGCTGAGGACAGGACGTTGTGCTCGCTTTACTCCTTCGTGGCTGGGAGAGACGGGGATAAGTCAAGCTCTGGCTACGAGCAGAACTCCGGCAGGTTCCTCAAGGAGATAGACCCTGGGTGGGTGGGCTCGCAGGCTGGAGAGCTTGCGTCCACGCTCCTAGATGCCGTTAGGGTCGAGACGGGTCAGTACGCCCTCATAGTAGATCCCCTCACGGCGAAACCATTCTTGGGGTTCTTGGTGTCGGAAGCGGCCAACGCAGAGAACGTGATCTACGGCAGGAGTTTCTTGGCAGGGAAGCTGGGCGAGGAAATAGCTAGGGAGGGGTTAACTATAGTGGACGACGGCACCCTCCCAGGAGGCGAGGGCAGCGCCGGATTTGACGGCGAGGGAGTTCCAACACGTAGGACGCCCATAATAGGCGATGGGAAGCTGCTCAGCTACATCCACAACTTCTACACAGCTGGCAAGATGGGCGTTGAAACCACGGGAAATGCCTCTCGCTCCTACAACACGCCCCCCAGCGTTGGCTCTCACAACGTTATTCTCGAGGCGGATCACCTGAAACTCAGCAGGGATGAGCTTCTGGAAGTTAGGAAGGGAATCCTGCTGAAGCTAACGATTGATAGGCCCAACTTAGCGAACGGAGAGTTCAGTGGAATGATCTACATGGGATTCCTAGTCGAGGAGGGTGAGATCAAGGCTGGAATAAAGGAGGCGAGCTTCGGAATACACCTGCTCGACTTCCTGAGGGGGATAGATGCCGTCGGAGACGACGTCAGGAGGGTAGAATCAATAGTGACTCCGTCGATACGGGTAAAGAGCGTAAGGGTCGCCGGGCCGTTGTAGCGCGATCGTATAACTTCAGTTACCTTTTAATGCTGGGAAAGGGATAACACTGTGATAAGGCATGTTGCTTGAATCTCACATCCGTATGCTAAGGGAAGTTGCCGAAGCTGGAGAGAGAGGAATCCCCGCCAGCGAGCTAATCCCAAAGAGGGAGTATAGAGAGTTCGTCCTGAGGTACCTCGTGAGGAAGGGGTACATAAGAGTGAGGAAGCAGGGCGCCGGAGGCAGGGTCTACATCACCGCTAAGGGGTTAAAGCTGGTGAAGTCCAAGGAGAAGGCTAAGGAGCAGCTTAAAGCCTAGAGGGTATCTTCTCCTTAGTCTCTACGATTACGCTTTCAATCCTCGTGTGGGGATACTGCCCTCTCTTGTCTTTCTCGTACTTCTTCACCATGTCCCACACGGCTAGGAGGGCGGCGGTAACTCCAGTCAACGCCTCCATCTCCACTCCGGTCCTTCCGACAGATCTAACCTCAACAACGGCCTCGACGCCCCCCTCCGCGACTCTCATCTCCACCTCTACCTTGGTGATAGGAATCGGGTGACACAGGGGAATGAGTTCCGGAGTCTTCTTGACCGCCATTATGGCGGCGACCTTGGCAACCGAGAACGCGTCTCCCTTCTCCACTCTTCCCTCTCTTATCCTCCTGCAGCTCTCCTCAGACAGTCTGATGAACCCTCTGGCCCTTGCCACTCTGAGGACTTCGCCCTTCCCACTGATGTCCACCATCTTAATGTCCAGCTCCGCTCACCCCCTCACCAACCTGAATTATCCACCCGAAGTAAGGCTTCCTGAGGGATATAGCCCTGAGGTACATCTTCTTCAGGGTTTCGTCGTCAGCCCCCGCCCGCATGGCCGTCAGGAAGTCCACGGTATTTTCCTCTAGGAACAGACAGGGCTTGAATCTTCCGTCGCTTGTTATCCTTATCCTAGTGCACCTGGCGCAAAAGTCTGGGTTTCCCATCGGCCCGACGATCTCAACGCTAACTCCCTTAACGTCGAACACTAGCCTGTTCTGCATGTCCTCTCTGATTGAGACGAGTCTCCCGCCCAGTCCCTTGACGAGGCCGATCAGGTCTTGGAGTCCAAAGCCGTAAGTCTTGATGAGGGGGGACTCGGGGTCGGCATCCTCGAGCTGGATCAGCTGAACCATGGCGCCAATATCTCTAGCCAGATCTATCAGCTCCCCGGTCTCATCTTGATTGACTCCTCTCAAGATCACTCTGTTTATCTTGAGCTGAGAGAACTCCGCGGATGCCGCAGATTCGATCCCGCTCACGACCTCTGACAGGCAGTTGACGCCAGTTATCCGCATAAAGCGATCCAGCCTAAGGCTCGGCAAGCTAACGTTTATCCTATCGAGCCCAGCCTCCCTTAGCTCCGCAGCCAGCTTAACGAGCTTGGAGCCGTTTGTAACCATGCTCAAGTCCACTACGCCGTCTACAGAGGCCAGCCTCCTCACGATCTCTACGATGTCAGGCCTCACAGTGGGCTCGCCTCCTGTTAGCTTGACTCTACTCACTCCGAGGCTCGCCATGATCCTGACAATTCGCTCCATCTCCTCTGGCGTCATCTCAGAGCTGGAATTAGGCAGGAACCCCTCTCTGTGACAGTAGAAGCAGGAGAAGTTACAGGCCGAGGTCACCGAGATCCTCACCCTCGTGACGGGCCTGTCGAAGGGGTCGACCAGCGTCAAACCTGATCAGCTCACACGCCGGGAAATTGCATAAAAAATTGGGCTCAGACCTCAGGACGCCCCTCCTCGATCCACCGATCTCCTCCCTCGGTTATCTCTTTCTTCCAGATTGGTACCCTGTTCTTAACGCCGTTTACAACATGCGCGAGGGTTCTGAACGCCTCGGCTCTGTGCTCTGACGCCACAGCCACCATCATGACGGTGTCCCCAGGTTTCCTGGCCCCAAGCGCGTGGTAGATCACTACCTCCTTTACGCCGGGAGTAGACAGAGCTTCCTGCCTAATCTTCTCCATCTCCGCTAGCGCCATCTCTTGGTAGGCCTCGTACTCTAGCCTCAGCACTCTGCCCAGCTCTGAGTTCGACCTGACGACCCCTAAGAAGATTGCAATGGCGCCTGCCTCTCCGCGTGGCGGAGAGACGGCCTCAATTAGCTCTGCTAGACTCGGCAGCTCGTAGAACAGGGCTACTTTGACTCCGCCCCCAGAAACCGGTGGAAACACGGCAACCACGTCTCCCTCGGATAGAACTCTATCCGGTTTCGCAAAGGCCCCGTTAACAGCTGCCAAGGCACCCCCTCTTTCAAACCTCTCCGCTAACCCAGGAATGATTTCGTCTAGGACGGCTATCAAATCTCGGAGCGTGGAATTATCCTTCAGCTCCAGCTCCATCTCACTGCGACCAGCCGCCTCCCTGAAGGACGCGAATAGGCGAACTTTGACCTTCACACGTCACCAGAACGCGAGAGAGTGATAAATCTCTCTACCGCACTCTCCACGCCTCGCAGCCTTTTAGGCTGTGGCTGGCGCAACCACGAGAGTTGCGCAAGCTAGAACTGGTCTACGCCGAGATAATAGCTGCCGTCGAATCTGTCCCCGAGGGCCGCGTGACGACCTATGGGGAGATAGCTAGAGCACTTGGCGACTTCCGCGCCGCGAGAGCGGTCGCCGAGGTGGTGAACAGGATCGGGCGTGCGGTTGGCGTCCCCTGGCACAGGGTCGTGTCTAAGAAGGGGGAGGTTCAGCAGGGAGCCGCGGACCTCCTCCGACGCGAGGGAATTCACGTAACTGGAGGCAGGGTTGCAGAACTCAGCTCCGTGCTGGTGCAGGCAGAGGATCTCCCCACGAGACCCATCCTCCAGAGGATGCGCAAGGCGCAGATAGAGCTCGCGAAGCGTGTGTCCCTCAGGGACGCTTGTGAGGATCCCGACCTCGTTGCCGGTGGCGACGTATCGTACAGGTGGGAGGAGAGGGAGGGTATCCCGGTCGAGGTGGGCAGGGCGGCTGTTGTGGTCGTGGACAGAGATCTCAGGGTAGTGGACGGGTCAGTCGTACTCGACCTCCCGCCCATGCCGTACGTGCCGACCTATCTCGGCTTCCGCGAGTTCCCCCTGATTGCTAGAGCCCTCCGAAAGGTGGAATTCGACGTGATCATGATGGACGGCCACGGCCTTGCTCATCCAGCCTTCTTCGGGGAGGCGAGCCACGTGGGAGTATGCGCAAACGTTCCAGCGATAGGAGTGGCGAAGAGGAGGCTTGTCGGCAGGCTGAGGGGGGAGGAGGTCGTCTACCTAGGCCGCCACGTGGGGTGGGCCCTCCCGCTGAGGGAGGGGGGAAGACCTGTCTACGTCTCTCCAGGCCACATGGTCTCTCTTGAGGGAGCCAAGAGGATAGTAGAGAGATTTAGGGGAGGAACAAGGGTTCCGATGCCTGTCAGGTTCGCTCATAAGCTCTCTCTATTCCCGAAGGCGGAGCGTGAGCCATAGGACTTGACTTCAACTCTTTAACGTATAGAGCGAACTACCCTCCGATCCGCTTTGCCACGAAGGCTCTGGGAACACCCAATCCTGGAGTTTGAGAGAGGTGCAGAGGCAGAGTTCCTCTTCGAGGGAAAACGGATCAGGGCCTACGAGGGCGAGAGCGTCGCCGCAGCCTTGGTTGCATAGGGCGTGACGACCCAAGCGTGGAGTTGCAGGAGATCTAGGCCGAGGGGATTCTTCTGCGGCATAGGGAAGTGCTCTTCATGCCTCATGACGGTTGATGGGATCCCGAACGTCAGAACTTGCATAACGCCCGTCAGGAGCGGGATGGTCGTGAAGAGGCAGAGGCCGCTGGGAGAACTCCCAACAGATGCGCAAGCGAGCCAGGAAGTGGAGGAACTGGACGTCGACCTCTTCATAGTGGGCGCAGGGCCAGCTGGCCTGTCAGCCGCCATCGAGGCTTCGAAGCTTGGCGCGAAGGTCGCGATAGCAGACGAGAACTTCAGGCCTGGCGGGCAGCTGATCAAGCAGACCCACAAGTTCTTCGGGTCTCGAGCGAACTACGCCGGGGTAAGGGGGATAGAGATAGCGAGGATACTCCTGAGGGAGCTGCAAAGCCTTGAGGCCGAGTGGCTGACCAGGGCCACGGTGGTCTCAGACTACGTGGGATCGAAGCACACGCTGCTGGTGGACTCTCCGGGCAGGGCCTGGCTGGTGAGGGCCGATTCCGTCATCGTCGCCACTGGAGCCATGGAGAACATGCTCCCCTTCCCGAACAACGACCTTCCTGGGGTGATGGGTGCGGGAGGCCTTCAGACGCTGATGCACGTCTTTGGCGTTGTTCCAGGCGAGAGAGCGCTGATTGTGGGTGCTGGGAACGTGGGTCTGATACTCGCTTACCAGCTCCTGCAGGCAGGCGTCGACGTCAAGGCGGTCGTTGAGATAATGCCGAAGATAGGCGGATACGCGGTCCACGCCGCCAAGATCAGGAGGATGGGCGTCCCCATACTGCTGAGGCACACTGTGAAGAGGGCGATAGGGACCGGGAGGGTTGAGGCGGCTGAGATCGTCAGGGTCGACGAGAACTTCAGGCCGATAGAGGGGACCGAAGAGCAGCTTGACGTGGACATGCTGATCCTCGCGGTTGGCCTGACTCCGTCTACCGAGATACCGCTGCAGGCGGGGGCGCAGTGGGACTACGTTCCAGAGCTGGGCGGGCCAGTGCCCATACACGACCAGCTCCTTCGAACCACTGTTGATGGGATGTTCGTAGCTGGAGACGCCTCGGGAATTGAGGAGGCAACAACGGCGATGCTTGAGGGGAGAATAGCGGGGGCCAAGGCGGCCTCAGAGCTCGGTCTTAAGCCGGATAAGGCTGACAAGGTCATTGAGGAGGCCGAGAGGCAGCTCGATGAGTTCAGATCAGGCCCATTCAGCGAGAAGGTGCTGAAGGGGAAGAGGAAGGTGTGGGAGGTCGCTAGGGAGGTGATAGGATGAGCGCCGAGCCGGGCGTGATACCAGAGGATCTCCTGCAGAGGATGCTCCCCCCAGACGAGAAGGCCGAGGGCAGGACAGTCGCGGTGATAGAATGCCACGAGGAGATACCCTGCGACACCTGTGGGTGGATATGCCCGGTGGGAGCCGTGATCAAGCCGACGATAATTGCCCCTCCCGCCGTTGACTGGGACAAGTGTACGGGCTGCGGGACGTGCGTGTTGGCCTGCCCCGGGCTCGCCATCTTCATGGTGAAGCTTGATGGCGAGAATGCGGAGGTCTCTGTGCCCTACGAGTTTCTCCCGATTCCACAGAAGGGTCAAGTCGTCTGGGCCCTCGACAGGACTGGAAGGAAGGTCGCAAAGGCGGAGGTTCTCAGAGTGGTGACCTCGAAGGACAAGACCTCCATGGTGACGGTGCGCGTTCCTAGAGACTTGGCCCATGTGGTAAGAGCCGTGCTCCCTCCTGGGAGGGATTAAGGATGGCTGAAGAGGAGAAAGTCACGATATGCCGGTGCGAGGATGTCACGCTCGACGAGATCTTGGAAGCCATAAGGACGCACGGAGTGAGATCCCTGGAGGAACTCAAGCGAATACTGAGGATAGGAATGGGCGCGTGCCAGGGGAGGACGTGCCTGAGGCTCGCCGCTTCTGTGCTAGCTAGGGAAATCGGAGTGAGCACGGTCGAGGTCATGAAGACGCTCCCCAGACCCAGGCCTCCTGTAGTCCCTGTGCCCGTGGGTACTCTCTCTGGCGTAGAGCTGGGGGAGGGGAGTGAGGATTGAGCAGACCTCGAGAAAGATATGACGTCGCCGTGGTTGGAGCTGGCATAATAGGGTGCGCGACGGCCTACTATCTCGCCTCGAGAGGGCTGAGCGTGGCGGTCTTCGACAAGAATTACATAACCGCTGGTTCAACCGGCAGGTGCCCTGGGGGCATAAGGCAGCAGTGGGCTACTGAGGATCACGTAAGGCTGGCCATGAAGAGCGTGGAGATCTTCAAGAATCTGGATCAGGAGCTGGGAGTGGACACAGAGTACAAGCAGGGCGGGTACCTGATAATAGCGAAGACAGAGGAGGAGGTCAAGCAGTTTCAGAAGAACATAGTCATGCAGAGGTCGCAAGGCCTCCCCGTTGAGTGGCTCGAGCCCGGAGAGATAAATGAGATAGTCCCTGAGCTGGACGTTGAGGGTATAGGGGCGCTCGGGGCAGCATGGAATCCTACAGACGGCTACGCGAATCCCTTCAAGGTGACCTACGGTTATGCAAGGGCGGCAGAGAGGCTTGGCGCCGAGATATTTACGTTCACTCCCGTCAAGAGGGTTAAGGTGGTTGAGGGCCAGGTCGCCGGGGTCGAGACCGAGAGGGGATTCGTTAGGGCAGAGTGGGTGGTAAATGCCGCAGGTGCTTGGTCGAGACATGTGGCGGAGACAGCAGGAGTGGAACTGCCCAATAGACCCTACAGGCACGAGATCCTTGCAACTGAGCCAATCAAGCAATTCCTGGGGCCTATGGTGATCTGCTTCCACGACAACGTTTACTTCCGGCAATCCGCGCGAGGATCCATCTTGGGAGGCTGGGGCGACCCTCATGAGAAGCCGGGGTACAACTTTGAGTCAAGCCTTAGGTTCCTAGTCAAGATGACCAGGCTGCTGGCCACGTACATTCCGAGGCTCAAAGGGGTCAGAGTGGTGCGGCAGTGGGCGGGGCTCTACGACGTCACACCAGACGCAAAGCAGATCACAGGGCCAGTCAAGGGGGTAGAGGGATTCATACAGGCGAATGGATTCAGCGGACACGGCTTCATGATGGGTCCAATAACGTCGAAGCTTGTAGCTCAGCTCATAGCCGGCGAGCCTCTAGACCTGCCAATAGAACCCTTCCTGCTGGAGAGGTTCGAGAGGGGCGTTGCCGGCGCTGAGGCCGCGGTGGTGGGCTAAGACTTCAAGTACCGCCTTATAGCCCTCAGGAGGTCCATCTCAGTCACTATGCCGACGAGCTTGCCGGCGCTGACAACCGGCAAGGCCCCCACACCGGCCTCAGTCGTCCTCCTAAGCGCGGCCATTACGCCAAACTGAGGGTTCACAGTGAGTGGGTTCTCGGACATGACGCGGCTCACGGACCCGAAGAAGTCGCTGGCCTTAGATGGATTCTCAGCACAGTCAGCAGCCAGGGCGACCAAGTCTCTGGCCGTGACGATCCCCACTAGCTTCCCTGTCTCGTCCACAACGGGGTATCTCCTGAACCCGCCCGCCACCATACCCCTGACGGCTTGTATGACGAGGTCTTCAGGCCTCAAGGTCTTGACGTCTTTCGTCATTATCTCCTGTACGATCTCTCGCACCTCTAGGTCCGCCAGCGCTCTCAGGAGGTCGCGTTCGGTCACTATCCCCAAGAGCCTCCCAGTCTCATCTACCACTAGGGCTGCGCCGGCGTCCGACGCCACCACCACGTCGAGGACTTCCTCGAGCGGAGTGTAGGGGTCCACCTTCGCAGGAGGCTCCTTTATCACTCTGGAGAGGGGGATGTTCAACGCCTCTACTATGCAGGAAGGATCAGCATCCCTCCGAATGGCCTTGGAGATCGCTCTAAGTATGTCTTTTGCAGTCACTAGGCCGACGGCTTCACCCTCATCGACTACGGGGAGCCTCCTGAACCATCCGCGGGTCATTATTTTGGCGGCCTTCGATACAGCGTCCTCTGGCCTTGCCGTGACTACCGAGAGCGTAGCCACCTCTATGGCTCTTTTGGGCAGCTCCGATCCCAAGGGAGAGCCTCTCTACTCATATGTTTAAAGTCTTTACTTTTCGAGTCGAAGAGCCTTTGCCGACGCTCTTCGGTCAGGGGAACATAGGTTCGGCTTCCTTTGTCTCTGGATTCCACACTAGGAGCTTATCTCCCTTCTTCTCCTTGGGGATTATCAGTAGTTTCCTCCCAGGCTGGCTGAGCGGGACTATGAAGTACTCCTCCACAGTCCCGTCGTCGCCCTTGAGCACCAGCTTGTACTTGTTCTCCGTCCTCTCCAGAGTTTTTGGGTCTCTGTACTCCACTAGGACGAATCTCCCACGTCTGACCAGAGTTCTGACCTCCACCTTCCCTTTCTTGCTGACCGTCAGGACCTCTTCTGGAATGGTCAATTTGCCCCCTGACTAGTGAGCGGACTCAACGATATAACGGTGAGCTCAGCAGTCCCCGCACTGGGCTAGGGGATCTAAAACTCTCTGGACGTCCTCCCAAACCTGTTCTATCGACTTATTTCCGTCGATCTCTCTGAGCACACCCTTCTCTCTGTAGTACCCCAGTAAGGGCTCCGTCTGCTCTCTGTAGACCCTGATCCTGTGCCTCACAACCTCTTCTCGGTCGTCTTCTCTCTGCACGAGCTTCCCCCCGCAACGATCGCAGACGCCAGGAGACCTCGGAGGATTGAAGTCGAGGTGATAGACCGCCTGACAACTCTCACAGACTCTGCGCCTCGAGAGTCTCATCACGGCCGTATCCTCCGTCACCCAGAGGTACAGGGCGGCCGATATGGGCGTCCCATCCGCCTCGAGAATCTCGTCCAGAGCCTCGGCCTGTGGTATCGTGCGAGGGAAGCCGTCTAGGATGAAACCCCTCCCGCAGTCAGGCCTGTGTATCCTCTCCTTGACGATCTCCACGACGATCTCGTCTGGAACGAGGTCTCCGGCCTCCACATACCTGCGGACTTTCCTCGCCAGCTCGTCGTCTCTCTTGAGGATTTCCCTGAACATGTCGCCGGTGGATATGTGAGGGATGCCGTACTTGGCAGAGATGCGGGCGGCCTGGGTCCCCTTGCCAGCTCCCGGGGGGCCCAAGAGGACCAGCCTCATCTTGAATCACCCCACGGAAGCAGCCACAAGCCTCCCGAGGGGAGTGAGTTCGACGCTCGTTCTCCTGCCGACTCTGGAAACATTCACAAAGCCGAGGGCTTCCAGCCCAGGGGTTCTCTCGGAGCCCCTGATGTGGTAGCTAAGCAGGGCCCTGCTCATTCCAGTCCTCTTTGAGAGCTTCTCTAGGCCCTCTACCCTCCCTCCGGCCTCCCAAAGAGCGGCCAGTATGCTGAGCTTCTCTTCGCTGAGACCTACCCTCAACCCTGAGGGAGGAGTGGGGAGGGGAACTATCTGACCCCCGATAACGTCGAAACAGGGGAGTCCGTGCGCCATCGCGGCCAGCAGCCCAGAGACAGCCTGAACCTTGTCTGCCGCTCCAATGTTAACCTCTATGGAGGCGTACTCCTCGCAGAGTTCCCTGATGGCCTCTCTCATAATTATCGCCATCTGCTCTGGGCTCGCATCGTCCTCGTAGGGAACCAGCCTTATGGGAAGGTTCAGGAAGGCGCTCAGGACGTCTGACTGAGCAGAGACCTCCTCCATCTCTCCCCGCCTAAAGATCAAGACGAGCCCGTGAACTTGTCTCTCTCTGAGAGCGGCGGTAAGAGCTTCGGTGAAGCTTCCTGAGACTAGAGCAAGCTGGCAAACTCTATCTCTAGGCAAGAGACCCCCACTCGGCGTCTCGCAGACAATTTAAAAGCTCTCCGCATGAAAGTCAAGCAAATCCCTTGTGCTGATCTTGAGCCGTCAAGCGAGGTTGGTTCTGGATCTAGGCCGCGCCTTGCTACCTCAAGATCGCTTCTGCGGATCATCGCCTGCACGAAGGACCGCAGGGGGAACGATCAATTGACCTACGCCCGCTTGACCCACTCTCGCGTGCGATCGGCGATCAACACATGTCACATCTGCGGCTTGGGGCATAACCGGTAAATATAGGCAAGAGGTCATCGGCTCGGTGAGTTTGTTGGCTGAGGCAGAGACTCGCGGAGAACTGGTCTTCAAGGACGTCAACTCTCTGAGCCAGTTGATATCAAAAATCTCAAAAGTCAACGTCGCCTGGGAGTGGCTCTCCAGCCTGCATGAGTCTGGCAGGGCCGATACGCTAGACATTGACGCAGTGGTGTTTGAGGAGGCTGTTGTGGACGAGGAAGGTAGGGTCCACGTTAAGTTCTCGGGACGAGAGGACTGGCCCGCTCCCGCAGCGCCTCCGGACGAGAATCCAGTCGATTGGCTCAAGTCGATAACGGCTGCCGGCGTCTGGGAGTCCGAGATCTCTAAGTCGCTGGACTCTTGGGGCGACGAGTCAATCCTGATATTCTACACGGCTGATTACATCGAGAAGAGAAGACAAGAACTGCTGTCGTGGTGGATGGACGCTCTGGGAGACGTCATGGGAGGCCTATGAGAGCTGGACAACTGAGATTTGCTTTGGCCGCAGGCCTGCTGTTGTTGACGGCTCTATCACCGATCTCAACTCAACTGGCTCCGCAGTGGGAGTCTGAAGTTACAATCGCCGTCCCCGCGGTCACCACGGCGGGCGAGGGGGTCCTCAGCAGGCTCACAGTGAGGGTGGTGAGGCCAGGCACCGGGAAGGTGTACTTCTCGGCAGACCCTCTGACTCAACTGGACACGCAGTCGGCGGCCAGAACCGCCGCCTTGGTGGCGTGCTCCCTCTTAGGAGTTAGTCCAGACGAGTTCGACTTCTACGTGAGCATGGAGTCAGACAGCATGGTGGTCGGCGGGCCCAGCGCGGGGGCCGCCATGACCGTCGCGATGGTGGCTGTCATGGCGAACCTCACGCTCGATAGGTCTGTTGTGATGACAGGCATGGTCAACCCAGATGGCACCGTGGGGCCTGTCGGAGGGATCCCCGCGAAGCTCACGGCCGCTGCAGCCGGGGGAGCTAGGCTCTTTCTGATCCCCGCCGGTCAAGAGGTCGTCATAGAGAGCAGGATCGTCGAGGAGCCGGGCCCCTTCTGGATCACGCGTAGAGTTGTTCGGGAGAGGGTCAACGTAACCGAGCTCGGATTGAGCCTCGGCGTTAGCGTGAAGCCCGTGATGACCATAAGAGAGGCTGTCGAGGCCTTCACTGGGTGGCGAATACCGCTGGAGGAGGTAGAGGGAATCTCCCTCGACCCTGACGTAGCAGAAGTGATCTCCAAGTGGATGGACGCCTACCTCGCAGAGTACGACGCCTCTAAGGCCGCTGTGGCGTCCAATCTCTCGAGGGCCCCCGCGGGCCCGGTGAAGGAATACGTGAAGGAGAGGGTCAAGGCAGCGGATTTAGAGGCCCGGAAAGCTCGAGAACTAGACTCGGAGGGGAGGCCCTACAGCGCGGCCAGCGCCGCATTCAGGTCCGCGGTAGCCATTAACACAGCCCGGCTCGTACTCGAGATGGCCCTAGCTGAGGATCCCGCCAAGCGCCTGCTCGCTTATGCGGTCGTCGTAAATCGATCCATTCGAGAGACGGAAGGCCTACTCGAGGCCAGGGAACCTTTATCCTCGACGTCCTTCGAGGCCTTGGTTGCAGCCTGGCAGAGGCTCTATGATGCGACGGAGGCCTTCGAGAAGGCCACTGAGCTCTTCAAGTCAGGTGACCTCATCTCGTCCGCAGAGTGGCTTGTATACGCGCATTGGAGGGCGAAAACAGCAGAAAGCTGGGCCATGCTCTGCCTACCGGGAGGCCCGCCTCCAGACAGAGGCGTGATCCTGAGCGTGGCGGCCACGATGCTCTACGAGGCGGAGAGCGTTGTGGGCTACGCCGCGTCCCTCCTCGAGGATGTGGGCGAGTCAAGCAGCCTCCTAGACCACGCGATGAACAGGCTCGCACTCGCTAAGACGGCCGAGAGAGACGGGGAGCACTTTGCAGTCATAGGACTCTCAGCAGAAGCTATAGCTTACTCAACTCTAGCCATACACGGTGCGTTTCAGACGGTCGATCCAGCAGAGCTAGTAGACGCCGTCTCTAGGGAGACGCTGGGAAGGCTGGCCAAGGTCGTGGAGTCGGGTGCCAAGCCGGTCACAGCCCTGAGCTATCTCGAGGCGGCAGAGGTCGCGAGGGAAGAGGGAGACCTTCCGTCAGCCCTCCTATTCTACGAGCTCTCTGCCACGTACGCCAGCATCGACGCCTTGGTTTCGCTGAGTGGGGGCACTCTGCCACCGGTTGAGACACAGCCCCCAAGCCCAGTTCAGCCTCAAGTGACGCCCCAGCCCTCTCAGAGCGGTCAGGGGCTCCCAATCACAGTCGCGCTGGCCGCCTCGCTGGTATCTGCGGCCGTGGGAGCCGTCGCCGGGTTCACTCTGGGAAGGAGATCTCGCCGAACTGAGAGAGTTCCCGACTCAACCTAGTCCTCAGGGTTTCCGTCACCTTCTCTCTGTCTGAGGGATCGACCCAGCAGACCACTCTGAGCTTAGTAACCTCCACAGTCTCCCACATTAGAACCAGTGGCTCTGGAGTAGGCATGACTCCTGCCAAGCCCCGCAGGGCCGCGGAGACGCGCTCCCTAACTGCGCCCACTCCCGGCCGCCCGCCAACCTCCACTCTCAGATCAACCTCCTCCAGCCCCAGCGTCATGTTCTTCACAGGATTCCCCCAGATCTTGGAGTTCGGCAGCCAGATCGTGTTCCCCTTGCGAGTGGTCAGGAGCGTGTCGGCCGCTGTGACCCTCTCGACAAGGCCGGTGAACCCCGACACCTCGACGAAGTCGCCTTTGCGGAACGGCCTGTAGACAGCCACCATCAGGCCCGCCGCCAAGTTGCTGAGCGTCTGCTGCATGGCGAATCCGAGAGCGAAGCTGAAGGCGGCCGTCCCCGCTACTATGCTGGAGGTGTCAAAGTGCAGCGTTGATAGAGCCATGCTGACGGTCGCCACATAGATCAGGAGCTTGGTCACAGAGGCGAAGAATCCGATGACCGTCTCCTCAACGCCGGCCCTCTGTCCGGTCTCTTTGATCAGCTTCGCGGCCACCTTGGCGGCCAGGAAACCGCCCAGGAGGACTGCAGCAGCCTTGATTCCCAGCGACAGGTGCTCGTCCCACCCGCTCGCCAGCTCATCGACCCAGGTATGCATGCTCGCCACCCAAGAATCGCCAACCCATTAGGAGGCCCGCCGCAAAGCCGAAGGCGTGAGCGATGACGTCGACGCCCTCGAGGAATCCACCTCCCACCGCCAAAAGCGCCACCAGGATGCTGCTCAGCGACACAAGCCCAAACCTCACCTTCTCGAGCACTATAGCTACGCCAAACAGCCCCAGAATTCCTCCCGACGCGCCCACAGACACCGTGGCTGGGTTCAGGAGCGCCGACCCAAGCCCTCCCACGAGCCCTGAGGTGAGGAACACCGCGACGGTCTTCAATGAGCCTAGGGCTCCCTCTGACATCGAGCCCAGGAAGTACAGAGCGTAACAATTGAAGGCCAGGTGGATCAATCCCGCGTGGAGGAACATAGATGTCAGAAGCGTGTATACCCGTCCAGAGACCAGAGAGTCGAGCGATGAACCCCACATGTAGAGAACCCTCCAGGAGGGGAATGGGCTCAGACCCGGGCAGGACGCGAGGTACCCCGCGATCATGAGGGAGAGGAGGGCAGAAGTGGCTGCTGGAGCCCTTGAGTACCTCCTCAGGATTAAGAAGACGACTATTCCAGCGACGATAGATCCAAAGATGTTCAAATTCCCACCCCCATAAGCTCTTTGACCAGAGTCACCGCGGCGGCTGTGGCCGCGACGGGCGACACGGCAGTTGAGTGGATCGCGAGCTGAGCGCTCAAAACCTTGACCGCGGTTGCCCCCTGGAGGTCCACGTGAAACGCTTCCGAGAACTCCTTCTCATGCTCCTTAATCAACGATATCAGCCTGTCGAGCTGCTTCAGGCTTAGTCGCTCTAAGAATCTCCTGATGGCCAACCCGAGGGCTACTTCCCTCCTGAACTGAGTCCACCACGCGGCGTCGTACACGGAGGGCTTGCAGCGCCCCTCGACGTGTCCAATCACCGCAGACGCGGCCATTTTGGCCCCAGAAACTCCCCAAAATATCCCACCGCGGCTGAGAGGCTTGACCTGGCCGGCTGCGTCTCCCACGAAGAGCGCCCACGAAGTTCCAATCTTATGGGTGAGCCTCCTGAGCGGTCTCCTTGGGATGAGCCCTCCTCTGATCTCCCGGACCTCGCAGTCCCCGTCGAGGGCCCAGGCCAGAAGGGGAGAGCCCAGTGGGCCGAGAGCCCCCCTCATTCTGCCGCTGGGCCCCGGCTGAACCCACGAGAAGCTCGATCCACCCCGGAGCTTCACCGAATAGCCGTCGGGGTTGGGCGACCTACACCTGGCGTTCACCCCCACCTCCAATCCGGGCGACCTAACACCCAGGAGAGTTCTGACGCGGGAGTTCGCGCCGTCAGCCCCGATGAGGTAGGTGTACCTAACCACCAGGCTCTCCGAGGGCGACTTCAATTCAGCCCTGCCATTCGTGAGCCTCACGAGCCTAGTCCTAGTCAGGATCTCAGCCCCTTCAGACGCCGCGGCCTCAGAGATCTCGCGATCCATGACCTCCCTGTCCACGACAACTGCAAGCCTGCGATCGCCGTCTATCCTAAAGCGCACCCCTCCTGGGGACTCAAACTCGGCCCACTTGACCTCCCCAACGATCCAGGACTCGTCCCTCAGGGGGAGCGCCTCCCAAGCCAGAGGGCCTAGGATTCCCGAGCAGGGAGTTCCCAATCCAGGCCTACGCTTGGACTCTACGACCATAACCCGGAGTCCCGCTCGCGAGAGGAGGAGCGCCGCCGTCGAGCCAGCGGGACCGGCGCCAACTACTAAGACGTCAACCCTTGTAGGCCTCGACAATCTGCCTCAGCGCCTCCTCATCCACGGGCCCCTGGTGAACCAACTTTCCGTCGATCAGTATCGCCGGTAGAATCTTCACTCCGACGCTCAAGGCCAGCCTCTGACCCTCCATCGTCCTCACCGAGACTTCTTCGTACTCGATGCCCTCCCTCTGGCAGAACTCTCTAACCAGCCTGGCGGTCTGCAGCGAGACCTCGCACAGCTGGGAGACTACTACAGTCACCTTCACTAGCCCTCACCGGACTCCTCCAGGGTCCAGGGGGCCTTAACGAACTTGAACCTGACCGGCCTCCCAGCGAGCCTCTTCACGTACCCCACGGCCTCCAGCCTCTTCAGGTAATCTCTGGCCGTGGGATCGGCTACTCCTAAGAAGTTGGCCACCTCCACACTGGTCTTCGGTCCCTGTACCTCCAAGTAGCGGAGAGCCCTAAGGGCCTTGTCGCGCCTGGTCAGCTCGTTGATCAGCCTCTGAACGAGCCCAGACTCCATTGCGGCGCCCATCCTCTTCCTGGTCTCCAGCTCAGCCGCCTTCTCGACGAGTTCCTCAATTCTCCTCACGATCTCGTCGAGGGCATCTCCTCCCGACCACTTCAGCCTGCCCTCAACCACCTCGGGAATCAGCTTTGCGAGGTCGGTCAGCATTGAGCTGAAGACGTCATCAAACAGCATAGAGACCTCTTCTTCCAGCCCGTCGCCTCCCCCTCCAATCAGCATGCTGATTCCGTTCAGCAGCATGCTCTTGTAGCCCTCTCGCTTCAGGTTCATGTGCTCCACGAGCTTCCTAGATAGGGCCCCACTCAACTCAGAGGCGAGCTCTCTCCTGAGTCTGTCAATATCTCCCAGGTACTTCTGACGGAGTTCTTTTTCAACTTCCTCCTTTACCTCGTTGAACACGTCTTCCTCGGGCGATCCCATTGGAGATCAGCCTCTCTCCTCGCGGGGGAGGCGCCTGGCCTTCAATCGGATGCCCCCGCCCCATTACTATAAACTTGGGCCAGGCCCAAGGTATTACCCTCCACTCACACGGATATCAACTCTATACTTCCAGACCCTCGGGGAGTAGCTCCCCACCTTGCGCCAGCCGACCACCTTAGCTCGCCTGCCTAGAGACTCCGCGACCTTAGAGACCAGCTCGGCAGCCCTCTCGGGAGCGTCCTCCCCTCCCCAGTAGTAGAAGTGAATCCACCCGCCCTCCGGCTTCAGACACCTGATGGCTAGGTCCAAGAACTGGTACGCGCCCTTGGGGAGGGGCATCACGACCCTGTCGAACCTCCCGAACATCGAGGGGCAGACCTCTCTTACATCCCCGAGCACCGCTCTTACCTTGCCCTCGAGCCTATTCAGCTCGATGTTCTCTTGAAAATACCTGACGGCGTCTGGGTTTATCTCCACCCCGACGACTTCCTCAACCTCTGGCTGAAACTTGGCTATAGCCACCGCGTAGGGCCCAACCCCGGCGAACATCACGAGTACTCTCTCCCCAGGCTTCACGCGCGACGCGACGTCGGCCCTATCCGTCGCCTCCCTGGGGGAGAAGTAGACCCCCCTAGGGTCGAGCTTGAGCCTGTAACCGTGCTCCCGGTGGATAACCTCAGTATTTTCGTCGCCCAGAACCAGCTGGTACTTCCTGAGTCTCTCTTCTCCCTCCCTCGGTCCCAGCTTAACTAGGACAGCCTTGACGTGCTTGTGCCGCGAGGCGACCTCCTTAGCGACGTCCAGAGGGTCCTGCCCCTCCGGCACCTCAACGATGGCTACGGCTCCGGTTTCTCTGGAGCCTATGAGATCGTAGGCTATTCTCCTAAGAGCCTTCCTGCCCATTCCCCCACTACCTGAGCCCGTATGCTTCCAGGGCGTTCTTCGTCGTTATCTCCGCCAGCTCAGAGACCTTCATCCCCTTCATCTTTGCTACGAACTTGGCCGACTTCAGTATGTTAGCGGGCTCGTTGCGGCCCTCGGACTCTGGAGACAGAACCGGAGCGTCGCTCTCCAAAAGCATGGACTCAACTGGCGTGGCCTCGGCAACCTTCTGCACGTTTGCGCTCCTTACCACGTTGGTCGCCACGCTGACGTACCACCCTCTCTCCACGGCCATCTTGACGTCTTTCTGAGTGCCGCCGAAGGCGTGGAGAATGACCCTCGTGGCCCCCTCATCTTCAAGAACTCTGAGAACCGGCCTCTGGGCCCATAGGCTGTGGACCACTATCGGCTTGTCTATCTCCTCTGCGAGCCTTATGAACCGCCTGAAGACCTCCTCCTGCCTCCTCCTGACGGATTCCTGCTTCGCTATTCTGTAATCCAGCCCCACCTCGCCAACGGCCACTATGTTCTTCTCGTTGGCCAGGATCAACTTCTCAACCGCTCTAACCTCCTCTGAGTCGTCTGCGTCCCGGGGATCTAACCCCAAAGATACGTGCACAACTCGGCTGGGGAGGAAGAGTCTAAGCGCCTTTTCGGCGTCAGAGCTGTCTAGAGCCGAACTCACGATGCCGATCAACCCAGCCTTCAGAGCCCTATCGACGACCTCCCACCTGTCCTCATCGAAGGCGGGATCTTCGAGGTGGCAGTGTGCATCGAACAGCCTGATGTTGGGCATCGCGCTGCGAGCGCTTGGATGGGTAAATATGCTGATAGCCGCTCGCGGATACGCCACGTCTCACGGTCTGATCTCACTGGCGGGCACTGGGACGGCTTCTTCTCCACGCCTGACGACGAAGTAGGTCACTTTGGCCTCGTGACAGTCTACGACGGCGTATCCCTCGTCGCCCGGCCATCCGTCCAAGACGAGCCTCTCCGCTTGGACGAGCGGGCTTGAACCTCCTATCAGCTTGAAGACGCGGTCAGCGGAGATTTCGCTGGCGTGAATCTCCTCAAGCACACTCGGAGGTCCGCCCGGGGCCGCGACTCTGTACGCCATCTCTCCAGAAATGAGCCAAAGAATCCACCCAGGGAGAGCGGCCACTACGGAGTCTACGGGGGTCCTCAGCGCCTGGGAGGCGTCGTGAAGGTAGTCGGGGAGCCTCGCCAGCCTCTTCCTGCTGAGCTTTACTATGTGCGATATCGGCGCCAGCAGGGCCCCGCTGACAAAAGGACGCCTTATCGCAAGAACCCGCCCACCCTCACCAATCAACACGGCTCCCCGGCCCACCTCGAATGATAGGTGGCAGTCGCTTCCAGCGGTCCAGGGGAGCCGCAGCTCTAGGGCTAGCTGGGCCGCCCGCGAGTTGTACGAGGAGGGAGACCTCGAGTTCGCTCCCTCAAGCGCGTGAAGCCTGTCGGCCAGAGATCTGACCACTTCTAAGCTCATCGCGTTCTTCCTTGTCCTGTCGCCGGGGTGGGGCACGACGACGATGCCGCCCTGCTCGCGGATGAGGTCTATGGTCTCCTCTGGGGTCAGGTTCTGCCTCACCCAATCGCTGATCCCCAACGCCATCAGCTCTCCAGCGGACGTCTTTATCTCCTCGCCTCTAACCGCCACGAGCCCCTCCTTGCGAGCGTACTCGTCTACCTCCAGGTAACCGAGGGTCTCTCCGTGGTCGGTGACCGCCAGCCCCCTAAGCCCCCTTCTCTTAGCCCACTTAACCAGCGACCTGCCTGTCGACCGCGAGTCCCTAGACCACCTAGTGTGGACGTGCAGGTCGTACCAGCCCGGTGGAAGATCTAGCGGCAGCCTCATCCAGGCTGGGGCTTCTATAGCCGGCAAGGAGGGAACACCCACTTCAGAGCCCTTCTAACTCGTCCTCGAACTCTTCCAACTCTAGCTCGATACCCTCCTCAAGTTCTTCAAGCTCCAGCTCCTCGAACTCCTCCAGATCTTCCTCCTCCCACTCCTCGAACTCTACCTCTTCCTCTTCTTGGATCTCCACAAGCTGAACGCTGCCTCCTTCGACTATTACGTAGAGCGGAGTCCCACACTCTGGGCACTCGGCTTCTCCTTCAAACCCGTCTCCACCCAACTCAAAGGTGGCGCCGCATACGGGGCACTCAATGGTGGGCATATGTCCACCAACCAACTCTCCCAGTGTCGGCGGTAAAAAATAAGCGGCCTACTTGAGATCACGCCAGCCTCTCTGGAACCCTGCCGCCCAGCATCTCGATGAGCCTGCAGAAAGAGCAGACCTCCGTCCTGCTGGGGTACCCGCACTTGGAGCAGGCCCTAAATCCCTCTCGAATCGGCCCAGCGAGACCAGATCTCCTCGCAAGCTCTCTCACGGAGTTCACGATGTTGACGAGGCTGGTGGGCCACATAGCCCTCAGCTCGTTCAGCAGAGGCTTCACGTAGGCCTGCTTGTCCACCCCCTCGTGTGGGCACTTCGTCGAGCACCTCGGGGCACCTATGATGCGTACGTAGGTCTCGGAGTCCTGATCGCTGAGCCAGAAGAGGGGCCTAACCCTGCCCACCATCTTCAGCTCAGGCACGGGCGGGGTTACGGAGTCGATCGACCTCAGGTACTCGAGGTTGTGGGTCATCAGGTTGTTTATGGCGAAGTACGCCATGTCGTCCAGGTTGTGACCCGTGGCCACGTAATCGTAGCCAGCCTCGTAGGCCACCCTGTTCAGCACGTACCTGGTAACGGTGCCGCACACCACGCACGCGAAGCTGGGGTCGTCTGGCACCGTTATGCCCAGATCGTTGACGAGGGACACGAAGTGCCTCCTGGCGCCCGTCCTCCTGACAGCCTCCTTAAACACTTGGACGCACTCCTCGTTGTCTGGAACCCCCACGTCTATCATTAAAGCGCCTAACCCGATGTTATACTCGTCCGAGAACTCCTTAAGGGCGAAGAGCGCTGCTACGGAGTCCTTCCCACCGGAGACCCCGACCAGCACCCTCTTCCCCCTACCCATCCTCCTCAGGACCCTCTTGACCCTCTTGTTGAAGTACCGCAGGAAGTGCTCCGTGCAGAGCTTTCCGCCCAGGTTTGGGGCGAAGTGCTCCCCTGACCTCTGGCAGTATAGGCACTTCTCTATGGGCATCGCTGAGACACTCTGGGGCCGGCTTATTAATCCGAGGAGTCCTTAGTCCTTGGTAGATGCGCCCAACCCAGAGCCTCACTGCCAAGGCGGTGAACGAGTCGCCTCTGGGGCGTCTTGAAAAGGTTCAAGGGGACGCCGAGTGCGTCAGGTTTAAGGGGTCGGTGTATGTCAACCACACCAAGCGGAATTTTTATCGAGTTGACGAGCCGACCCCTAACCAGACCCCCAGAAGGTGTTAGCGTTTGGGCCCGTCCAGCGGAGAGATAGGAGACGCCGACCTTAGATCCTACGTTCCAGAGGTCTTCATTGCGGTCTGGTTGGCCTTTGGAGCGGCACTCTTGATCTCTACCTCCAGCCGGTGGGAGCCAAGGTCAATCAACGTCGCCGACTTCTTGATCGGCTCCCTCTGCCTGATGGCCCTCTTCTCCGTCGCCTCGATACTCTACATTATCCGGAGCCAGAAGCTGGAGGCACTCTTCTCAGAGACTTGGAGGCACGTTCTCGCGGGCCTTATCCTGCTGGCGTTCTCCGGCTGGATCGACCTCACCGAGGTGGTATTCCGAGTACCCTTGGCTCTGCACTACTTCAAGCAGGCCTCTATAACCTCCTCACTCCTTATAACGGCTTGGTATCTATCTGAGGCCCTGCTCGACGCCTCGAGGGTTCTCATGCCCGTTTACAAGGTCCCATCTCTGAGGCCCAGCTGGATCGTTATTTCTTGGGCCGCTCTTACGTCTCTCTTCACTCTAGCTAGCAAGCCGTGGACTTGGGAGGCGCTGACGCCGCCTAAAGGCATCGAGATGATATTTGACGCCACATATGCTCTGATAACAGGGCTAACGGCTCTAAGGCTCATCACGCAGGTTAGGTCGGCTAAGGAGCCTGCTAGGTGGCTCTTAGAGGGAGGTGCCTCCATCCTGGCGCTAGGGACGTTGGTTTCTGCATTCGTGCTGATCGACGATGTGTTTAGAATACCGAGAGCACTCAAGATCTTGGGCGTGAACGTAACCGGCGCCCTGGCGCTGGGCTTGACCCTAGTCGTGCTCAGCTACTATCAGTGGGGTACGACCTCTCTTCGAACGCCCACCCCTGTAGAGCCTCGGGAGACTCTGGAGGGAGCTGAGATCACAGAGAAGGTGTGGCAGCAGCTTGGGGACCTCTCTGGCAGGGTCATACTGATAGAGAGATCTACAATCACACCTTACGCGGACCTCCTGGAGGGGCTTACCCGCCTGCTGAGCAAGAGCGGCTACGCCCTAGTCCTGATAACGAGGAGAGGGTCTTACGTGGGATTCAAGCTGGCGGAGCTGTCAACAGTCACGCTCCACGTGTCGTCCAGCAGAACTGGCCCGCCAAAGCAGATAGCCCCTGGGGAGTTCGAGATAGGAGTTGAGCCTTCTATAATGCTCGGGCTCTTGGGCAGGGTTCCAGCGCCTGAGAAGAAGCTCGCCGTCCTGATCGAGGACATGTCAGGTCTGCTGATACTGCTGGGCGAGGAGGGTACCTACCGCCTCGTGAGGGCAATAATAGACAAGCTAATCCCAGAGGGCTCCGTAATAGTCATGGTGCTCTCCCCGGGCGCTCACGAGGAGCGGGTCGTCAACCTATTTAGGGGGCTCGCCACGGACATCATAGACGTGACCAAGAGACCGCCCACGATCCTGAGGATGATATAACTTGGTTGTGCTCACTCCAGCCTGAGCAGCTTGGCCAAGACGGTCTTCACGATACCCTTCAGGAAGGCGCTCTTCATGCTGGCGAGGGGCGCGGCGACCATCTTGTAGCTGGCGTCCTCCCTCAGCACGACGGGAGCGCCTCTGATCAGCACGACTGGCACGCCTTCCGAACCCTGTCCCATAATTAGAGCAGCCGCAGCGGCCATCTCGTCGGCAACCAAGTCCACTCCGCCGAACTTTGGCTTTCCGTAGGCATCCGGCTCCCCGAAGGCTCGCCTCACAGGGTCGATGCCAGCCACTCCTATGGCCCAGTCGATGGAGCCCATTCTGAAGGGAGCGAAGTCTGTGTCTGAAAGCACTACACCCACCTTGGCCCCGGTGGCCCTCTTAATCGCCTCCATTATCTCCCTGGCCTCTTTGTCGGGGTCCTCAGGGGGCAGGGCGACGAGACCCTCTGGGCAATTGGACCAGTCTATCCCCGCGTCCGTGATGACCACGCTTCCGACCGCGGCCAACACGGTGGCCTTCTCTTCCTCGACCATCTTCCGAGCGACCTCTGGATCGGGAGAGAACTCCTCAGGGAAGCCAGTCCCCCTGCTGGCCTCAGAGAAGGGCAAGATTAGGACTACCTTGCCCACTCGCCTGATCAGCTCAATGAGCCACGCCGGCCTACCAGCGATCTTAGCCAGGATCTTCGACCGGAGTGACGGCTTCACGTCGGAAATCCTGACCCAGTAGCCCTTGACCTTCGACACGACCTTGCTGGCCACGACCAACACGTCTCCGTCTGAAAGCCTGATCTCCATCTGCTCCAGCCTAGAAAGGATTGCCTCGGGCAGGTCGTCACCTTCCTCCATTGTGGGGAGGTCTATACCTATCAGCTCAATCCTTCGGCTCTGTGCAGACATGAGGAGCCGTTTAAAGAAATGAACGGCAAAACTATAAGATGGTTAGCTTCACTCGGATAATCACGGCGTGTGGTTCGATCGCAGTTGACATGCGGCTCGGTAGGTTACAATAAAACAGGAGGAATGGTCGATGGCTGCTGTGACTCCTAAGCAAATAGATCCTCGCCTTGGCATCCCTGAGACGGCCTCCCTCATTTGGATAGTTCTAGCGACCGTCGTTCTCCTCAGAAGCTCCCAGGAGTGGATCCCGAAGCAGATCTACCCTCTCAGCTTCCTCGGAAGGGCCGTGGGTCTGCTGGCGGCGGGGGCCGCCCTGATGCTGCTCTACTTCATCATAATCGAGAGGCTCGAGGCGCTCCTCTGGAGGGACTGGAGGTACTTCGTCTGGGGTCTGGCCCTCCTCGCCTACTTCCTGCTGATTGAACTCGTGGATTCGGCCTTCGTGCTCCCACACTACGTCCACATAATGGAGCTGTTGACCATACTGTTCTCCGTGGCGCTCTCAGCCTGGGCCCTTACGTCGATAATGTCGAGGCTGGCGACTATAGTGAGCCCTAGGAGGCAGGTCCCCTGGATCAGGCCGACTTGGATTCTCCTATCCTGGCTGGCCGTCCTGCTGGCCGTGACCATGAGGGAGCTGCCCGAGATCGAGCCGCTCCCTCAGCCGCGATATCAAGACCTGGTCCTGAATCTGGCGATAACAGCAGTCCTCTTGGTCAACATCGCGAGGCTCACTCGCAAGTGGGGGCGCGTGCGCAGCGCGGGCAAGTGGCTCATGGAGGCGTCCCTCACGGCGATGGGGCTGGGGGTGGTGGCCGAATCTTACGTCATGCTAGAGGACATTGTGCAGACTTCCAAGACCCTCAACGCCTTGGGATACACGATAACCGGGCTGATAGCCTTCGCGGTGGCCCTCTCTGGCTTCGGCTACTACGTGCTGGGGACGACTCCGTACAGGGAACGCGCCCCTCCTGAAGAACGGGAGAAGCCCTCTCTCGACTGGGAGGAGTTCGGCCTGAGCCTGAGACCTGAGGGAGAGGTCGTACTCGTGGAGTTCGATCCCCTCAGCTCTCCGCCGGAACTGATATCAAGCTTGGCGTCCTGGCTCAGAGAGGCAGGATGGAAAATCGTGGTGCTAGCTCGCAGGGGGACCCCTCTCAGAGAAGTGATCTCAGAGTCCGACCTAGCCATTCAGGTTAGCTCGAGTCGGGCCGCGGCGCCGAAGGAGCTAGCGCCGGGCGAGTTTGAGGTGGGCTTAGATCCCTCCGTCATCCTGGGCATCATCAGCAGGGTCTTCTCTCCAGGGCGGAAGATGGCCCTGATAGTCGAGAACGTCAGCGACATGTCCACCCTGATGGGCCTAGAGAACACATACAGGCTCGTCAGAGCGTTGATCGACATGCTCGTCCCCGAGGGGTCCATAGTGACCCTTGTGGTGAACCCCGGCGCGCACGAGGTTCGGGAGATAAACCTCCTCAGGGGCCTGGCGACTTGGATAGTGGACGCCACCAAGTACCCGCCCTTCGTCAAGAAGATCGTGTAGACATTAGAGACACGTCGCTTCTGGCGACACCTCGACAACCCACGAATCTGCCCCTTGTCTTGGCGTCGGCCTAACGACGCCTACAGGCTGGGGAAGAAACTGCACACGAGAAGTTGATAGATCACTCCTCTTCAGAAAAAGAGGCAGAGGAGCTGGTGGGGCCGGTGGGATTTGAACCCACGTCCTACGGGTCTCCCCCTCAGTGCTCCATTGACTGGAGCCCGCCGCCCTGACCTCTCCAGGGCGACCTCGGCCTTATCATCGGGAGGCCACCTGGCTGGGCCACGGCCCCACCGAGGGCTCTCTCTGTGAACACTATATAACGGTTGCGAGCGGGCCCCTGCGAGCTCTGAAGGAGGAGTGGAGTGCCCGGCGCTCGAGTATAGTGGAGTCACGCTCCTTGGAATCCTCCACCACCCTTCCCGCCGGTTTGACGTCCAATCCGAGCGAGATCGCTCGATCACGCCTCCCCTCTGTAATAGGAGATGTGCCTCACTTCCTTCATCTTCACCTTCTTCACGAGCTTCTCGTCGGCCGTCCAGAGCACGACTCCTCTGTCCACGGCTAGGGCCACGTAGCTGGCGTCGTAGACGGTGATCCCCTTCTTGAGGGCCAGCTCAACGGCCAGCCCCATCAGGTCTCCCCTCACGGGGACGTACCCCAGCTGGAGGTCGTCCAGCACGCGGGCCACCTCCCTTAGCTCCTCCTCCCCGAAGGCCCCGGAGTACCGCAGAGCGTTGAGGACCTCGTAGTCCAGGAGCGTCGGGGCTAGGAGGTCAATCCTCCCCTCGACATAGTCCTCCTCGAGCCGCCTCGCCTGCTCTGAGTGCTCCTCGTCCACGAACCACTTGACGACCACCGAGGCGTCGACGACGCAGGCGCCCCCGAGAGGGCTCACCTGCTCTCCCTCCACCTCCTTATCTCGGCCACAGAGCTCCATCCCTCCACCCTCCTCCTGAGTTCCGCCAGCCTCTCGTGCGCTCTCCTCACCCTCTCCCTGTTCACCCTCCTCATCTTGGCCAGCTCCTCCTCCACCTTCTTCCTGATGGCCGTCCTGACCACCTCGCTCCAGTTAACGTGCTTCAGCTCGTCCATCTTCCTCTTGAGCTCCCTGTCCAGCCTGAAGCTCACTACGACCTTCATCATGTGTATTACAATTCGGCGCAATATAAGTAATACAAACGAACTGCTCAATAGTGGCTCGACGGCCCGAGGGCGAGACCGCTAGAGAAGGAGACCGCCTAGGGGCCTACCGTCGACTGCTGTCCTCTCGCCTAATGAGGTCGGTCACCTGCAGGACGAACTCCCTGATCGGAATAGACTCGCACTCCTCCTTCGTGACCAGGGCCGCCCTCCTGCCCATGCTCCATATCCTATCCGCGAGGCCCTTGAGAGGGAACTCTGGCACGAGCCTGTGGAAGTTCCTCAGAGCCACCCTCTTATCCAGCGTGGGCTCTCCAAACCAGACCTGAGCCAGCCTGATGGAGTGGACGGCGATGCCGACGAGCATTCTAGGTTCCTCGACCCTGAGGATCCTCTTGGCCATGAAGTCGGCCATAACGGGGATGAGGGACCTCCAGTCGACCCTCCTGAGCTTGGGTCTGAAGTCTTCGCCGTAGACTATCCTCCAGAGGGGGAGCTCGAAGGAGTAGACGCCGAGGTACTTGAAGACGAGGTAGTCAACCTCTGGCGAGAGTTCCACGTCGCTCCCCTCCAGCGGCAGGTCTCCCTTGGGGACCAGCACGAAGTCGAGCAGGCCTCCCCTCTCCCTCGGCTGGGGGAGCCGATCGAACGCCTCCTGAAAGACCATCTTGATGGGCCTGGCCGCCTCTGCAAACTCGGGCCAGCCGCCTGGAGCCAGTGAGGGCCAGTTGAGGACACAGAACAGGTCAACGTCGCTGAAGCACTCCTCGAAGTCGCCTCGAACGAGGCTGCCGAAGAGTGCGATCGAGTATACCCTCCCCCTGATCTCCTCGCTCAGCTGATTCAGCTTGCTCACGGCCTCGTCCAGCGCCTTGAGGCACTCCTCCTTTGACGCCACTCAGGGCTACCTCCCCCAGACCTCCTCTAGGAACCTGAGCGGGGCCTCGGCGCCCTTCCTCCTCCTCCAGGCCCGCGCCGCCACGACCCCGGAGACGACTGCCAGGGCCAGGTAGGCTCCGGCAGATGGCAAGTCCTTCCTCAGAAGGCTGATGATGGCCCCGACGACGGCCAGGATTGAGGCTGAGACTGCGAGCAGGAGAGAGAACCCGTACCTCCTGTAGCTCTCCCTGAGCCTCTCCAAGCCTCTGTGCCCCCTCAGACCTTCCCCTCCTCGAGCAGCACCACGGCCTCGAGGGCCGTCTTTATGGCCCTGTCTATGGCCTCTTTTCTCCTGGGGTCATCCTGGTCGACCAGCCCGCCCTCTCCCGTGCTCAGGTTGGCCACGACTCCATTCACCGTCCCGGCGTCGAGCCTCCTCAGGTGGCTCACTATGAAGATGGCGGAGCTCTCCATGTCGAGGCTGATGACGCCAAGATCCCTGAGCCCTTCTATGAACTCTGGCGTCTCGGCGTAGAACGCGTCGTCGGAGCTTATGATGCCGACGTGGTATCTGTAGCCGAGCGACTCGGCGGCCTTCTTCAGGGCCAGGAGCACCCTCAGGCTCGGCACTGCGGGGAAGCCCTCGGGCGCGTAGAAGTAGGAGGTTCCCTCATTTCTGAGGGCGCCGCTGGGGATTACGAGGTCCGCTATCTTCACGTGCGGCTGCAGGGCCGCAGAGGTTCCTACCCTGATGAAGACCTTGGCCCCGACGTTTGCCAGCTCCTCCAAGGCTATCGTGGCGGAGGGGCAGCCGATGCCCGTAGACGTGGCTGAGACCCTCACGCCCTTGTACGTGCCGGTGTAGGTGAGGAACTCCCTGTTGTGAGCGACCTCGCGGGCTTCGTCCATGTGCTCGGCTATGCGGAGCACTCTCCCTGGGTCGCCCGGCAGCAGGACGTACTTAGCCACGTCGCCGGGCCTGACCTTGAGGTGGTACTGGAGCTGGCCCTCGGAGACCTTCTTCTTGTCGATGGCCATCATGGCACCCTGCGGGGTGCGCTCGTGATGCCTTAAATCAGCGCGGCCGACCTCGACGCTAGCGCTCCACGGCCATCAGGGCTGGACCGCTCTCATGCCGTCCTTCAGCAGGGCCAGCTTGAACTCGACGCCCTCCACCTCTGGATTGGGGGCCTTGAGGATCTTGAGCCTTCTCTCCACGCTTCCCTCCCCTAGGCTCCTGACCAGTGCTAGGACTATGTCGGAGTACTGGGCCAGGTACCTCACGCACCCCTCGGGCTCCAGGGGTTTTGAGCAGGGAGCGGTCAGCATAACCGAGATTCCAGACCTCTTGGCCGCGATCTGCAGGTGCCTCGTCAGAACCTCGGTAAGCCAGCCCCCCAGCGCGTCTGCGAAGGCTCCTCCGTAGCCGTCGAGGGCTATGAAGTCTGGATCAAACTTGCGAATGGACCCAATGATCTCAGTGAGCTGGTCTAGAGACCTCAGGGCCTGAGGTACTACAGACACAATCTTGAGGTTATCTAAATTCTCCTCAGACAGGCCGAGGTCGTCGAACATCTTCCTTATGCTCACTTCGCTGGACTTGAAGCTCGCGTACGCGGCGCGCTCTCCCCTGTCCGCGACCCTGAGACAGGTCTGGGCTGCTAAGACGCACTTCCCAGCCCCGACGGGTCCCAGCACCAGGATCACAGTTCCGCGCGGGATACCCCCGCCGAGGGTCTCATCCAGCTGCGCTATCCCCGTCTCAAACGCGCCTTCTTCCACCGCCTGCGCGACGGTCTGGGCCTCAGCAGGCAGTCCTATACTCTGAACGCCTCCTAGCACCCTGGAGATGGCGTACTCCACCGACTGAAGATTCACATAGACTCCCCTAGCCTTCTCGACATCCATCACTCTCAAGATGAACCCGGTCTTTGTCTGCCTCTTCCGGAGGCGAAGCGCGATGTCTACTCTATGGAGGATGTAGAACGCCACCTCTGGCCTCAGCTTGAACAGATAGGCGTCGCAGAGTCCCACCAGAACGGCCCCAGTGGCACTTGCCCCCTCCAGGATCATCCTCCCGCCCATTCCGACGAGCGTCGAGGAATCTAGGGGGGCCAGCAAGTCCGTCAGCTCGTCCATGATGATGAGATCTGGCCTGAATCTCTCCAACTCAGAGTGCAAATCGATGAGGAACTGCTGGGACTCGTTGCTATCTAACGGTTCCCCAAGCCTCTTGATCTTTATGTTCCCACTCTTGACCAGCTCGTCTATTGAGAGGCCAAGGTGTTCAGCCTCCTCCAATAGGGAGTCCCTGCCCTGCACCGTCAATAGGTATAGGACCTTCCCTCCCTGGGAGGCCACGTGTCTGGCCATCTGGATACCGAAAACGGTCTTTCCAACGCCAGACTCGCCGAATATGGCGAATGGACCGACCTCGGGGGATTTGCTGAATTGCCTGATCGATCGGGGGAACCCCCAGTATCATGTCCCCAGAGGCCGCGAGTGACATGACGGTCGCGCGATTTGTGTTACCCTATTTATGCATTTACAGGAACCTTTACTTGGTAACATAAGTTACCATGATAGGTTTAGGACAAATATTACACAAAAGCTGAATGATAATCGTGTTATAGGGGCTTTTCGCATAATCCTGAAGGTGCTCAGCGCAAGCTCTCGTGCAAGTTCAACGCCGCCTAACAGTAGGCCCCCACCACTCAAATGACTTTGAGGCACGACGACCGCCCGAGCGATTCGGAGGAAGCATCCGCGTCAATTCTAAGAGGACAAGTCTCCCAGCTAGGCCCAGAGGCTTAATACGATCGCATAGGGATCCTCTCGCCAGACGGCCACGTGTCAAGCGGTCTCAATAACCTAGGATCAATATCACGTCGTCGACTCTATCTGAGAATGGCGGATCCCAAGTACATGGCGGCCCTCACGACCCTATAGGCCTCGACGGCGTTTTGGGCCAAGAATCTCACGGCAGCAGGGCCAGCTCTATCACATCCCGGCATGAGGCTCGCGAGGTCGGCCATCCCAGGGTCTGTGAGCTCCACTAGAACCTCAAGCGGGGGCTGAGGCGGCTCTGCCTTGACGTCTCCCTTCCTCACAGCCTCCACAGCTCGATACGCGGCCTCTTCTATAGCCTCCAGGGTTTTTCTTCTGGGAGGGCACAGGGCCGCGTACCTTCCTATCGCCCTCTTCGTGACCACCGTCAGAGCCAATGGGAATAGCTCTTTAGCCTCCTCCACGAGAGCGTCGTCCCCCGTCACGAGCGCAACTGGAACGCCTAGCTGATTTGCGACCATCCCATTCAACCCCAACTCCCCGACCTCCCTCCCGTTAACCAGGACGCGCCTCACCACGCGCCCGCTGTACGTGTGGCTGAGCACTCCTTTCCACCCAGCCCTGGCGTGGTAGCCGAGGAAGAACGCGCAGTCGAAGTCGCCATTCAAGCCCTCGAGCATACCCATGGGCTTCGGCGACCCTGTGATCAAGGCCGCCTCTGGGTGCAGTTCGTCGGGGAGCAGGTTCCTCATCGTCCCGTGGGAATCGTTCACGACCACCTGTGAGGCTCCCGCCTTGAGAGCTCCCTCGACGGCGGCGTTGACCTCCTCGGTCATCCACCTCCTCGCCCTGTCGTGCTCCCTGCCGTCTCTCAGCGTGTGCTCCGAGTGAACGACTCCCCAGATCCCCTCCAGGTCCGCCGAGATGTAGACCTTCAGGGTAGACACCCATAGGTTGAGGCCTCGTCACCCACTTAACGGCTGATGCGGGTAGTGCGGCCGTAGTCACTATGCCCTGCGGCGCATAATAGTTTCCTCTCAAGCCATCCACGCCTGGGGTACCCCACCTGAAGCTGGCAGTGCTGCCCGCTGAGCGACAGCGGGGACTTGCGCTAAGGCACCTGCTGGGCGTCTCTGGCGTCCCCTTCGAGGAGGTGGGTCGCCCCGACCCAGCGAGACACGTCGCAGCTCTGATTCCGTCAGGCGCAAAGCTGCCGAGCATACCAATTACCTCGCTCGTCCTGGGGGCCAGGAGCCCCAGAGGAAAGGCCGTTGAGGTCCCGCCTGGCACCACCTCGGGTCCTGTTAGAGTGTTTGGCAAACACTTCCCGGTTGCGGGACCCCTCTACTCGCCCGCCGGCAGGAGGGTCGACGCTGACGGCTTCATCGCTGCGTCTGAAGACACTCTCTACATCGGGCTGGAGCCCTCGACTTCTGCCCTGACGTTCCTGTCGGGTCGAGGCGGGCCCTGCAAGGGAGACGTGCCGCCCCTCGACAGCATGACCGCACTCCTCGTGAGCCTGATCGAGGCGTGCTTCCACTCATGGGACTACCCCTTCGTCCGGCTGTGGCCTCACCCAGGCGGCGCCGACGCCACGGCGGTGAGCCCCCCACCTAGGAGGCTCAAGCCTCTACCGGAGGGCAGGCACTGGCTCGAGTACTCGAAGGTCGGTGGACGCGGCGTCGTGACCTCGCTGCCGAGCGTTGGTGACAAGCCCTGCGCCGGGACCACGTTTCCATTCAGGCCGATAGTAGGAGGCAGGGCTCTCCCCCTTTGGGAGTTCCCCTCCTCGAAGCTCACTCCAGCCACTAGGATGTGGGGGCTCGTGGCCACATCCGCCAAGGGCGGGGACAGCGTGTTCAAGATGAAGCTGAGGGACTACATGGCGTGGTGGACCGCCAGACTGAGCGTTTCCATGGAGTCGGGCTACGATGGCAGAGAAGTCTGGGTGGACCTCAAGTCCGAGAGGCCCGTCAAGAAGCTGGCCATTGAGATCTCCGTGAGGAGGAGGTGGAGGATCTCTGGGGTCCACGCCGAGGGTCTAGAGATGGTCAGACGCTTCGGCGACTCGAGGGTGATAGCCGTCCTGGGAGAGCTGAGCGGATCTGCAGAGGTTCGGGCGGGTGTATCGAAGTGACGCCGGAGGGGTCAGCAAGCCGGCCGGAGCGCACCCCTGCGTGCGCCTCCTGCCGAACTCGTCATCCCCCTCCGCTTGAATCTCCTCGCCACCTTATTATATTCCGTCGCCAGAGTGTCGCGATCCGGCATGCCCGTAGAGGCCTACACGGCTGTGAAGGTCAAACCCCCAAAGGCCCCCAAGTTCAAGGAGAGCTTCCCCAAGCTGAACAACGTGGTCGAGGTACTCTACGTCACGGGTCCCTTCGACTTCCTGCTCAGGATAGTTGCCGACAACACGTTCGAACTCTCGAGGGTACTCGAGGAGATCAGGTCGGACGAGGACGTGGTCGAGACTGTGACGTTCATAGTCCTGGAGAGGCTGAAGTGAACAGAGTCAGGCTCTACGTAGTCAGGCTCAGACATGACGATCCTAGGAAGGCCACTGGACTGAGGCTGGCTAGGAGGGGCTTGGCGACCCTGACCAGCAGGCCCCCGAGGGGCGCAGTCGTGCTGGATCCCACGGTCAGAATCTTCCTCAGCCCGGCTGATAGGCCCGCGGCCCTCGAGAGGGGGGTCGTGGCCATTGACGCTTCTTGGAAGAGGATCGACGAGGTTAGGTGGCCGAGGGGCAGGAGGAGGGTCCTGCCGCTGCTCGTGGCTGCCAACCCCATAAACTACGGGAGGCCGTTCAGGCTCTCCACGGCAGAGGCTGTGGCCGCAGCCCTGTGCATATTGGGCAAGTGGAGTCAGGCTGAGGAGGTGCTCTCGGCCTTCAAGTGGGGGCACGAGTTCCTGAGGCTAAACGAGGACTGGCTGAGAGCCTACGCTGGCGCCTCTGGGCCTGAGGAGGTGGCCGAGCTGAGCAGGAGGTTCTACAGAGAGCTGACGGAGGGTGAGGAATGAAGCAGCCGGAGTGGGTTGCCCAAGCGCTAGAGATCTTGGGTCCGCACGCCCGCGCGAGCGTCAGGGGAAGGAGGGTCGTGATAAGCGTCAGGTACGACCCCACTCCAGAGCTGAGGGTTAGACTGAGGTCGGCCCTCCGTCGGCTCCACGCCCCTGGGAACCACGGCGGCAACAGAAAGCTGGACGAGAGGGTCACATCCGAGCTTACAACCCAGCTTAAGTATCTCCTGGCGCAACTGGACAGGTTGGTGGTAAAGTGGGATGTCTCCCTGCCCTACAACGCGCCCAGGAGGCTGATAGAGGAGGTACTGGGCAGGCTGCTTGACGACCTTGAGAGAGCCTCCAGAGAGGCCGAGGACCTCAGCAAGGTCGTCAGACACGTCATGGCGTATGTTAACGAGTTCTTAAGGGCATCCGGGAGGTAATACCAGCCTCGTGTAGGGCTTATTTAGGTCGGCCTGCAGGTTCTCAAGGTAGGTCATGGCACAGTACCGGGGGGACAATCCGGCGCTCAATGGCCTGCTGGGCTATCTCTCTGAGATAGGCCCGGTAATTAGGGTCGAGGAGTCGGATGCGTTCCTCCCGGATGGAAGGAGGACGGTATCTTACGAGGTTCTCGTGAGATCCAACGGGCCCATCGACTTGGTGGAGCTAGAGCGAGAGATAAAGGAGCTGGGCTTTCTGGCGTCAACCTCTCAGAAGCCCAGGTCGAGAGTCATAAGGATCTGTCTCTGGCAGGTTGAGGGCACCTGAGGGGACCCGCGACCTTCAGCCCTTAGGAGTGGAGAGGGGAGCGGAGATATGCGGGTTGTGTTCGACGGTCTCACGGCGCTGCTTCAGGACTCTGCTAGCCTACCAGCGTGCTACCAGGCTGCGCTTGCTAGGCTGGGGTTTGACGTAAACGAGTCCAGGCGCATGGCCAAGGATCTCGCCCTGCTGGAGTCCCTGAGGAGGTCCTCTGGAGCCTTAGATAGGAGAGAGCTGATCAAGGAGTACCTGGCAGAGAGGAGCGTCTTTCTTGCGGCTCACGAGGTGGCCGCTGCCCTGTCCGCCTTTACGGATGCGTGGGTATCGACCGTTGAGCCCTTGCCTGGTGCCCGAGG